>CAYOZB010000117.1:0-10207 GCA_964408365.1 uncultured Halobacteriales archaeon | reverse complement strand
GGCGAAAGCCGCATCGAAGTGCGCGTCCTGAACGAAGAGATGGACGAAATCGCACGCGAAGAGAAGACCATCAGCGCCAACCAGAACCACACGTTCGAACTGAGCGACATGGTCCTGAACAATGATCCGGGCGTCTACACGCTCGAGATCATCGCGCACAGCGGCGGCGCAACGTACGACGGCGACGTGGAAGTCTACTACGACGCCGGGTACACGAACTAGGGTCGCTCAGCGAGGCGGCCAACCGCTCACCGCATCGTCGGTGAGCGTCTCTTCCCCATTCCCTTTCTTTTCTATACGCAACTCCCACCGGCGACGGCACAGCTCCTTGCCGAGCTCAAGCAACGTTTCGCCCCAGGACATGCGCATATCCACGTCATCCACACGAATTGTGGGGACCCCTTAAGCCCAGAAGCAATCTAGTAACCAGCATGACAACACCGATCCCCCAATCCAACCGTTCCATCGAATCGCCCACGAACGCCGACATGGACCGGCGCACTTCCTCGATTCTCTCAACGTCGCGCGCGGCGGCATTCTTCGTCAACGACAAACCAGTCAAGATCCGCGAGGAGCGACCCACCGTGCGAGCCATCTGCGAAGCAGCCGGCTACAAGGCCTCCGGGTACCGCGTATTTCGGTTGAGCCAACAGGACGATCCTTCCGGTCGTGAGATCAAGAACCTTGACGAACGCCTCAGTGCAACGCTGGAGAAGCCGATGTACCTGCGCTGCGAGAAGAAGGACGAGCGAGCTCCCATCGCCGGCGTCGCCCCAGGCACCGTAGGCGGCGAAGTCGGGGACATCAACCGTCCGCTCAACATCGATGACCTGCACACGTCACCTTCTCGTCCGCGCGACTACGCGCGCGACGTGGGGCGCGACGCACCCGGCGGCCCACCGCGACCTGAATAGGCCGCCGGCGCCGCGGGGCACAAGGTTGTACCAAAACCCTAATCCTTCATCCACGCGGGTAAGGATGCATTCCTATTCGGTGTACCGCGGTCCACCGTTGGGAGGGGTCCCACGATGACTGACGGTGATGTGATGCTGGAAACAAATGCAACGGAAACCGCCACCGCGACGGCGGACACGTCCCGCTTCACCCAGGATGTCCACATCGTCCCGGTCGCCCGCGAAGTCGACCGCGCCGTATTGCCGTTCCTACCCCAAAACGGGGCCCCCGCCGTGCTGCACGCGCATCGCGTGATCCTACTCATCCCCGACGCCGACCCGTCCCGACGCTTGGCAAACCGCGTCGAGGAACTCCTGCGACCGCTCGCGCAGGTCGAGCGACAAATGATCTCCCGCACCAGCCCCCGCCTCCGGCCCGAACTGGATCTCGAGCAGGTCCTTTCCCAGATCGCGTCGATCTGCGTACGTGAGATCGCCGCCGGCAACCGCGTACACATCAACCTCAGCTCCGGCTCCAAACTCATCGCCTTCGCCGCCGGGCTCATCGGCATGGCCCACCTCACCAACGGCCGCGGAACCATCTACTACGTCCAACCCAGCGGCTACTCCGTCTCCGAAGAAGAGTTCGAAGACCACGGCCTGAGCAAAGGCATGTTGGAAGTCCGGGAACTCCAACTCATGCCACTGCTCCTCCCAGTCCCGCTCGGCATGCGGCTGCTGACGTTCCTCAAGCACCGGCCCGAACAATTGGCGGAATACCGCGAGATCGTGAAGTTCCTCGGCGACATCCCCGGAAGCGGCTACGAGTCGCCGCCCCCGGAACAGGTCCGAAGCGTCCGCAACTGGAACAACGCGGTGACCACGCGGCTGGTGCGCAACATCCTCGTCCCCTTGCAACAGGACGGACTCGTCGAGATCCGCGAACTCGGCCGGCAACGCGCCGCGCGCCTCACCCAACGCGGAAGCCTCTACGCATCGCTCTCCGGAGGGAACGGGGACCGGGTGCGCGCGCCCCTCTGATTCATCCGGGAACACATGTGAAAACAATGGCAGACACACAATCCAAAGTCGAGAGAAAAACGGCGCCGACTCGGCGTCGACGAGCCCGGCCCTCCGATGGGGACGCCGAAGTGAATCCCCCGGGCGAACCGAGCTAACAACGCGTCGCCCCCGGCCGGGAGCGACGGTCCAACGAGATGCCCGGCCGCAAAAGCACCATGCAAAGCGCCCCCTGGGCCCCCCGCGAAGAGGAAACCTTGACGCGCACCGACAACGGCGACGACGAGGACGACGACTTCGACTTCGACGACGAAGACGAAGATTTTCCAACCCCCGGCAAACCACCCGGATTCCATCGAACCGAAACATCGCCCTCAACCGCGTAGCACATGCGTCGAGGGTATCGGACTTTTGAACCTGCGCGCCCTCTGCGAACTCATGAGTCCTACGATGCAACCCACCACCCCGACACGAGGCCGAGGCCAGGGCCCCCAGACCCAGGCAACGAATACCCGCGACGGCGAAAACATCATCCATGAGCACCGCACGGCCAAGATCGTCGAACTTGTCGGCTGCTCCGCCAAGAGCTTCGACGACGCGATCCGCAACGTCCTTCAGGATGCCGCTGCCACGACGCGCGGAATCACTGGCTGCAGCGTCGAGCATCAAAGCGTCAAGTGCGCGAACGGCAAGATCTTGGAGTACCGGGTGAACGTCAAGGTCTCCTTCGGCATCGAACGCACCCCGCCGACGGACGCGGAGTAGGCCTCGACGCATCGCGCGAACGGTCAGCAAGAACGCCCGCCGCTAACGACCGGCGACGTGTCCTCGCATTTTCTTCTCACCACGTGTAGGTGGAACTCGTCGCCGTCGCGCCGCTCGAGTCGGTCGCCCGGAACACGACGTGCGCACCGTTCGGAGCGTGGAGACTCTTGCCCCAGGTGCCCCAGTTGGTCCGATCCAAGGTCTTGTATCCGGCGTTGTTCACGTTGGCTTCGACCTTCGACACCGTCTTTGCGCTCGTCACGTAGACTTCGACCCACCAGTCATTGCCGACCGCCCGAGGCGCAAACGTCGCGGTGAAGGTCGGGGACGACGTGCTCGACGTCGTGCTGGACGACCAGAGCCACGTGAATGCTTGCGAGGTGGCGACCTGGCCGTCGGCGTTCGTCGCCTTGAACACGACCTGACTGCCTCGCGTCGCGTGGATCGACTTGCCCCAGTCTCCCCAGCTCTGGCGCGCCAACGCGACGGGCGAACCGCCATTGACCGAGGCCGTGACGCCGGTCACGGTGCTTGAGGCCTTGACGGCGACCTGGACCCACCATTCGTTGACGTTGTTCGCCGGCACCGTGAAGGTCGGCGAGAACGCACCCGTCGAAGACGTGCCGCCCGAGGATGGTGCGCCGCGTTCGGCCTTGATTGCTTCGAACCAGACGTGCATCGCCGGTTTCCAGGACCGGTTGCCGGACCACGCCATGCCAAAGTGCCGTTCTCCCTCGCCGTAGTATTCGTTCGTGTTGGCGTTCGGCGCATCGTAGAGGCCGCGGTACATCATGGCCACGGCGCCGGCCGACTTGAACTCGCCGCGACGGTCCATGAGCGACTGGATCGTCGTCGCCTGGTGCTTCAGCCATTCCGGCTCCCAGTGGCTGCTGAGGGCGATGTCGGTGATGAAGACCGGTTTGCCGAACTGTCCCTTCAAGGTCTTGACGCTCGTGAGGAGGCTTCCGACCATGCCCGTGTACGAGGTGACCGAATCCCGCGTGGATCCGCGCATCCCTTGGGTCCCGACGTACGTAGACGCACCGGCGGCGCGGTCGAAGATGCCCCAGTTGTTGGCGCCCCAGTTGCCAAAGCCCAGTGCGACCTCGCTCGCCGGGTACGAGTTCTCGAAGAACTGGGCTTTCTGCATCAAGTAGCCGTCCAAGGCTTCGTAGGTCGCAGCGTCGTTCTTGTTGAACTCGGTCTCCAGGACGATGACGACCGCGCGGCCCTTCATGCGTGCGTTGAGGTGGTCCTCGAGGCCTTGGGCGAGTTGTTGCCAACCCGTTTTGTCTTTCCAAGAGTTGTGGACCGTGCTCCAGCAGCCGTTCTCGAGGCAGTTCTTCGAGATGTCGTTGCCCCAGTAGTAGAAGTGGATCACGGGCGTGACGCCGGAATCGTACAGGTTGTCGAGCTGGGCGTCGATGCCGCCCCATCCGCTTTTGAGCGTCCACACGCCCACCCACATGGTGGCGTAGTCGGGCTTGGTGCCCCACGCCTTCATGGGTTCGACCGCCCCGACATCCATTCCGAATTTCATCGGCGCGGATTGGGCGGCCGCGGGCCCCGGCATGAGCAATGTTCCTCCGAGGAACAAGCCTGCAATCACGAGACCTAGCTGCCGCTGTAGTGTACGATTCACTGCTCTGACCCCCCCTTCTTCGCGGCCTGGGTTAAAGGAACCCCCCCGGAACCCACCACCACGCTAAGGGATAATAGCCGCGAAAGAGGACCCCGTCTTGAAGTTTGTTTTTTTGTCGATAATTGCACTAGAGCAACGCAGGGAGCCGGTGTGGAGGTCGCAGACAATCGCCGATAACATCCGCTTCGTCCTCTCGGCACGTTGCCGCAGCGTCGACGGGACGAAGAGGATGGTCGCGGGTGCGACGTCGGAGACTGAGGCTTCGGACGCGCAAACCGTCGCTCTTAGATCGTCGGACGCTGGTCTCGTCGCTGGTGTCGCAGGATGCGCAGGATCTCGCCTTCATTGGCGTCGGCGCCGGGTCCGTACGTGAACGCGTACGTGCCCTTGGCTTTGCAGGTAGGGCATTGCAACGCCGTGATGAGTGATTGCTCGCTGGGATCGGTTTCGAAGTCGACCCGACGCCCTTCGAGGTAGGTAATGTCCTTCGCGTCGAATTCCGCGCGGCATTCGCCGCACATGAGCCGCTGGCCATCGCGGACGACGAACTGTGTCTGGAAGCCGCGGTCTTCGAGTTCGGTCAATGAATCTGTCAGATGAGGTCGTGTGAAGCCGGGCTTCGCATCCGGCGAATTGCGAACACTCGGTTGATTCCGGTCATTCCCAGGCACTGAACATCCCTTGCTCATGCCCTCGGTTTGAGGTACTTTAGGGTTTGTGGGTCATTCGGAGAGTTGCTCGAAGCGGCCGGTAAGGCCAAGAACCGCGGGCCTTCCTTGGACAGGCAATGGCATCCGAATCCGGCGCGTCATCCACAAAGATCCGCCCAAGCGCTTGGCATGGTGTGGAGACTCTGGACTTCGGCAACAAACTGCGAGAACGTCCACATCCCGGCAAGGTGCGCGTCGAACTCCTGACTGATCCCTGGAGCATCTGGTGCTGGGGCTTCGAACCCGCCCGTCGCACGATCGAGCTCCGGTACCCGAGCATCGAGTTCCGGTTCCTCGTGGGCGGCATGTTCCCCACGATGCCGGATCCTCGCGAGGTCGGCTTCGACATCGAACGGTTCTTCGCGATCGTCCAACGCACGACCGGCATGCCGATCCGCGCGGATGGCATCAGACGCGACCCTGCCACCAGCACGTTCCCCGCGTGCACCTTCGTCCACGCGGCACGCATCGCGGAGCCCGAACGGGAACTCTCCTTCTTGCGCGCCTTGCGAGAAGCGGCGTACCTCGATGCTCTCAACATCAGCCGACCCGAGGTCGCCGCGCAGGTCGCCGCCCGCGTCGGCATCCCGACCGACAAGTTCCGCGCCGCCCTCGCCGACGGTTCGGCGGAGAAAAGCTTCAAGACGCAACTGGACAAGGTCCACGAACAAGGCCTTCACAGCTACCCGACGTTTCTCATCACAAGCGGCGACCGCACCGTCCGCGTCGAAGGATTCCAGACGCTTCCCGGCCTGGTCGGCATCGCCCAATCCGTGAGCGGCCAGGCGCACGCACCGCTCCCGGATCCCCCGATGGACCGGGTCCTCGTTCCCGGTGAACGATTGGCGACGCGCGAGTTCGCGGAAGTCTTCGGCCTGAGCATCGAAGCAGCGTTCGAACGCTTGAGCGGACTCGAAACCAAAGGCGAACTGGTGCGGGAGCGTCACGCGACCGGCGACGCGTGGTCGCTGCGCGCCGGACGCACCGAAGTGAAGGACAAACCGAAATCGTCGAGCGTCGTGAAGATCCTGCCCGGCCGCTAGGCTCGCCTGATCCGGCGGCCCCGACCGCGGCCTTACGATGACGCGGCAAGCACCTCAAGGATCCGTCCGCGGTATTCGTCGCTTCGCTCGAAGAGCGACAAATGGTCGTAGCCGTTGAGTCGCAAGAATTCGGAACGCGACGGCGGCGCTTCGGCCATCACGGCCTCCGAAAGCCGGATGGGCGTCACGCGGTCTCCGTCGGCGCCCACGATCAGGATCCGCTTGGCCTGTGCTTTCGCGACGTTCTTGTTCGCTTGGATCAACGCCGACGTCTTCGGAAACAGAACGTCGAAGACCGACATGCTCAGTCGACCCCATCCCCGCCCATACCACGAATTGAACGTGGGAAACGGGGATTCCAGGATCAGCGCGCCGAGCCCGGGCATGTAGGGGGACGCGTTGGCGGCCTGGAACGCTCCGATGCTGACGCCGAGCACGTGCACCGGAAGATCCGTGCGGCTGCGCGTGAAATGGTACGCCGCGATGACGTCCTCGACGAGGTACGTGGAGCCGCCGCGACTGTCGCCGTAGCCGGCAAAGTCGAACGTCACGACGTTGTAGTGTGCGTCGCGAAGGAACTCGATGTACCCTTTCGGCAGGAACCATTGCTGCCCGGCTCGACGGTCCGGATGCGCCAAGATGACGGTGCCGCGCGCGTCGGGCGCGGCGAACCAGCGGGCTGCGATCTCTGCGCCCGTGTTGCCCTGGAACGTGAATGCCTCCCAAGGGAGGTTGGTGAGGATCTGCTGCGTCCGCGGCGGTGGCTTCCAGCCGAGCACGTTGCGCACCATGGTCTTGACGAGTTTGCGTTCGACCCGACCAGGCCCTTCTGGTTGCACAGTCGCTTCCATCGGTAAAGTTTATGCGCTTGGCACACTTAATCACGGCAGCAAGACAAGCCACACCCGGTGCAACCCATGAAAGCCACTGCGTCCAAGCACAGCGCCCCCCTCGTCGCCGACGACTGCCCGGTCCTTGATGGCTCCGCGAGCCAACAGTTCAAGACTGCTGTCAAGAGTGCGAACGAACTGAGCCTCGCGATCCTCCAATTCCTCCAACGCAAGGAACCCAAGGCCCGCGCCGCGTGGCTGCGCACGAGCATCAACGCCAGCCGCGCCCTGTTCCAACCTTGGGGGCCCGAACTCCTCTACACGATCGCGGCGCTCGGTCGCGCCCGGTTCAACCAACTCCAAGAACTCATGGGATTGAGCTCGCGCACGCTCTCCGACAAACTCAAGAGTCTACGCCAAGAGGGTCTCATCGAGCGCGAACTCTTCGACGAGCAGCCGGTGCGCATCGAATATTTCCTCACCAAACACGGCCAACGCACCGCCTCCGCCGCGACACCCTTATTCACGCACCTGGCGCACAGCGCGATCATGCGCGAACGCGGCGCTACGGCTTAGGACGCTGCCACAGCTGCAACAATCGTCGCCACGACATGCGTCGAAACGCCGCGTCGGCCGCCAGATACCCGATGAGGCCGATGAACACGTCGGCGACGATGTTCGCGAACGATTCGTACTCGAACAACGGACCATCGCCCGCCGGCACCAGGCGCAGCCCGGCTTCCAGGAACTCGAACCCGATCACTACGACCAAAGACCAACGGGTGTTGAGCCCGACCACCGCCAGCGACACCCCGGACGCCACATGGGCGACGGACCAAACGTCGAGCGGCGACACGCCAATGACCATGCAACCTTCCCTCTGTGGTCCACCATGCGGTCTTTGGATTCACTCATCCGATCGGGATGATGCTAGGATGGGCGGCAACGGCGACGGATCCGCGCCATCGTTGCGCGACATGTTCTGGCGTTTGTCGCCGCGTTGGAACCGGTGCAGTAAGCGCCGGGCCCACACATAATCGGGGGCAAGAAGACTCAAGCCGACTGCCATCACTGGCCATCCGGGCACGAGGGGGGTCACCACGAACACGGCACCCACGACGAGCAGGATGAACGCGAGAAGGATGCGGAGGAAGCGTCGAAGCCGACCCGCGGGCGGGGCTGACGCTGGCACTATGCCAACCACTGGGTCCTCAAGGGTCTCGACCAACACGCCCAGAAACGGCGTCGGGTGGGTAACCCTTTGTGGTAAGGCTCTTACCCTGCAACCGGTGCAAAACCCGGCTGCTCGACGAACTCGCCGCGTTGAACCCGCGCCCAAGGGAAAACTGCCCACTTTGCGACAGGGGCCCAGGGATGCCTTTATCGCCTAGCCATGCCACTGCGGCCTCGGGGCAATTTTTACCATGGCGGGCACCACGGCAAAGCTGACGACGAAGGGAAACGATAAGACCACGACGACCACGGCGACGCCGAAGGTCGCGACGACGTACCTCACCTGGTTCGATGGGAACCTCGTGCCGCCCGAAGAGGCCAAGGTCAGCGTCCTCTCCCACGCGCTCCACTACGGTACCTCGACGTTCGAAGGGATCCGCTGCTACGAGACCCCGAAAGGCCCGGCCATCTTCCGACTCCAAGACCACATCGAACGGTTGTTCTTCAGCGCCGGATTCCTTGGATTCAAACTCCGCTTCACCCCCGAAGACTTGGCAAACGCGTGCCTCGACACGGTCCGCGCCAATGGCTTCGCCTCCTGCTACGTGCGTCCCCTCGTCTTCTGGGGCGCAGGCGGCCTGAGCTTCAAGTTCGACAACAACCAAAGCCACGTCATCGTCGCCACCTACCCCCTCGGACCGTTCCTCGGCGAGCACAGCCAACGCGACGGAGTCCGGATCAAGACATCGTCTTGGAGGAAAACGCCGGGCACATCCGTCCCCAGCTCCGCGAAGCTCGGCGGGAACTACGTCAACGCGTTGCTCGCCTACCAAGAGATCCGCAAGCAAGGCTACGACGAAGCGATCCTGCTTCGCGAGAACGGCATGGTCGCCGAAGGCGCCGGATGCAACATCTTCATGGTCCGAAACGGCGAACTGTACACGCCCGCCTCCAGTGAAGACAACCTGCCCGGGATCACGCGTGACAGCATCCTCACCATCGCGAAGAACCTCGGCATTCCGACCCACGAACAGAGCGTCAGCCGAGGAAACCTCATCGAAGCCGATGAAGTGTTCCTCAGCGGCACCGCCGTCGAAGTGACCCCCGTGCGGGAGGTCGATGACCGCATGATCGGCAACGGCAAACCGGGTCCCATCACCAAGCGGTTGCAAGAAGCGTTCTTCGCCGCCGCACGCGGCAAGGACCACCGTTACTCGAACTGGCTCGCTCCGGTGGGCTCCAAGTGAAGACGCCACCCAAGCGGTTGGTGACCATCTGCGAACCCGGACGGCACCAGAACTGCCTCCACACGCGGATGAACGACAAGAAGCCGAAGTGACGACTCTTCTCGGGCGCGTCGGATTGCGATACGCTCACGCGTCGGGCGCCGGGTCGGGTGCGTCCAATTGTTCCAACGTGTCCTGAGGTCGCCGCGTCACGGCGTAGATGATGAACAGGACCAAGCCGAGCGCGGCCAGTCCCCAACGTACGGGAACCCAAAGCAGGGCGGCGCCCACCGCGAGTCCGAAGATGCCACCGCTGACCTGGACGAAGCGGAGCTCCCCAGAGACCGGTTTCGCGAGCATGGCTTCCATGGCGTCGGGGGACATCGAACGCAGTTGTCGCAGGATGATCGGTTTGAAATCGATCCGTCGTAGGATGGCGGAAGCCCAGTCGGCGATCGCTTTCTCCAGTTTGCCCTGGTTGGATTCAAGCCAGCCGGGCACCTTGGCGATCTTCTGGTCCATGCGTTTGAACGCGTGCTCGAGCGCCTTCGGAAGTTCCGGGAGCGCCTTGAGCACTTCCCGCTTGAGGATGGGTCCCCAGAGCGCCTTGAACGCGGACGCGATCCGGGCGCCCGCGTCGCTGCCGGTCCAATTGCGGATCCGTTCCTCGAGCGCCTTCGCCACCGTGTCCTTCGTCTCGTCGCTCGACGCGAACGCCTCGACGGCATCGTAGATCAACGCCTTGGTCTCTTGACGGAACCGTCGGTCATCGACGAGGTCCCGCGACGCATCGGCGGCCTCGATGATGAGTTCACGGATGATCCCTGATTCGTGAAGGTATTTGCGGACGATCTCGGGTCCGATGAGTTGGTCGATGACGGCGTTGCTGATCGTTTCCGTCAATT
>CAYOZB010000116.1:0-10284 GCA_964408365.1 uncultured Halobacteriales archaeon | reverse complement strand
CACGCCCCCTCGGCGGGCCCATCCCCGCCAGTCGCGCCGAAGACCGGCTTTGCGCCGCCGCCTCGCGCGCGGACGCCGAAGGCCAAAGCAATCCTCTTCGTCGCCATCCTCCTCGCGGCAGGGCTGGGCGCCGGCTACGTGGCCCACAAGATCCTCACGGGAAAGCTGGGCCCCTCGCCGAATTTCGTCCCTTCCACCTTCGCGACCGCCGCGGAAATCATCTACCGCGGCGAAAACGCTGACCAGCAGGGCCTTGACGAGTCAGAGCTCGATCCGGATAGCGTGTCAATCGCCCGCGGCCGCGTCTACCAGTCCGGCATGCGGCCTCTTGGAGGAGCCATCGTTACGGTCGCTGACCACCCCGAGTACGGGTTCGCGACGACGCGGGCGGATGGAACCTTCATCATGGTGGTCAACGGCGGCGACGAGTTCACGCTCGTCTTCCGCAGGACAGGCTTCCTCGAAGCACATCGCACGATCGACCCAGCGCCTCTTCAATACGAATTTTCCGAAGACGTTCTTCTTGTCTCCCTCGACCGCGCCGTCACAACCATCGACTTTCGCGAACCCCTGGACATCGCGCGTGGAAGCGTCGTGACCGACGAGGATGGCTCTCGACAATCGACGCTCCTCTTCCAACAAGGCACCGAGGCCTCGATGACGCTCGCCGACGGCACCTCGAAGCCCCTGACCTCTTTGAGTATCCGATCCACAGAGTACACGGTCGGTGCGGAGGGCCCCATCGCGATGCCGGCCGGGCTGCCCGGGGAAAGCGGATACACGTACGCCTTCGAGCTTTCGGCGGACGAAGCGATCGCGGCCGGCGCCACGACGCTGTCGTTCTCGAAGCCCGTAATCCATTATGTCGAGAACTTCATCGGCTTCCCGGTTGGCGGCAAGGTGCCGCTCGGATACTACGACCGGGCCAACGAGACATGGGTCGCCGCCGACGATGGGCGCGTCATCGCGGTTCTGCGCGTCGAAGCGGGCAAGGCCGTCCTCGACGTGGTGGGCACCGGCGTCGCCGCAACAGCGGGCCAATTGGCGGGACTCGGGATCACGACGCCCGAACTAGAGACCATCGCCTCCCTTTACGGGGCGGGCGACAGCCTGTGGCGGATCCAGGTCGACCACTTCACACCCTGGGATTGCAACTGGCCCTACCGTCCTCCGGACGACGCAGAGAGCCCCAAGAACGGGCCCCCGCCGCCGTGCGGTGATTGTGAGGAGGCGGGCGGTTCGGTCATTGAGGCCCGCGAGCAGGTCCTCACCGAGGAGCTGGAAATCGCCGGAACCGCCCAGCGTCTCCACTACCGCTCCGACCGCGTCCCGGGCCGGACCGCGGAGAACGAGCTCCTCATTACGCTTGGCAGCAACCGCCCCCCCAGTCTGGTAGGGATCAGGATCGACGTCCAGATCGCCGGTCGCCAGATCGTAGAGTTGCTGCCGCCGAATGCGCCCACCGTCCACCGCGTGGAATGGGACGGGACGGACTACTACGGCCGGCGGCTGAGCACGTCGAGCCATGCCAAGGTGCGCGTCGGGTACGTGTACGACGTCGAATACATGGTGCCTGGGACCGATTCTCAGCCGGCTTGGAACCGGCCCGGCGTGGATTCCATCACGGGTGACCGTGCGGCCGGCAAGGTCACGTTCTGGTCGGAGTACGACGATGTCGTCGGGGCATTCGATGCCCGCATGCACGGCTTGGGAGGATGGACGTTGAGCGACCACCACCAACTCAACCTGCACACGCGCACTGTTTATCTGGGCGAAGGCGGAAAGCGCCAACTTCCGGAAACGTTCGGGGCGAGGATCGAGACCATCGTCGGGGGCGGCAACTACAAGGTCGCGGGCGACGGGCTGCCTGCCTTCGAGGGACAACTCTCGGACCCTCACGACGTCGCCGTCGGGCCGGATGGGTCGGTGTACATCGTCGATGCGTCGAACCACATGCGGGTCCGTAAGATCGACCCCGCCGGCATCATCTCGACGATCGCGGGGGGCGGGGCATTCCAAGTGAACGCGGGGCCCGCGACCACGCTGAAGATGCACCCCCTGAAGGTCGCCGTCGGGCCGGACGGTCTTCTCTACGTCCTATTCGATGGCGGGCTCCTACGCGTGAATCCCGACGGAAACGGCGAAGTGGTTTTCGGCGGGCTATACCCCGAATGCCTCATTCAGTCACAGTACAGCATCAACGGTGCCCGGGGGCCTCCGGTCGTTGGTTTCGTGAAGAATGGCGACTGCGTCCCCTTCTCGGAGATGCTGAACGGCCACCGCATCCCGGATCAGCCCTTGGAATCCCTCGAGGCCTTCGACATCGGTCCCAACGGGGACTTCCATGTATTGTGGAATTCCCAGGTCATCCGCGTCCGCTCCGACCGCACTTGGGAGACGGTCGCGGGCGGCGCCGGAACAGAGGACCATGGCGACGACGGGGTTGCTGCCACCACGATCTCGCTGGACAATCCGACCGACGTCGCTGTCTCCCCGAACGGCCTCACCCATATTGCTGAATCCAACAAGATCCGCCTCGTCCAGCCCAACGGCGTTCTGAAGACCTTCGTGGACCCCATTTTCGACCCGCGTTACATCGAGTTCGCGGCGAACGGCGACCTTTTCGTGGCCCAGGGCAACGGCAACAACATCCTCCGCTATTCGCCCACGGGACAAGCATCTATGTTCGTCGCGGGCGGCGACGGCCCCATCGGCTACTCCTTCGCCATCACCAAGTGGGACGCACCCGGGCCCGCAATCGGCGGAAACGTCGGCCACGTGTATGGGGTCGCCGAGGCGCCCGACGGTTCCGTGTACTTCGCGGACCAGTTCGCGCAACTCGTGCGCCGTGTCCGCCCCGACGGGATCATGGAGACCGTCGTGGGCCGGGGTCACGTCGACGGCGTGGGAAACGGAGGCCGGCCCAATCGTGCGACGCTGTTCTACCCCGTCGGAGTGGCCGTCGCCTCGAACGGTACCTTGTTCGTCGCTGAACACCAGAAGCTTCGCGTGGTCCAGGACGATCGCATCCGTGAGTTGACGAGTGGGATCGGTGGGGGCACAGCATCGTACGCGCCGATTCGGATCGAGGAGGCGTCATTGTATGTTCGATCGATAGCCATGGGGCCAGGCGACGCGCTCTACCTGGCCGAATATAACAGAATCACTCGCCTCGACCCCGATGGCACCTTGCATCACGTGGCTGGCCAACTGCTGGGCGGCCAGTGGCAACGCGGCTACTCAGGCGACGGTGGGCCTGCCCGCGATGCGGCACTCGACGCGGCCGGAATCGATGTCGGCCCGGACGGCACGGTCTACTTCGCCGACCCTCTTCATCACGTGATCCGAAGCATTTCCCCGGCGGGGGTCATTACGACGGTCGCCGGCACGGGCGAGCGAGGATTCAGCGGCGACGGCGGACCGGCTACCACCGCTCAGCTCGACGCGCCGCTCGATGTGGCGGTCGCGCCCAACGGAGGCCTATATATTGCCGACACGACCAATCGACGAATCCGGTACGTGGCCCCAGGAGGCCAAATCTCAACGGTGGCCGGAGATGGGCGACCCGCGTTCGTGTTGGAAGACGAGGTGGCAGCCACGACGTCCATCGGCGAGCCGGGCGGCATCGATGTCGGGCCGGACGGCGTATTGTACGTGACGATCCCGGGTAACCACATCATCTACGAAATCGGCGCCGATGGTCACATTCGAACGTTCGCGGGTGAGGGGACAGCAACGTTCTCTGGAGACGGCCGGGCTGCGGACAGGGCCGGACTCAATCGGCCGGTCGACCTCGTTGCGTCTGGGAACGGCAGCGCCATGATCGTGGACACAGGCAACCACCGAATACGGCAGGTGCGGACGCCCAGCTCGGTCGATGGCCTTCGTGCGGTGCCGTCGGCCGACGGGTCGCAGGTCTGGCTGTTCGACCGCAACGGTTCCCACGCACGAACGTTGGACGCATTCACGGGTGGCGTCCTCTGGGCATTCGAGCACGAACCCAACGGTGCGTTGCGCGAGGCCCGCGACGCCTTCGGGCAGGTCCTACGGTTCGACCGCTCCGGTTCGAGGACGACTATCTTCGCGCCGGCCGGTGAGGGCACGCTCCTCGAGCTGAATCAACAAGGATTCCTCGTCGAGATCCAGGAGCCGACCTGGGGCCGAACGCAGATGCGGTACGGCGATGGCGGGCTCCTACAGGAGTTCGTGACCGGACACGACGCTAGATCCACGATGCACTATGATGAACAGGGACGCCTCGCAGAGGATGTGAATCCGGCCGGCGGGCGATTCATCCTCAGTTTCCAGCCATTCGCGGCCGGCCACAACGTCACCGTCCGGCGCCCGGACGGGACCATAAGCCGAAGCACGTTCACCGTCACGGCCGAAGGCCAAAGCGTCGTTAGGAACGAGTTCCCCGACGGCAGCAACGAAACCATCACGGTGGCCGCCGACGGTACCCAGCGGCGCGACTATTCGGACGGTTCTCGTGTGGTGGAGGCGCAGCAACCGGACCCGCGCTGGGGGGGACTCGTCGACTACACGGCCGCGCGTCATTCGACGGCGGGGTCAGGCTACGCATCATCGTGGTCGGCTCGACGGGAGGTAACGCTCGCCGATCCCAACGATCCATTGGCGCTCGTCTCATTCAGGGAAACGAGCGTCGTGGATGGGGTCACCATGACGGCTTCGTTCCAACGTGATAACCTCACCTGGGATGTGGACGCCGGCTCAAGAACCGCGACGATGAAATTAGGGTTGCATGGCAAACCCCTCGTCATCGCGCGCGCCGGCCGAGCGCCGCTGGAGTTCACGTACTCCTCGACGGGACAGATCGCCGCCGTCAGAGAGGGCGGCCAGACGTATGTGGTCGACTTCGACGCTGCCGGTCTCCCGTCAAGGGTCACGCTGGACGGAAAGACGGCCATGATGGCGCGGGATTCGTTCGGACGCCTCCAGCAAGCCACGGATCCAAGCGGCCGTTCGTATGTCTTCGACTACGTCCTGGGCGACGTGCTGAAATCGGTGACCATGCCGTCGGGGGACTTGCACTCGATGGAGTACTCTTCCGCCGGTCATCTGAGCCGTTATACGCCGCCCCAGAATCCATCGTACGTGTGGGGGCATGATGAGGCAGGGCGAACCACGAGCGCCACCTCGCCGTTTGGACGGACCGTTACGACTGCCTTCGATCATGCGGGCAGGCTATCGCGCAGGACGTTCCCCGAGGGCAGCCTTGACTGGACGTATTCCGCAGCCGACAATTCGTCCGCATCAATCGCACGGAACGGGGCGTCGGCCTCCGCGACGGTTAACTTCACGCAGCGGACGGTCGGCGAATGGATTCGGAGCGTGGAATGGACGGGGGCGGTGCAAGCCCGGTACGACTACAGCTACAGGGGCGCCGGTTTCCCCGTAGGTGTGCGACTCGATGGGGGGCCGGAGTTGCCGTTGTCCCGCGACTTGGATGGGAAACTGGTCCGTGAAGGTCGGTTCTATTTCCAGTATGACGGCAACAGTAGCCTTGCGAAGGCCTCCGATGCAACCTTCGAGATAGGGCTGGGGCGCGATCCGCACGGCCGCCTCGCGACGATGGCGTACACGGTGGGTGGGATCGAGGTGTTCCATCGGGCCCTCACCTACGACGCGTTCGGGAGGATCGCGACGACGTCCGAAACCTCGACGCGCACCTCCCAGTCGACCGCTTTCGAATACGGCGCCGATGGCCGCATCGCCAGTCTGTCAAGATCGGACGGCGTGTTCGAACAATACGCATACGACCCGAATGGAAACAGGGTCGGTCGAACCCTGAACGGTGTGCAGGAAACTGCGACGTTCGATGCGCAGGACCGGGTCGTTTCGAGCGGCGACCTTTCCTACGCCCATGACGCCGATGGCTTCCTTGTTCGACGAGGGCAGGACGAGTTCACGTACAGCGCCATCGGCGAGCTCGTCGAAGCCCGCCCCGAAGGCCGCGACCCGGTCTCGTACCGATACGACGGGCTGGGTCGGGTGGTGCTCCGAGAAGCGTCTGGCGCTTCGTGGCAGTACTATTATGGAGACCCCGCGGACGACTACCTTGTGACGGATGCGCGCGGGCCAGACGGGAAGCTGCTGCATCTCTACTACGTCGATGACCGCTTGGCGGCCATGGAGACGAACGGTTCCGTCCAGTACGTGGTGACCGACGCGGTCGGTTCGCCGGTGCTCGTCATTGACTCCGTGGGAGCGATTCTGAAGGAAGTGACGTACGACGCGTTCGGCAGAGTCCTATCGGACACCGACCCCGCGCTGGTCTTGCCGATCGGTTTCGCGGGCGGCATCCCCGACGACGCGACCGGCCTGGTTCGGTTCGGCCACCGGGACCTTGATCCCTGGGCCGGCCAGTGGACGGCCCGGGATCCCATTCTCTTCGAGGGCGGACAATTCAACTTGTACGCCTACGTCGACAACGATCCCATCAATCGGCGCGACCCGTCGGGCCTCGTGGCCATCGGGTTCAACTGGTGCGGCGGGGGGAACCGCTTGGCAGGCAACGGCAAAGACCTCAGACCCAATAACGACTTGGACAAGGCCTGCGAACGACACGACAAGGCGTACGAAGCGTGCGGCATCTCTGCGGAAATGGTGTCATTCTGGAACCCTGGCCAGGGGACCGCGAAAGGCTGCCAAGATGACGCCGACGACGCACTTTGCCGGGAGGCAAAGTCCTATCGGCCGAAGTGTGCCGCCGAGAGCGCAGTGAAGAACACGGCTATCCGGCTGTTCTGCGATCCACTGATGTGACCGTCCGCGCTCCAGCGAGCCGCGCGGGCCACATGAATGGGTCCGACTGGATTTGAACGGTGACGTCGTCAGTGTCAGTGAGGTGTCATGACCGCTCTAGGGGGGCGCCCGGTGACTGCTTTGGGCAGCACAGCCCTGCGGGGATGGGGTAGCCATGCGGGCACGTGTCAGGGTGTGCCAACCGTTTGCAAAGGGCTTCCGCGAACCGGGTGGAAATGGAATGTTCGACCGCATGGGCGACGCCGAGGTCATCGGGGAGGCCGAGTTCGCGGGCGATGAAGACTTCCATGAGTCGTCCATGGCGGACCATCTTGAGGCCGATCCGTCGGCCTTTGGCGGTGAGCCGCGCTCCTTCGCCTTGTCCGTACTTCACGAGGCCTTGCTTGTCCAGGCGGCGAAGCATCTGGACGGCGCTCGGGGGCCGGACTTTGACCTTCTGGGCCACTTCGCCGATCGTGGCGACTTTGCGGCCTAGTTGTTCGAGCATGGCGAGGGCTTCGAGGTACTCCTCGCCTGGATCGGGTTTTTCTTCGTCCCCGAGGAACTCGTCTTCGAGGGTGAGGATCGGTGAAAGGGGTCGGGCCATCGGCTGCGGCCCAACGGAACGGTCCCTTGTAAAGCCGCTGTAACCGCGCGCGGTCGTACCGCGTCGTCAGTGGTGGGTTCCGTCGGGGCCGTGGGCGTACTTGTGTGGATTCTTGTTGAACGTGGCGAGGCAATTCTGGCTGCAGAAATAGAACGAGACGCCGTCGTGCTCTGCTTTTCCCACCGCGGTTTCGGGTGTGACTTCCATTCCGCAGACGGGGTCGGTCAATGGCTCCTTCTTCTTTTTTCCAAAGCCCAGGAAACCCATGCCGGGCCGCATGCTGCTTTCGGTTCTTGAATCCCTACGCGGACTGGCGTTCCAAGAACCAATGGTGGTCGCGAACCGCCCTTGCTCGTGAATCAGCGCAACGAGACGGGGTGGGCGCGGAGGAAGTCACCGATCGCTTCGACGAGGATCTCGTTGACGGAGCGACCCGACTGCCGGGATTCGGCATCGAGGAGCGCGCGGAGTCGAGGTCGGATCTCGAGCGCCACCGCCCATTCCGAAGGGACTCGAACGAGGGGTGTCGCGCTCATGAAATCTGATGGTGTGGACGCATGAGATAAGGGCGCGGAGAGCGCCCGTGGGGGTCACTTGGCTTGCACGGCCAAAGGCCCGTAAGGGTGCCGAAAATCGCGGGAACATTTCGCGAAGGGGACGACCGGAAGAAACGTGAAAAATAGGCCGGGCCGCCCTGGGAACTTGGCGACCCGGCTGTTTTGGTCTGGATGAACGTGGACTAGGCAGCGGTCGGTGTCGGGTGTGTCCGCGCGCGCAGTTCGGCGAAGTAGACGCTCAAGGCTTGGTTGACGACTTGGCTGATGCTACGGTCCGATGTCAGTTTCGCATAGTGGAGCTGGAGAAGTTGCCGCACAGGCAGCTTGACCTTGATTTCCTTGAGCTCGTCCATGTCGACCGGTTTCTTTCCCATCAGTTGGTCGTCTGTGATCATCTCGAATTCCCTCTTCCCTTCGCCAAACGACCCTCGCGAGTCGCCTGCCGACCAGTTGGCTTCGCTTAGGGGCCCTTAATGAAGCACGCGACGAACCTTCATATCCTGGAAATTTCCGGGGCCTTCGGCCGCGGGTCCCGGTTAGCTCATAGATTGGAGGGCATCCTCGCCCAGCTTGACGACGGGCCCCGGCAGCGGCGCGTAGCCGAGGGTTTCGGAACGTGCCTGGCCGTCGTGGAGGCCCCACCAGAGCCACGCCTTGAAACCATCCAACTCTGCTTGGGTGACTTTTCCTCCATAATCGGTTGCGGACTTGTAGACCAAGATGTAGGAGAAGCTCGAGATCGGGTAGGCGCCTTTTCCGGGGGCATCGGTGATGGTCACGGCGGACCAGTCGTTGAGCGGTCCAGGAAGGGTCTCGGCGATCGACGCGGCGGCGGCCGCGGCCCCGGCCGTTGTGGGCGCAAGATATTCGCCGTCGTGGGATTTCACGTTCGCGGCCTTGAGCTCCAGGGATTTCACGTAGGCCAATTCGACGTATCCGATGCTGTTGGGCGTCGTGTCGACCGTGGTGCCAACGCCGTCGTTCCCGTTTCCGGAAAGCTGGGTGGCGCTGCTTTTGGTCCAGTCCGGCTTCTTGCTGGGGCCGGTCCCCATCGTGGATTGCCAAGCGGGGCTTGTCTTTCGGAGCCAGTCCGTGAACACGTACGTGGTGCCGCTCGAGTCGCTGCGGTACACGATGGCGATGGTCGCGTCGGGGAACGTGACATCTGGGTTGAGGGCCTTGATGTCGGCGTGGTTCCAGTTCTTGATCTCGCCGACGTAGATCTTGCCGACCGTCGTGCCGTCCAGCTTGATCCCATCGGGGACGCCTTCGACGTTGTAGACAACGGCGTTGAGACCCAAGGTCTCGGGGATGTGGAGCAGGTTCGTGACGAGTTGCCGCTCAGCCTGGCCCATGGGGGCGTCCGATCCGGCGAACAGCACAGTTTTGTCGGTGATGTCCTTGATGCCTTTGCCGGAACCGCCGCCCGCGTAGCTTACCTTGACGGTGGGGTACGACTGGGCGAATTCGATGCCCCAGGTCTCGAGGAGCGGCTTGGGGAACGTTGCGCCGGAGCCCGCGACCGCGACGTTCTGCGACGGGATCGTGAAGGGGATGTCTCCGCCCGTTCCGCCGGTCGATCCGACACATCCGGAGAGAACAAGGACGCCGACGAGGCCGATCGCGGCAAAAGCATTTGATACGTGCATTGAACACTCTGGAGAGGCCGCGTCGGAATGAAGTCTGTCCAGGGAGAGTCAGATTTCTCCGTGGTCCTCCGGAGATTCAGTAGCAACGGTTTCTACCTCCGATGGGACTCGGAGAACTTCGTTGGACCTGATGCAGACCGTCCCAGCACAGCCTATGCCATCGGTGGCGGGCCCGGACACGGCCATCGATGTGGCCGGTTTCAACGCCTATTACGGCGCGAGTCATGCGCTCAAGAACATTTCATTGAAGATCCCATCCCGCACGGTGACGGCCATCATCGGCCCCTCGGGCTGCGGGAAATCCACGTTCCTTCGGTCCCTCAACCGCATGAACGACACCATCCCCTCCTTCCGCGCCGAAGGACTGGTCCGCATCGGCAACGAAGAACTCTACGGCAAAGCGATCGACATCGTGAGCCTGCGACGACGCGTCGGCATGGTGTTCCAAAAGCCCAACCCCTTCCCCAAATCGATCCGCGACAACGTCCTCTTCGGGCCCCGCGTCCACCGACGAATCAACCGCGAGGAATCGGACCGCATCGTCAAGACCAGCTTCGAACGCGCCGCCTTGTGGGACGAAGTGAAGGACCGCCTCGATGACAACGCCATAGGCCTCTCCGGCGGACAGCAACAACGCCTCTGCATCGCCCGCGCCCTCGCCGTGGAACCCGAGATCCTCCTCATGGACGAACCCGCCTCCGCGCTC
>CAYOZB010000115.1:0-10290 GCA_964408365.1 uncultured Halobacteriales archaeon | reverse complement strand
CGGTTCCTGTACACCATCATCAAGGACGGGCCCGCGCGCATCGTGTACGTGCTTGCGATCGTCGATCATCCGGCGTACAGCAAGTGGTTCCCCGGCCGCGGCCGCTGAACTTTTTCTTGCGGACCCAGCAGCCAATACGCGAGGAACGTCTGCACGTCTTCGTCGTTGATGGTTCGAAAGAAGAACGCGGTGTGCGTTTCGGCGGCGCGTTTGGTCTGCGATTCGAGGATGAATGCGTCCACGCCCATGGCGCGCAGTCGGCCCGCGATGTCCATGCGCGTCTGTTTGGGTTCGATCGTGAGGACGCTCTTGGTCTTCAGCCCCGGTTCCCACACGCTGGAGGACCATGACGCTTTGCTGCCGCGTCATGCCTTTTGCCATCCGACCGAATCGACGTGGCGCTCGTGGGCGTGGATGCGGCTCTCTTCCCATCGTCCTCGACTGTACGGAGCCCCCAATGATCCCCCCCGGAGCGACAGGCTTATACCGAATGGATACCGATAGGATACCGATGGCGGAAACGACCACGATCAAGATCAGCGCCAGGACGAGGGACGCCCTCCAGAGCCTCAAAGGCAAACACAGTTACGACGAACTCATGACCATGCTTCTCAAACTCGTCCCCGAAGGCGACGACGAAGGGCGATTCAAGCCCGAATTCCGACGCAGCCTCTTGGAAGGCCTATTGTACCGCGGACCCCGCCTGTCGCATGATCAGGTGAAGCGGGAACTCGGCATCGCATGACGTGGGAGTACACCTTCCAACCGTCATTCGTGGCGGACCTCAAGAACGTCGATTTGCCCGTTGCCCAGCGTATTCTTCGCAAGCTGGACGAAATCAAGGGCGACCCCCTCCGGACCATGAAGCGCTTGAAGGGAACCGACGTTTTCTCGCTCCGCGTTGGCGACTATCGAATCTACGCTCGAGCGTTCACCGGCCAGCAGATCCTTGACTTCATCCGGGCGGGACACCGGCGCAACATCTACGATCGCGCCTTGACGTAACTGCGGGTAACCGCAATTCGAATCCGGAGACGCAAAGGCGCGCGGGGCGCGACCGCGTCTACGAAGGCCACACCGCCGACCCCGGACCCGTAGCCGGGACCTGGGCACCGACGACCCCGTTCCCTGGTGGTCGTGGACGCCGAACCCTGGCGTCTGCTCGGAAATTCGATCAACTCAATCCACGCCCGATCGCTCGAAAACTGGGCTACACAAAACTTCAAATATATTAACTGTCTAGACTAATAGTAGCCTTCCGAGTTAACAAATGGATCCGACACGCCCTGCCACCCACCACTTGCTACGCCTCATCCTTCAGCGCCATGGTCGCCCGTTCACTCAGCTGGAGCTTGCCCGCGAGGCGCAGGTCAGTCACCCTTGGGCCCATCGGGTCGTACAGTGGCTGGTCGGCTTGGGCCACGTCCGAAAGGGTGGGGCCTTCTTTGAGCTCGTGAACCCGGCCGGCATCATCGGCCTCTACCCGATTTTCCGCAACATGCGCCAGGAGCTCGTCTACGAGGCCGACTTCCGCATCCCTGCAAACGCGCGTTCCGACCTGGCCCGGCTCCTTGGCCCGAACGCCATCCAATGCCTCGCCACCGCCTTGGCACGCTACAGCGACTACTCGATGCCTGGTCCCATCCAACTCTACGCCCGTGGCCAAGCCCCAGAACGACTGATCCGTCAACTCTTGCCATACGCGGGCGGCGGCACCCGGGTCCAGATCTACGCCTCGGCACGCATGCCCCTACGAGACTACGAAGTCCGCGACGGCGCCACGGATCCGATCCGGACCACCATCGACCTGGCGTGCGCGAACCAGTTGTATCTGGCGCGCGACGTGTTACGTCAACAATGGGGGCTCGAAATTGGCGCTTGACGACGCGTACGCACCCGACGTCACGGGCGCCAGCTACGACCAGTTGAAGGCCCTCCTCGCCTGGTGCAACCAAAAACTTGGCTATCATCCTACCATCGTCGGCGGTTGGCCCGCCTGGAAGTACCACCGGGGGCTGGGCAGCAAAGACATCGACGTCGTCTTTCCGTCGCGCCGAGACATCGACGCGTGCATGCCCAGCTTCTACGCTGCGGAGAGCTACGTCACGCCGACTCTTCTGTTCTCCACGGACCCCTACAAGGACGTGCGGGTCGCTGACCGCACCGTGCGCGTCGTCATGGACGTCGCCAGTTGGGAACACCCGAACGAATTCAAGGAGGACCCGAAGTTGGAGTTGCCGTGGAACATGCTGCGGGACCACACAGTGGAATGGGTCGAGGACGACCTCGTGGCGCGCATCCCAACGGCCGACCTTCTCTTGTTGTACAAGTTGAAGGCATGGCGGGACCGGACCTTCCTGCGCCGAACCCAGGTCCTTTCCGGGTTCGAGGCGAGCATCCTGGATAGCAAAATCTCCAAGGACGAGTACGACGTGAAACACCTGCGCCCCCACGCCACGAACCTCGCACATCTCATGGGATTCCTACCCATCAAGGTTCGAGACCTGCTGCAGAAGGCAGACGCGGCCCTTGGCGGCTCGGGCGTGTGAACAAGTGGCCCAACCAAAAGACAAAGATCGCCTCGTAGGGGTTTTCCGATCCCGATTTCGCCGTGGACGCATCCGACGTCACGTACCGGCGTTCAACCGCCCCTTCCGACGGCGCCACGGCGACCGCGTCTACGAAGACCACCCGCCGACCCCGGACCGGTGGCCCGAGCCGGTGGCACGCACGACCAACCTCACTCTTCATCCCGGATGTTGCGCAGAACCGTCGTTGACGAAGGGCCCGCGACCCGAACCATCTGCTCTTCCAGCCACCCGACTCGATCGTGGACGCGGCGTTCGCGACCCCCAAGGAAAACACCAACGAGTAGCCACGCCAACGCGAGGGTTCGGATGAGGACTCCGATCGCGACGTAATTGTAGAACTCGTCGTGGCGTCCGTCGTCGAAGTGGAGGAAGAACGTGAAGATGGCGATGTAGACGATCGTGTCCCCGATGATGATCGCCGCAAATTTTCGGATCGGCAGGCGCAGGAGCACGAAGAACGGCATGACCCAGAGCGTGTATTGGACACTGTAGATCTTGTTGAACAGCATGAAGGTGAGCATCGCCCCGAAGGCGGCTTGGAGCGCCGGGACGCGTCCGGTCATCGCGAGGACGCCAAGCGCGGTGAGGATCCCCAAGACGCCGAGGATGCCGACCGTATCGATGAAGTCCTTGGCAGTGGCTTCTTGCATCCAATCCTGTCTCCAGCGGCCTCCGTAGTGGGCGATCGTCCACCAAATGGTCTCGAAGTTGGGCGTCCGCTGTGAATGGAAGGTGTACGTCATCTTCCACAGATCATAGTTGAGAAGCATGAACGGGCCGTTGGCGGCGACCAGGCCCCCGACGGCGCCGAGCCCGAATTTCCAACCATCCGGTCCCAACCGTCGTTCGCGCGCGAGGATCGCCAACCCCAGCATGGGCAGGAAGAAGAGTGGGTAGAGTTTGGCGCTCGCGCCCAACGCACAAAAAACCCCGCTTTGCCAGAACTGCCCCCGCGAATAAAAAAACAATCCCAAGGTGCCCAACAAGACCGCCAACAGGTCCCAATTGTGGAACGCGTACAGGATCAACGGCGGCGCAGCGGCCCAATACGCGACGCCACGCTTGTCCCCACTCGCCAAGAACAACACCACCGTCGTGCCCAAAGCGGTGGCGGAGAGAAGGATCGAGTTCCAAAGCATGAACTCGTCCCCAGACCCGGACAACAAAGCCGCGACGTACATCAACAGGCCCGTCAAAACGGGATACTCGACGAACCCTTTCGGCGTGTTCCCACTGTCCGGATTCGTGCCCTCCGCGCCAACATACGGGAACACGTCCTCGTTCATGCTCCGAGCGTGGTACAACGGCTGGATGTCGTTGTAACACAGGTTCCGATACTGAAACCCGTCCCAATCCGCGCCGATGCACGGCGACTTCAGCATCCAAGCCATGCCCAACGTCACAAACGTGCCGGCAAGCAGCAACCACAAACGGCGGTCGCGAAGCCACAGTGGCCAGGGCACAAACCGGGCAAGAGCAACCGGCCGGTAATGTGGGTTGTGGGACGCCTAGGTAAACGCTGCTACCAAACTCCCTTTTACCCTCCAAGAGGAAAACCGGGCCTAATTGCGACACCGAAAAGAGCTCCTCGAACGCATGGCGGCCAGCGCAGAACGCCTCCTCGATCACCAGATCCGCGCGGCCGAAGAACTGGATGACAAAGCCGAACAAATGATCCGACTTGCCATCGCAACGATGGCCGGAGCGATCACCGTCGCCCTGTTCGTCGGCCAAGAACCCGCAATTGACGCGGATCCGCTTGCAGCGATAATCTTCGGTGTTGGGCTCGTTGCCAATCTTCTAGCCGCGTTTCTCTTCGTCCACGCGTACGTCGGCGTCGGCCGGCCCGTCGAACTCTACCCAAGCGTATCGGCCCAATGGCTGCTCGAGAAGAAACAAGATGACACGTGGACGGTGGAGGACCACCTGTCCTCTCTTGTTACGAGCTATGCGGCCTACGCCGAATCCAATGTTAAGAAAATGGAGCGAAGCGCGGGGCGGCGGACACGCGGATTATTCTGCCTCCTGGCCGGAATCATGGTGGAGTCGGTCGCCATTGCTTTAATAGTCGGAAGAACAATCGGAGTATAATATGGGAAAAAAATCGACCCAGCGACGGCCTCGGAGCGAGATCGCGCCACCCGGCGTCATCATCAAAAGCGGTGCGGATCCGAAGGGAAGGGCCGAAATCACCCGCGACCAGGCCTAGGGACCACTGCGTTAATGGTCGGGCGAACAATCGGAGTGTAACCATGGGAAAAAAAGCGACTCAGCGACCGCCGCGGAGCGAGATCGCCCCACCCGGCGTCATCATCAAAAGCGGCGAAAACCTAAAGCAACGCGCCCGGATCACCGGCGGAAAGGCTTAGGGGACCTCGAAAAAGAGTGAACGCTGACTTGTCTGAAACGCCAACCCGCCTACGAAAAGAAGGTCCCATTGAGCGCCCCGGACCCAGCATCCTCGTGAAGTCGGGAACCGACGAGGTCGGACGCCGACGGTTCCGCGCCGAACTTGAAAAATAGGTTTCTGCCCGCCCTGTTTTGATGGTGAATCCATGGCCGGAAAAAAAAAGGCAACTCAACGACGACCCCGAAGCGAGATCGCTCCACCCGGGGTCATCATCATCAGTGGTGAGGACTTGAAGGGACGGGCCGAAATCACGCGCGACCAAGACTAGAGCCGCCGCAGCTTCGCACGGCTGAGAAGAAAAAGGCTCTACTTTCACCCAACCCCCAGGGGGTGTAAAGGCGTCGGCGTGCGATACAACTGTCGTCGTGGACGCGGAACGAAAAGACCTTCTTGAACGAATGGTCGGCCGAGCCGAGGGCTTGATCGACCCGCAAGTGCAAACCGCCGAGCGTTTGGACAAGGCGACCGAACAGATGATCACTCTTGCCCTGGCAAGCGTGGCGGCCGCAACGACCGTGGTGCTCTTCATTGGGCAGGAACCAGACATCCGCGCGGGGTTCCCGGAGGCCCTGTTGTTCGCCGTTGGCCTGGTGCTCAACTTGATTGCCGTTTGGTGGTTCATCGACGGGTACGTCGGCGCCCGTCGACTGAACGAGCTGTACATTGCGCCCTCGATCGACTGGTTGGACCAAAAACAAGCCGACGCGACTTGGGACCTGGAGGACCATCTCGGCTCACTGGTCTCGAGCTACGCACAATACGCCTCAACCAACGGGGCAGTGATGAAACGCAATGTCGGCGTACGTCGTGTGGGACTGTATTTGTTCCTGGGCGCGTTCCTTGCCTTCGTAGGAGCCACCGCTTTGATGGTGGGCCGAGCGATAGGGGCCTAAGATGACCGGGAAGGAAGCGAAACGAACGCCTCGCGTCGAAATTGCCCCGCCCGGCTTCATTGTTTTTGGCGGTGAGGACCTCGAGCAAAGGGCTCGCGTCGCCCGCGGTGAACGCGAGAAGTAGCGGCCGCGACCACCAAGGCGAGAAAATCGGCTGATCGCTCGACAGATCTGTCCCTATCACCGACCGCGCTCGTTTAGTATCGAAATGTCTTCGTCGGAGCCGTGCGTTTCCCGGCGACGTCGCCCTTGGTGCGTGGCGTCGCGTGGCTCTCCGGCGGCACCCTGGCCGCGCAAGCGATCCTCATTCTCAGCGCGCCGATCCTCAGCCGACTCTACGTCCCCTCCGACGTCGGCGTCTTGGCCGTCTACCTCGCGGTGCTGGTGTTGGGCGCCAGCGTCGCATCGTTGCGGTATGAGACCGCCATTCCCCTCGCGAAGGACGAGGATGAAGCGGAACGGTTGGTCTGGCTTTGCGTCGTCCTCGCCTTCACAACCGGCCTCGTCCTCGCCGCCGCATTGTGGTTCGTGCCATGGCGCGCTACGTCCCTCGGCGTCATCGGCAACTGGATCTGGCTCCTCATCCCCGCCGGCGTCTTCTTCACCGCCCTGTTTGAAGCCTTGAAACAACTTGCCATCCGCCGTCGCACCTACCGACCGACCGCCGACGCCGCCTGGGCCCAAGCCCTCACCCAAGGCGTCACCCAGATCGGACTGGCCCTCCTGCTCTCCCCCATCGCCCTGATGCTGATCGTGGGCGACTTTTTCGCGCGCATCACTTCCGCCACGCGACTCCTCTTCTCACCCTTGCACAGCCCCTTCCGACGCCCCCCACGCGCACTGACCAACGTCGCCCGCACCTACCGCCATCACCCCATGTTCGGAAGCGGATACGCATTGGCGGGATTGGCAAGCCTCCAAGTCGCCCCACTCCTCTTGGCCACCTTGTACGACGACGCCACCGCAGGGTTTTTCGCCATGGGAACCCGCGTCATCGGCCTGCCCATGTTCATCATCGGCGTCGCCGTTTCCCAAGCCTTCCTCGGAGAAGGAGCCAAACTCTTCCACGAATCCCCCACCCAATTCCGCAGAACGTTCCGCCACCTCTTGCTCTTTCTCCTCGCCTTCGGCCTCATCGCACTCCTGCCCATCGCATTGTTCGGTCCCTCGGGATTCTCGTTCATCCTCGGACCCGCCTGGAACGAAGCCGGCGTCTTTGCACAGATCCTCAGCCTCATGTTCTTCCTCGAACTCATCTGCGCACCTCTCGCCTCCACCCTGACCGTCCTGCGAAAACAAAGCGCACAGTTCGCCTGGGCCCTCTCGCGACTCCTCCTCGTCATCGCATGCTTCGCCGCCGCCTGGTCCCTCGACTGGACCCCCCGCATAGCCGTCGCCGCGTACGGCGCCGTCATGGCCCTCAGCTTCATCGCACTCTTTGCGTACACCAGCCTCCTCGTGCGACGCCACGCACGTGCCCCAGCCGCCTGAATCCGGCGACATGCAAACGTGGCTACCACTCTGCCTTTTAGCCACCTGTTGCGACACGACCGGCTTACGTGCGGCGACTCCTCATCCTCATCGCGCCCCTCCTAGCGTTCGCGGTGCCGACCGCTCTCGGGCAAAACGAACCCGTTTCGATACGCATCGTGGAGATTGTCGCGGATCCCCTCTCCGACTGGAACGATGACGGGAAATTGACGGGCAGCGACGAATACGTCGAACTCTGGAACACCGGCACACAAGCCGTGGAGCTCGGCGGTTGGAGACTCTTCCTCAACGACTCAACGCCGAACAACGCGGACCTCAGCGGCGTGATCCTGCCCGGCGAACGTCGCCTCGCCCTCAACCCACCCGGAGAATTGAACAACAACGGCCACGTCGCCCTCATTGCCGCGAACGGGACCCCAGCAGACGAAATCCGATTCGGAACTTGGTCCGGCTCCGTCCTCCCAAGCGCCGATGCGCGAAACGAGACCGACGAAGCCCTCACCCACGTCGACGGACGGTGGAAACGTTGGCACGCGACCCCCGGAGCCCCGAACGAGGCCCCACGGTGGATCATCTCATCATCCTGGACACCCCCGCCCATGGACGGTTGGTGGTCGCCAGACGCGATCGGCACGTTGGCCGCGCGGCCCGTCCATGCGGGACTCGCGTTCGACCGGGTCGAACTATTCCGACGCAGTGGGAATGAGAAGACACTGATCGCCTCCACGGCTCCCGGCGTGGCGGTCGAGACGCCATCGTTCGATGGCGAACTGGTGTGGCAGATCCCCGGCACACCGTGGAACGCGACGGCCGCAACGATCCGCGTAGACGCGGTCGCGCCGACCATCGTGGTCCCACCCGCCCCGGTTTGGATCGGGCCCAACCAATCGTGGACGCCGACACTGCTCGACAACGAATCGGGCGCAGCGGAATGGCAATGGCGAAACCGCTCCGGGAACGAGAGCGCGTGGGCATCGAGCCACGAATTTCTCGTAGACGCGAATTCTGTGACCCAGTTCGTGCTGCGCGCACGCGACCGCGTGGGCAACATCGGCCCTTGGACCCCGAACATCACCGCTGGTTTCGACGCGACTCCCCCTGCGGCCCCCACAGGCACTTCATCGACCGGCATCCATGTCTCTTGGCGGGCGGCAGAAGAATCCGGCGCGCCCGTCATCGCGTGGAACGTCACGCGCACCCATGGATCCGCAACGCGTGCATGGGAACTGCCAGCGAATGAGACACAGCTCCTCGAGTCCGAGCAGGCACTGGGTCGGCTTCCATTGATGTACGAAATCTGGGCGCGGGACGCGGCCGGCAACAATGGTGAACTGGCGCGGTTTTCGGTCGATCATCCGGGTCTCCATCCGGCCGTCGTCGGGATCCGCATCGCAAAACCCCATTGGGGCACGGGCACGCAGGAATTGCGGATCGATTTCGACCGCAAGATGGACGCGTCCCTCGCTCCGACGGTCGACATCGGCGGTCGGACCGTGGAGGACAGCCGCTGGTTCGCAAACGCCACCACGTATTACGCGAGCCTATCGTCCATGGATTCGTGGCCCGAAGGCCCCGTCGTGGTGCGCCTCTTGCAAGCGACGGCAGCCGATGGAGCAACCTTGGCACGTCCCAGAGACGCGACCTTCCATGTCGACCGAACCGGCCCCGTTTTCGCCTCCTCTCGCGAAGGCTGGACGAACGCGGTCCAGGTCACGCTGAACGCCACCGACGCGAGTCCTGTTCGTGCGTCGTGGAAACTGTTTCCCCAAGGCTCGAAGGAACCGGAACCGTGGAACGCGACGTTCGCGACAAGCACCACCATCCCCCTGCCCGCCTCCGGCGAATGGGTTTTGAAATTGAGTGGGAAAGATGCGGCCGGGAACAGTGTGACGCGGCGAGTCGACTTCCAAGTCGACCGCACGGCACCCAGTTGGACGCTGGTGGACACCTGGCCGAACCGCGTCCGCGTCCTGACGGCGTCCGATGCCGCGAGCGGCGTCGATTGGGCATCGGTGAGCTCCGACCTGCCCATGGGTTGGACGGTGCGGCAGGATTCCCTCAAACGAGTCCTGGTGGAATCGTCCCACAACGCGTCCGCCGGAATAGGTTGGCTCGAGATCCAGGACCATGCAGGAAACTCAGCGCGGGTCGACTTGACGCTCGCCCCTCCCGAGAACGTCTCTAGCCCCGACCCCATCCAGGTCACAGGCTCCGACGATGCCTCGACACGGCTCGCGGCACAACTTGCAAGCACAACCGCCACGACCAACGCCAAAGAAATGGGCGGGTGGCACGCTGCGTGGTGGACCGCGGGCCTCGTCGGCTCCAGCGCCTTGTCCATCCCGTTGGTGCGACGAGCGAAACGGGGAAAGAAACGCGTCCCATCGTTCGCACGCCGGATCAAGGAGGCAAGAAGCGCGGCTTAAGACCCCGCCGCATCTTCGGGAACCTTGTGCAGATCCTTGAGGCCGAAGCGAGCGCTCCGGGGAAAGTGATCCTCTTCGGAGAGCACGCCGTCGTCTACGGCGAACCCAGCCTCAGCCTGGCCCTGCAACGGCGCACCTTCGTCAGCGGCCAACACGTCGGGGACGCGTTCACCGTCAACGGGTTCCCGTTGGATCCCAATTTTCACGCGTACATCGAACGCGCAGTGAAGCAACACTGGAAACTCGGGCCGTTGCGGCTGCAGACAGAGTCGCAGATCCCCAGCGGCTCCGGGATCGGCTCGAGCGCCGCATTGAGCGTCGCGACGAACGCGGTCCTTCTCCGATTGCAACACCCCGGCACGGTCCCGCTGGGGGAGATCGCGCACGCCGCGTTCTTGACCGAGTTCGAGACCCAAGGCCGCGCCTCCCCGAACGACACCACGGTCGCGACGGCCGGGGGCGGCGTGTTGTTGGCCCCG
>CAYOZB010000114.1:0-10367 GCA_964408365.1 uncultured Halobacteriales archaeon | reverse complement strand
GGGACTTCGACGACGGTCACGGGCATGATGACTTCCTGTCCGCTCGTCGTGGAGGCGGGTCGGTAGTCGACGATGTGAGCGTGCGTCATTCCGGCCTTGTATCCGACAAAGCCCTGGATCTTGGGCGCGCTACCCCCGTCGGGCCAGGTCTTGATGTGGCCGATCGGGCTCTTGGCTCGCTTTCGCGGCCAGAAGGCGCGCGACCCTTGAATGGGGCGGTTGTTGTGTCCCATGCTTTCACTTCCACTTCAGTTGAGAGAGCGCTCTCTCGGGCGTCTCGCGGGGCCAAACTGTTTCGGAGTCGATCGACAGACGCGGCCGTCGATTTGGTCCAACCGTGACCGCGGGTTGCAGCCCACAACGGTGCGCGGGAGAGCGCAGGTCCTCCGGGGAGGACAGGGGCCGCATCGGAGGGATTCCACTTGGGAACTTGCCCTCGACAGCGGTCTGGTTTGGACGCGAGTGGGCCTCCTGAGATGGGTCCCCTATATAACTTCGAGGGTCCGACGTCTAGGGGGGACGTTTCGACCGGAAATGACCCAAAACGTTAGGCTGCCACCCCATCTTTTGCGCCCATGCGCACCCGTACGGCCGTGCTGGTCCTTGTCATGCTGAGTGGTCTCGCCGGTTGTTTCGACCGTGTCAACGAGGAGCACCCGAGCGCTTCCTATCCACAACTGCAGGAAAGCGAGGTCCGAGGCCTCACCCCGGAACAGATCGAAGGCCTGCGAAACGGCGACGGCATGGGCTACGCCTTGCCGGCCGAGCTCAACGGATACCCCGGACCCAAACACGTGTTGGAGTCCGCGGACGACCTTGGCCTCAACGAATCCCAACGGGAGGCGACCGCGAAGATCCGAGCCGAGATGCTCGAAAAAGCCAAGGCGACCGGAGCGGCGCTGGTTTCGGCGTACGAGTCCCTGGACCAAGAGTTTCGGTCACAAGACATCGACGCCGATCGGCTGCGAAACCACACCGAGCAGATCGGAACCCTCGAAGGAGAGCTCCGGGCGATCCACATGCAGGCCCACCTCGAGATGATGACGGTGCTGACGCACGCGCAGATCCTGCAATACTCGGAGTTGCGAGGCTACCAATCCGGCGGCCACGCCGATCACGCGCACTGAGAAACCCGTAAAACAGGATTTACTCGTCAGCCACGTTTGCCGTTCGCGGGACGAAAATCGGGTGTCAACGGAATCCGACGTGTTGGCCGCCCGGCGTATCGGGCGGGGTCGGGATCTTGAGGAGTTGCCGTACGATGGCGAGCATCTTGTCAGGCGGGATGGGTTTCGTCAGGAACTTCGCCACGTTGACCTCGTTGATGGCTTCGATCGCGAGGTCGAGTTTCGGGAATGCCGTGAGGAGCACCTTCGGGGTCTCGGGGTGTTCCTGTTCGGCGTGGCGGAGGAACGTGATCCCGTCCATGCCGGGCATCTTGTAGTCGCTGATTACGAGGTCCAATGGGCCTTTGAGGAGCGGAAGAGCGTCTTTCCCCGATGGGGCCGTCTTGACGACCACGCCGGGGATGCTGGATTCTAGGAACTCTTGGAAGGAATTGAGAATGTCTGCCTCGTCGTCTACGAGGAGGATAACGTAACGCCGTTCCTCGCCTTGTGTCATTGTTTGCTTACCTACCTCGATCTGGGCATCGGTCCCATCGGCCGACCACAACACTATCTGGCCGTTTGGGTTCTTAACCCGTCGGCCAGAGGCGCATGGGGTCATTAAATACGAATGCTTTCGTGCGCAATTCCGCGCCATGGCGGACATTGTCTACGCGATCGTGAAATTCATCCACGTCCTCAGTGCCGCGCTCTGGATCGGAGCCGGCGTGTTCAACGTGTTGGTCATCCAACGGCTCCTCGCGACCGCCGCACCCGAGACACGACGGGACTTCGGGGCACGTGTCATCGTGGCCACCATGAAGTACGTCAACGCCACGGGCGGGTTGACGATCCTGTCCGGATTCATCGTCCTCTACCTTCACCCCCACCCCATGAGCGCGTTGACGAGCTCCACGTGGGGCAAGTTGGTGCTGGCGGGGATCCTGCTGAGCTTCGCGGTCCTTTACCTTGTGAACTTCGCGATCCGTCCCACCATCAAAGCGATCGGAAAGATCACGGCCCAGCTTCCCGCGGACCTTCCGCCGCCCGCGAACGTGCGCTTTTTGATGGCACGCGTACGCATCACGTCGATCTTCAACGTGGTCCTGATGGTCGTCACGTTCGGCCTGATGATCGGCGCGAACGTGCTCTACTTCGGACCTTGACGTCGTCGGTGGAGCACGAACGCCACAGCCACGACCAGCGCGATGGCGAACGCCGAGCCGAGGCCCGGTGAACCGCCGCCCTGGACGCGGATCGTGATCGTCGATTCGTAGGTTCCTCCGCTTTCGTCGGCCACGACGAGGATGACTCCATACGAGCCGGACTTTTCGTAGGTGTGGATGATCTCTTTGCCCGTGCCTGTGGCGCCGTCGCCGAAGTCCCACGAATAGTCGGTCGCCGTGGTTCCCAGTTCGGACGTGTCGGCTTTGAAGCTCACTGCCAGTGGCGCCTTGCCCGACGTGGGCTCGGCCTGGATGATCACGCCGCCGCCGGAACCGCCCAGGACGCGGATCTTGGTGGTGCCGGTCGCGGTGGCGCCTTTCGAGTCGGTGGCGATCGCCATCGCGTTGAACTCGCCCTCGTCCGTGTAGGTGTGAGAGGCGACAAGGCCAGTCGCGTCGATGCCGAAGCCGTCGCTTGTGTCGAAGTCCCAGCGGACCGTGACGGCGTCTCCGTCGGCGTCCGCGACCGTCGCGGTGAAGTTCACAACAAGAGGCGCTCCGCCCTCGACGGGATCACCCGAGACGAGCACAGACGGCGGCGCATTGTCGGCCGAGCGCACGACCACGGTGACACTGTCGACGGTGGACGCGGTTCCGTTGTCGGTGACCGTGACGGTGGCGACGAAACTTCCCGCTTTCTTGTACGTGTGCGTGGGGTTGGCTTCCGTCGAGTCCTGGCCGAGTCCATCGGAGTTGTCAAAGTCCCACTTGTAGGATGCGATCGTGCCGTCCGAGTCCACGGCGTTCGAGCGGAACTGGACCGTGAGCTCCACTTCGCCTTCCGTTGGCTGCGCGGTGGCGTCAACGGTGGGCGGCTCGTTGTTGCTGCCTTTCACGTTGATGGTGACCGAGTCGGAACTGCTGGATCCCTTCGAATCCGTCACGAACACACTGGCCGTGTACGCGCCGCGGGTCGTGTACGTGTGTTCGGGCGCTTTCTGCGACGAGTTGCATTGGATGCCGTTGGCGGTGTTGAAGTCCCAGCAGTATTGCAACGCGTCCCCATCCGGATCGGTGGCTGTCACGTCGAACTGCACGTCCAACGGCGCGTCGCCTTCCGTGGGCGTCGCCGAGGCGGCGACGTTGGGCGGACGGTTTCCGGACTGCGTCACACTCGGACCCGTGTGCGCACCAGCGCCTGGCGGGTCGCGGGCGTCACCGCCGGTCACGCCATCGCTGAATTGGAAGAAGAAGTCCTTCGTGCCCGGCGTGTTGATCGTCGTCTCGAACTGGTAAAAGACGCCGTTGGCATAGTTGGGACTTGTCGCTGGCGTCGTCATGTCGTGCTGCACGCCCGAGACCACGACGCGCCGCAGTTGCGGTGGATCATTGTCGGCGTCCGTGTAGTTGACCTGGAACTTGAACAGCGTCGAAGTGGAACCGGATGAGGGGGAGACGCCGCCGCCTGCAAGTGTCGGCGCGGTGTTTCCCAACGGGCCCGAGCGGGTACTCACGGTGCGTCGGTTGGAATCCGCGAACAAGCCGCTGCTGTCGACCACGCGCACCAAGAAGTGGTAATCGGTGTCCTGGCTGAGGCCCGTCACCGTCGTTTCATTGTCGTCGCGGTTCGTGATGGTCTCTTTGAGCGTCACCGAGCTCGGCGTGTAACCACTCGTCACGCCCGCGTTGATCTCGTACCGGGCAAAATCATCGTCGACGGCGCGGGTCCAACGCAGCGTCACGGCGTTGCGGGTGACGTCGCCGCCGCCCGTGGCGGGCTTGCTGATCTCACTAAGCGTGACGGCCGTGGGGGCTTCGTTCTCGGCCGTGACGGCGTAGTATTCGATGAGACCGAGCGGTAGTGTGCCGGTTGTTGGCGTGCGGTACGCGAACCGGATGAAATGCTCACCCTGCGTCCCCACGGCGACGTTGAGACGTGCCGTTCCAGCCGTCGAGGCGCTGCTCGCGAGCAAGGTCGCGCCGCGGAACAGGTACAGGTTGTATTCCAACCCGGGAACGTCGGTCGTCGCCCCCACGCGCACCGTCTCTCCGGCCGTGAGCGTCGACAGGGTGTACGTGTCACTGACGTCGACGGAGTCCATCCACGTGCTGACCATCTTGTCGTCCGAATCGACCGGAGTCGGGACCCCCGGGGCGGCGGCGTTGTCCAACGGAGCGTCGGCATCGCCGTTGTCTTGCTGGAATCGAAGCCGGTACGAGAGCGAGTACTCGTTGTCGCGGTTGGGGATGTTGTTGGCATTGCCCCCACAGGGGCTGACGCCCCCTTGTTCGATGACTTCGAGGAACCAGTCCCCGGGCTGTAACGCGGTCTGCGTGATGCCCGCCGCACCATTGCAAGGTGCCACCCGGGCCGCCTCAGAGCCGCCGGGGTTGCGAAGGATGAGTCCGAGGTACGGGCGCGCCAGGTCCGTATCGCCTTCGTGTGACGACGCGCCGATCGATATGACCTGGCCTACGACGACGCCCTGGAGGCGGTAGACGTCGCGGTTGTCGCCTTGCGAGATTTCCATGAAGCCCCGGTGGATTCCTTGGGACAACGGGGCGGCTCCCCCCCAGTCGCCCGCGGCGTCCCGATCCGTGTCCTCGGCCGGGACGTCAGGATCTTCGACGTTGGGATTGGTGACGATGGAAAGGGTGTAGGACAGAGCCTGCTCGGTCGTCGCAGCGTCGCGGCTGACTGTGACTGTCCAGACGTCTGTGTCGGAGGCCAGACCTGTCTGGTAAGCTGTTGCAAAGCCCGAGCCGGCCCGGCTGGTCGATGGAATAGTAGAGCCGGGACTCGACGTCGGCGCAACCGCCAGCTTGACGACCGCGGTCGGCGTGAAATGGACTCCGGCCAGAACCTCATCGGTGCCTTCGGGGGTCGTGAAGGTGTAAACGTCGGTTCTGTCGCCCGGTGCGAATTGTCCTTCGATGGTGGCCCGGCCTCCTGTGAGCTGGATGGACCCCGCTGCCGACGTTTGGGTGTTGTCGCCCGCGTCCGGGTTGGCGTTGTCGCCGTCGTCATGACGGCTGATCACGAATTCGTACTTCCCGGTCGTCCCACCCTGGTTTGCATCGGCGAGGCCCACCTTGAGAAACAATTCCCCTGTGAATTGGCGCTGCAACCCCCACGCGCCGTTGCCGCCCGTGGCGGTGGCAGCGGGGGTGAGGCTGGTGGCAGTGGTGTAGAGTTCGACCTCGAGGTTGTTGTTGCCGGTGAGCGACTGGACGAAGATCTCGACCGTCGGTCGGACCTGTAGGGCCTTCGGTCCGACGCGGTACCAGTCTTCGGTGTCAGTGCCCGAGACGAGTTGACCTTGGTATCGTCCGGGGACGATCAGGTCGGGGGCCCCGTTTCGGCTATCAGGCGCGTCTCGCCCCTTATTGGCGTCGTTTTGCCCCGATCCTGCGGCGTTGACGTACGAAATCAAAGAGGCAGAAACCAGAACGCCGATGAGAAGAGCCGCAAACAAGCCTGCGCGTCGTTGATTCATAGCCCGAATACCTCTGGAACGCTTGCCGTCACCGTATTTAATCCGTTCAGGACGAACTTCCGCTCACCTTTGGTCACCTTCGGGTCGCATAAGCAATTACTGGTGACGTCGTGAAACGATAGGGCATCAATGGTCTTGCTCGCAGCAAGGTTTGATCCAATGGCACTGGGGACATTCATAATGGGCCTTCTTCCAGTCCATCGCGGACGTGCACAAAAGACAGCCCATCATGTCCGCATTTTCACCGCCATGACCCGTGCCTTCCGCAAGTCTTCTACGAATTCTTCCCTCCGTCCGCGGCGATAATGAAGGCCGCTCGGGTGGAACGTCACAAAGACAGGCACCAGCCGATACGAGCCCACGACGGTACCGTGAACTTCGTCCAAGGGCGGCGCTTCGCCGAGAAGGGACGCCGCCGCGGTCCGTCCCAACGCAATGACGAGCTTCGGTCGGAGCGCGTCCAACTCGGCCGCGAGATGCGGACGACACGCCTCGATCTCCATCGGCAGGGGCGCGCGGATCCGTTTCTTGTCCCCTTCCGGTTCGTTTGGGAAACATTTCACGGAATTGGTGATCCAGGCCTCGTCCTCCTTCCAGCCGCTTGTGCGAAGGTTCGTTCGGAGGATGTTCCCCGCGCGACCGATGAACGGACGCCCGAGCCGATCCTCGTCAGGACCCGGCGCTTCCCCCACAAAGAACGCGAGCGGCTTGGCGGGGCCTTCCCCCGGGACCACCTGTGTGCGTCCGCGCGAGAGCGGGCAACGTGTGCAATCGTGGGGCACGTACGCCGTGCCGCGTTGCGAACCAGTGACGAGGTTACCCAATGTAGCGGAGCTCATCGCTCGACTTCTCGCCGCTCTTGCGTTCGAGGTCTCGAAGCTGCTGGGCGACGCGGTCCATTTCGCGTGCCTTGTTCTCGAGGGAATCGAACTTGACGGTGACTTTGAGGGTCTTGCACAGGATCTCGAGGACGGCTTGCGCGGACTTCGGGTCGACGAGGTAGCCGCTCGTTTCGCCCATCAAGCAGACGCCTTCCATGTTACGGAGTTTCCCCAGTCCGAGGAACAAGCCGGATGCGCCGACGATGCCGCCGCCGGGTTCGTCTTCGCGAAACTGCACGCCCAGGCCTTTCATGCGTTTGACCAGTTCCTTGGAGGTCGCGGCGCCGAGGACGTTGGGCTTGGCGACCATGCGTCCCAACCCGTATCCGCCGAGCGTGAAGATCTCCTTGGTGCCGTATTTTTCCAAGATGTCGAGGATCTTGTCGACGATCTCGTACTGCCCCTGGCTCGAGAGACCTTGGTAATCGCCGGTCAGGAGGATCAGGTCGCGTTGATCCTTCTTCGTCGCCTTCCAAAAATACAATCCATTGTCGACGAGTTTGATCGTGCCGTCCGACTGGACGAACACTTGCGGAGGGAAATCCTTCGACAAGACTTGTGCAAAGCGCGTTGCTTTGAGTTCGTCGATCAGATGCTCGGCCGCGAGTTTCCCGACGTTGCCGACGCCCGGGAGACCTTCGACGAAGATGGGGTTCTTGACTTTCGGCTCCTTGGAAAGCCGGACGTCGACTTCTTGCATCAACGCCTCGCCGCGTTCTCTTGACGCGTGAGCCGTTTGAGTTTCCGGCGATATTCGCCGTACGGATCTTCGGGGGAATATTTCGCGGGAAGCGGGTTCTTGGCGTGACCCTTGCACGCGGGGCAGACTTCGCTGAGCGTGAAGCGTCGGCACTTCTCGCATTGGAGGATGAGGCTTCGCGTCACGCGGCGATTTCCTCCATTTCTTTCTTGAACAGGCCCTTGCCGCCCTTCTTGGTGATCGCTTTGATCGCGCGCTGGGAGGCCTTCTCAAGCTCTGCTTCCCCGATCTTGAAATCCGGCGCCTTGACCTTCAACCGGTAGAACGGCGCGCCGACGTATTGGATGTTGATGTCGACGTCCTCGAACTCGCCCTTGAGCGCCTCGGCCAATGCTTCGCGCAAGTGGACGATCCCGTCGCTTCGCATGCACGTCAGGTCGAGGTATCCTTTGACCGTCACGAACGGGACCGTGATGTTCTCCTTCGCGACCTGTCCGAAGTGCTTCAGCCAAGCGCCCTTGAACCCGTCTTCTTCGAGCGTCGAGACGTCGTTGGCGGCTTCCTCGAAGGCGGTGTAGAGGTTTCCGTATTTTTCCGCCAACTGCTCGCCGAACTCCTTGTAGAGCTCGTCAGAGGTGACTTTCATGTTGGTCGCGACGATCTCAAGAAGCTTCTCGGCTTTCGTCTCGTTCTTCCATTCCTGGATCTTTTCGCGTTTCGCGTGCTCGTTGACGCGTTTGAGGGATAGGTCGACGTGGCCTCGTCCCGTGTCGACGGTGAGGACCTTGCAGACGACGCGTTGTTGTTCGCGCACGTGGTCGCGGATGCGCTTGACCCAGCCGGCGCTCACTTCTGCGATGTGAAGGAAGCCTTCCTTGTCCGGATACTCCTCGAGTTTCACGAACGCGCCGAAGTTCTCGACGAGCCGGACCGTCCCGACGACAAGCTCGCCTTCTTCGGGGTATTCTTTCCCACGGACCATTTGCGTCGGCGAGAGAGGGGCCGTCAGTTAAACGTTTCTCGCGGGACGAAGCGCGGACCGGGTCGGTCACGTCGCGTCCGACGATTCGCGCATCCCGGCCGAACTCGCGGGCCGCAACGAAGGCCACGCGCGCGCTGGGGCCACGAATAATGTCGTGGGCCACCAAATCGCTTAAGTCGGGTGTCGGTTGGGCGACGCGTGCCACAACTCGAGGCCCTCTTCGGTCGAAACCCCGTCCTCGAGGCCATCAAAGCAGAGCGCGGAATCGTCGAGATCAACATCGCCGAAGGCGCGCAGCAGGCCGCCAAGGAAGTTTGGGACGCCGCCCGCGAGGAAGGGATCCCCGTCAAGATCGTAACGAAGAAAGTCATCGAGGACAAGGCCAAAGGCCAAGTCCATCAAGGCATCCTCGCGTGGGTCAAGGCCCGCGACTTCGCGTCGGTCTCGGAACTTCTCGACGTCGCTGCAGAACGGAAAGAGGACCCATTGATCATCGCGATCGACGGCATTGAGGATCCGCAGAACCTCGGCGCGATCATCCGAAGCGCCGAAGCCGCTGGAGCGCATGGCATCATCCTCGCGACGCGCAACACGACGACCGTGACGCCTTCCGTCGTGAAGGCGTCCGCCGGCGCGACCGAGCACATGAAGATCGCCCGCGTCCCCAGTCTTCCGAACGCGCTGCTCGATCTCAAGCGAAAGAACATCTGGATCGGCGGCGCCGACGTCAAGGAAGGAGAGGCGTTCTGGAAAACGAAGCTCATCGGCCCATTGGTCTTGGTGATCGGCAGCGAGGAGAAAGGGATGAGCGTCCTCGTTCGCGAACGTTGCGATTTCTTCGTCAAGATCCCCATGCGCGGCAAGGTGGAATCGCTCAACGCCGCCGCCGCGTGTGCCGTCCTGTTGATGGATCGGCAGCGGCAACTCTCGGCCGCGAAAGGTTAGAGCGTCGGGTTCGTCCAGCGCATCCACGCCAACAGGATGACGCCCGGACCGACGAAGAAGAACGGCACGGCGAGGACAAGGAGGACGCTTCCGATCACCGCGTCCGACGAGCTCTCATTGACCATCCGTCCGCCGCTCGTCAAGAGCGCGAACCCGGCGCCGATGAGCGCCGTGCCGCCGATGCTGGTCAAGATCCGGAACGCATTGGAGGGCTCTTGTTTGGCGTAGAGCCGACGCCGCCAACTCATGACAACGAAGCGGCTGTGGGGCATTGAAAACGTTGTCGGAAACGGCCCAAAGGTCGTGGGCGAAACGTTGAAAGCCGGCTCGGCGGCCAGCGTCTGCACCGGGTCAGCCGATGACGCGGCTCATCTTGAGGAACTCGACGCCTTGGACGCCCGGGACCGAGCGCAACATGTCTTCGATCTTGTCCGCGTTTCCCTCGAGATCCGGCACGTTGATTGCGCACACGAGCGCATTGAGGCCGAACGCGAAGGGTTTCACGTCGACGCCATCGAGTTTGCAGTCGGCGGGAAGGGCTTGCTTGATGCTTCCTTCCACTTTCTTGAGGTCGGTGGACACGTCCTCCGGGAGGACGCGCATGAGAAGCGAGATCCTCCCAGGTCCCTTGTCGCCCATGGGGTTCACGGTCCCGCGTGGGCGCAGCTGAGGCAGGCGTAGTCGACGGCTTGCTCGCGGCAATCGCCGCAGCGGCCGATGTCTGATTCACAGTTGGGGCACGGGAAGAGCGTGGAACCTTTTCCAATGAGCCCTTGACCGCACGAGACGCAGCTACCTTGCATCGAAAAACCTCGGGTAGGGCCGGCCCAGAAGAGGCACCGTTTATAATCGTGCCGGGCCGCAGAATCGATCGGGACGAAGAATCCCGGCACGTCTTAGCGACGAAACGTCGGCGTCAACGCGCGCAGGGTTTCCATGAAGACGTTGGTGGGGCAAGACTGGTGATGCGTTCGAAGCGGGCCGGTTCCGAGGACTTCGTTCCTAAGGGTAATAAATCGGGGCGCTGATGGCCGTGTCGCGGAGAAGATGCGGCTGCAGCGCCGCATGACTCGGCCTTTTCGGGCCGGGT
>CAYOZB010000113.1:0-10521 GCA_964408365.1 uncultured Halobacteriales archaeon | reverse complement strand
CTTGGTCCATGGCTTGGGTCAGGTATGTTTCCGCGTCCTGGTCGTCCTTTCGCATGCGGCTCTCGAGCGTTCGGACCAGCGTGTCGCGGATGAGGCTCAGGATCTCTTGCTCGGTCGCGTTGAGCTTCGGCTCGATGACCTCGTACAGGTACCGGTTACGGCTGCGGTCGAACGCGATGCGGATGAAGGCAAGGTCCGTCTGCACGGTGGAGAATTCGACTTGGGACCATTCAGCGCTCGGCAACGCCGGGATCTCCGTGATGGGCCGGTTCGGGTCGAGGCCGAGGCGTTCGCTGATGCGTCGGACGTATTCGGAGTGGCGGTCGAGGTCTTTCTTTAGGCGTTCTTCCATCTTGGCGCGCTTGGCGACTTTTTTCTCGTCGCGCTGAGACTTGCCGCGAAGCTTTGGTTGTTTTGACGTGTCGGCCGGGACGGCTTCGAATCCCTTGAGCATGTCGCGCGCGCCAGGTTCGGCTATGAGTGGCGAGGGGGGCTGTGAATCATGGGGGGGCGGTGCACCGGCGACGACGGCTGCTTTCTTCTTGGGAAGCCGGCCCGAGAGTCTGTCGGACGACGGGGACGCGACAGCGAGGCCCGCCGAGACTTCCTTGGTTCCACTGGTTTCGTCTTTCTTCAGAGCGACTTCGACCTTTGCCCCCTCGGGGCCTGTCCCGGCGTCCTCTTGTCGCGAGCGACGGATCGACGACGACAGGCTCCGGCTCTCTTCGTCTTTCCTTTTACGGTCGCGTTCACTCTCGGTCAAAGGTAATCAACTCCTCCAGTCGGATGATCATCAACCACTTCGAAGGCGAACGTCCCTATCCCTCCATTTTCACGCTAATGACCGCCTGGCTGATCTCGACGGTCATGTCGTATGCAGAGGACAACGGGTCCGACGTCACACCGAAGACACGCAGTTCGACGTCGGCGGTGCCGACGCCCGCGCAGGCGGGCAACGTGCCCCCGCGCACGCACACGGTGAACTGCGGCGCGCTGGTCCCCGAACTCAGAGACGCATCTTCGAGCTTCTGCCGGAAAAACCCCGCCCATAGGTCCGGGTAGGCGGTCTCGATGTTCAGTTCCAACCGGGGCGCTTGAGCGCGGACGTTTTGCACCTGGGCCGCGGTCGCCGTGACCAGGATGTTGCCGACGCCTGTAAGACTCGCGGCATCGCTGCTCAACGCCGGAATTGATAGTCCGACCGAGACGATGTTACCTGACCGCCGCACGTTGAACGTGGGCTCCACTTTGAACACGGCACCTTCTTCCTGCGCCAGGACGATCGCGCCGTTCTCGAGTGAATACGTCTGAGCGGGGAAGTGCGACGAGCTCGCCTCGAACACGAGCGCTCCGCCGTTGAACGTGGATTCGTAAGGTTCGCGCAGGATGCCCTGGTTTCCGACAAGCACCGAACCGCCCGGCACGGCCTGCGTGTACGAGATCGTGTATGCAGCGACGACACCAGCGGATTTCGTCAAGCCGATCGTGAAGGGCCCTTGCGCGGCGGCCAACACCTGGTCGAAGAGGAGCCCGCCTGCCAGCGTGTCGACGTAATAGTTCTCGTACTCGGTTTGCTTGTCTTGTGCGTTCGCGGCCTCGGCGAGCTTCGTTCCGGGCGCCTGATAGCTTGCGAACGAGATGACGTAATCGTTCTGCGACATGGTCGCGGTCACGACGAAGAAACCGACAAGGGCGCCGTTCGCATCCGTCACCGTCAGGTTCACGTTCTTGCCCACGAAATCGTCGTCCATCGGTGTGATGCGGATCCGCAGACTCTCGACGGACTGAACGTTTGTGAGCGTGCCACTCGCCGGAATGTTCTGCCATACCGGGTTCAATCCCGCGACGCTGACCCCATTGCTCATCAGGATCAGCATCCGGTTCGAGTTCACTTCGAATCCGTGGCCGGTCGTGTTGAACGAGACGCGGCGATTGCTGGAGCCGGTATGGAAAATCCCCGTACTTTCGCGCCCGATGGTGAGTGGAACCGTGATTGTCTGTGCGGTTCGGTTGGCAGCCTGGTGGTCGAATTCGCTCTTCAAGGTCGCCAGTTGGCGTTCGAGCGTTACCCGGTGGGCTCGCTCGGCCTGTTTCTCCCACACTGGAACGAAATTGAGTTGCACGGTAAGGAGCAAGCTGAAGACGATCGCTGTCACCAGGATAGCCCCGATGACCGACGAAACGCCATTGCTATCGCGGTGGTTTCGGTTCCTCATACAGATCGAATCCGGACGTAATCAAGCAGCAAGTACCCCTGGGCCGTGTTAGTCGTGGTGAGATCGACGATCCGGAGCCGGACTATTGTGGGACCCGTCTGGATATCGCTGGGGTTCAAAGCGATGGAGATCGATGTCGGCGAGGCGAGGCTCATGTCCGGAGCGCGCGCGGTGAACGTGCCTGCGGTTGATTGGACCTCGACACGGAAATCCTCGATGGAGCCGGCTTGGTACACGATCTGCAGCGAGTTGCTGCTGCCGGGCCCGATCGAGTCGAAGCGAATCTCGATCGTCATGTTGTAGGTGGACGGGCCGGGCGCCATGTACGTAAGTTCAACCCAAACGTGGTCGATGGCAGCCCATCGTTGTCCCGCGCTTACCTGGACTCCCTGAAGATTCAATGTGATCGAAGGCACGTTCGCGAGCGTGACTCCGGGCAAGGCAGTCGTGTAGTTCATCTCGGTAGTGGTCAAGGATTGCGTGAGGGGAGTACCGGCGGGTGTGGCCCCGATCAATGCGGACAGCACGACGGAGACCGTATTCCCGGACTGGGGCCCTTCACGAAGGCCTTCGAACCCCATGCTTGCCGAGATGATTGACGTCGCACCGGCTGGCGCTGTGAAACCTGTGACGCTGATGATGTCGGTCGTGGCCTCAATCGTAGCGCGGACGTTGTCGCTCAAAAGGGCGTCGTTGTCGTTCGCCACGGTGTTCCCAGGGGCCGTGGCCGGGTCGCGCTTCGTCGGGCCGGTCGACTGCGACGGGGCGGTTTGTGGGGCCTCGGTGAGGTTTGCGCTCGAACCGTCGGTCCAGGATTGGAGTTTGGCGAACTCGGCGGCGGTAAGGCCTCCGACGTGTGCGGTGAACCCGCTCGGAGGCGTGAGCGATGCCAGGTCATCGACGAGTTCCTGGAAATGGTCGCTTTCTCCGCTGTTGGAGCCGGCGTCCGTGACGGGGTCGAGGTACAGCTCGAGGAACATGCCTGACTGCGAAGACCACGTCTGTCCTGTGATGGTGCCGACCCATTGGTGGGGTTGCGCGCCGGGGGAAAGAGCGACCTGTTGGAACGTGGCTGGCGTGAAGCCGTCGGTGAAGCCGAAGAACAGGGCAGGCACGGGGGTGTCAAGCACGTTTTGGCAACCGTCCTCGACCGTTGCCGTGACGACCACGTTTCCGACCGTGTCCGATCGGAGGTCAGATGGGGCCAAGCTCCACGTGTCGACGAAGGGGGGGATGGCGTCCGCCGAGCAGTCCGCGACCGCGCTGACCTGGGCGAGAACGGTCGAGCCGCCCCCGCGGCCCTCACCGATTAAAACGACAGTGACATCGACCCCATTGGGAATGTCTTCAAGGCGCACCCAGGTCTCGCCGATGGACAGAGAACCGTCGGAGAAAGCGCCGCCGATCTGCGAGGCACCGGAGATTTCCTCCTGGTCGTTGCCGATCTTGATGCGGATCGTCGCTCGGTCTGCATCGATCCGTTCGCCGCCGCGGTGGGCCAACCGGATTTCCTCGTCACCCGTTCCCCATCCGCCGTTGCCTTGGCTGAGGGTCGCCGTGACGTCCGCCGCGATAGGGTCGACCGGTTCGGCGACGCTGAAGATAAGGACGCCCAAGGCCCCCACCATGAGAACCGTAATCGCCACAAGCAACAGGGACCCGACGACGTCGGAGACGGCCTGCTCGTCGCGGAATTTCTGATTGGCCTTCATCGGATCCTCCCCGCGGCAAACGACCCCGTGATCTCAAGCGCGTTCTCGCCAAGCCGATATTCGACCCAGCCGCGCGAATCCGTGGTGCCGGCGCCTTCGATGTGCAGGAGGCTTTTGCCTTGGTCGTTACGCAGTTCGATGATGCCGTCGACGAGGTGTTTCACCATCTGGACTTCGGCGTCTGCGTGCATCCCTTGGGACAAGGTCAGGAGGCCCGTGGCTCCGGCGGCCTTGGTCTTGCCGAGCAGGACCTGGAGGTACCGGAACGCGGTCGCGGCGTTGGTGTAGGCGATGACGGTGGAAACGGAGTCGAGGACGAAGGCGTGTTGCGGGTAGTCTCGGATGAATTCGCGTTCCGCGTTGTTGATGGCGAGGCTTACCGCGTTGAAGTTGAGTAGACCGTCGACGTATTCGATGGATGGGTGGTTTTCGGCGATGCCGATGGAACGGCTGTACGTGTCGACGAACCGGATCAATCCCGCTTTTTCGTAGAGTGGGTATTTGAGATCCCCGGCGGCAAGCAGTTTGCGCACATCCGAGGCGGCGGCGTCCGTAAGGACGACGACCGCGGGGATCTTGTTCTGAAGGTTCTGCAGGATATACTGCCGAACGAGGACGTCCTTGCCGAGGAACGGTGCGCCGTAGAGCAGGATGGCGCTGCGTTCCGGAAGGCCGCCTTTGAGGAGTTCGTCAAGGCGCTTGATGCCGGTGGCGAGTTTCACGCGACGGCCTCCTTGAGCATGATCTGGTTGATGAGCTCTCCGAGAACGGCCCTAGCTGATTCACGTTTCTTACCGATGCAGCCCACGACGCGAACATGTTCGGGTGCGTGCAGGAGTCTCTTGATCTCCGCCGGCGGGAGCGCGCCCGCTTCGTCTTGCTTGTTGGCCGCGACGATGACGGGAATCCCCTGGCGTCCGGTCAATTCCATCATTTCGCGCGCACGGTCCAAGGAGTCCGGTCGCGTGGAGTCGACGACGACGATGACGCCGAGGGCTTGGCCGGCGATGGTCTTGAGAAGCGGATCGAACCGTTCCTGGCCCGGAGTGCCAAAAAGGTCGGCGGTCAACCCGTCGAACGTGACGTGTCCGTGGTCGAGGGCGACCGTGGTGCCGAGGCGGTTGACGCTGACCGCGGTGTCGGAGAGTGTTTGGATGAACGTGGTCTTGCCCGCGTGGTACGGACCCGTGATGACGATCTTTGGGATGTAGACGAAGACGCCGCCGGGTTTGATGGTCTTGTACAGCAGTGGTTTTTTGTCGGGTTGCGTCACCCAGTTGGCGCGTTCGATGGTGAAGTATTGGTTGAGCATGACGCGGTCTTCGACGCCTTTGAGGGTTACGACGCCGTCGAAGGTGGCGACGAAGGCGTTGAATTCGGGTCCGTAAGGCCAGCGCGTCAGGAGGGCGAGGCTGAACGGGAACAGGTGGATGGATTGTTTGAGGTTGGTGACGGCCGCCGAGAACGTGTTGGGTGCGGCGTGGTCGAGGATGGTGGTGATGGCGTCGAGGACGAGCACGGCGCCGGGCTTCTCGCGGGCGATGCGTGTGAGGAGTTCGCTGAGCTTGGCGGGGTTGTTGGGTTCTGCGAGCATGTATTCGGCGTTCTCGCTCGCGCCCATGAGTGCCGAGTAGGCGTCGAGGAACAACAACCGGGAGCGGGTTTCGGGGTTGGAGAAGCCGTATTCGTCCATGCCGCGAAGGACACTCGAGGGAGGTCGGTTGAACACGGCGTAGATGACGGTCTTCCCATTTCGGAGGTGGTGGTGGGTGGCTTGGTAGAGGAAGGGTTCGGCTTCGACGCCGGGATCGTTGACGAGGGCGAGGGCCGACTTCGGGGGCATCCCGGCGAGGCGTTGGTCGAGCTGGAGGATGCCTGTTGTCTCTGCGCCCGGCACCTAAGGGCCCCCGCTCACGAGTAGGCGAAGTTCCTTGGCGGCGGTCTCTGCAACGTTGAGAAGGTCGAGGGTGTTGGAGGTTCCGTTTCCGACGATGACGAGCAAGAGTTCGTCGCTCGCGCCGAGGGCGACCATCTTGCTCTTGTCCGTCTCGGCGGTGACACGGAGTTTGGTTGCGCCGCCGAGTTCGTAGAAGGCGGTTTCCGCGGCTCCCATGAGGGCGGCGGTCATGGCGCTGAAGGTCTCGGGGGAGGCAAGGGCTTTGTCGCTGTTCATGACGCAGAGGCCGTCGCGGGTGATCAACGTCGCGCCCGTGACGCCTTTTTGCTTGGTGAGACCGTCGAGGAGGGCGCGCATTCTTTGCTGCCGGTCAGCGGTCATCCTATGGACTCCCGCGAAGGCGAGCGAAGGGCCGGGTGCCACGAAGCGTGGATGGTTCGCTTCCTCCTCCCGGCGAAGTATCGGCCCGTGCGCTATAAAAACCGGAAGGGAAGCGGGACCCTGGAATTACGCTGGGTTCGCAACTCTCGTCGCTGGTCGCAACGGTTTCCCTCATGATTCCCTCAAGCGCCAACGAAAACATCCCTGTAGGCGCCGAATCCGAGGGGCATCTGTTAAAGAAACTTCCCGCGGGACTCGTTCCAGCTGACCCTGGCGCGTTGGGTCACGGTTTCTTGTCGAGTTGACGTCGCAATGCGTCAAGCGACCGCGCGAAGGATTGGTCGCGCATTTCTTGGGCGCGACGTTCCGCGAGGACGTTTCGGACGACTTCGATGACCTTGCTGGGTTCGACCGGCTTGGTGAAGAAATTCTCGATCTTGGCTTCGTTGACGGCTTTGATGGCGAGTTCGAGGTCAGGGAATGCGGTGACGAGAATGCGCGGCACTTTGGGCACGAGTTTGCGGGCTTCGCTGAGGAACTCCAAGCCGTTCATGCCGGGCATCTTGAAGTCCGTGACGATAAGATCCACGGGTTGGCTTTTGATGATCGCCAGCGCGGCGGCGCCACCCTCCGCGGTCGCGACGTTGACGTCCTTGAGAGAGACTTCGAAGAGCTGCTTTAAGGATTCCAGGATGTCGACCTCGTCGTCGACGATCAAAATGGTCTGCGCACGGGGGGTAGCCCCGCCCATTGGCGCTTCGCGTGCTTGCGTTGTTGGAATGGACGTCCTCCCCTTCGCCGCACTGGTCGGCTGAAGCCATAACGGTTTCGTTTGGTCGCCCCGGGCCGTGAAAGGCCTCATCCGGCGGGCCAAATCTGCGAGAACCTGGCGAAGGGCGGCCCCCGTTTGTTGCGCCGCCGCGTGGCGGTTCCACATAAGCCTCTCCAGAAAGCAGCATATAGCGAGCGCCTCGGAGCAACTGGTTGTGCAAGGAACCGCGCTCGTCACGGCAGCGAGCACAAATCGTGACCGTCAGGCGCTACGTTCGCCCACGATCAAAGGCATCTTCGTCAACAGCCACATCCAAATGGTCCGAAAGACGCTCGGCGAATCGGGCGTCCACGCGTTGGAAGAACGGATGGGCGTGCCATTGCGTTTCCGGAGCACGGAAGACGTTCCGGTCCGCGAGGAAGTTCGTTTGATCGAACACGCGCTCGATCTGACCTCAGGACGCACATACACACCCGAGGAGCGCGCCTTCGAAGCCGGCGTCCTGCATTTTCGGAATTTCACCACGACGCCTTGGGCCAAGGTGCTGTTCACGCTGTTTCCCCGAAACTTCCGATTCATGATGATGCACGCACGGACCGTGGCCGAGCGGGTGTTCAACGGGGTGCGCATCAACAGCGAGGACCTCGGCGACAACGCGGTCCGCGTGACCATGGACAACGCGGACTACCCGATGGAGCATTTCCGGGGCCTGTTCCAGGAATGGATGACGTTCTTCGGGATTGACGGCATGGTCGAGGCGCGACGCGCCGGTGCCCGTCAGTTCGAATACACGATGCGTTGGCTGTGACCGCACCCTTGCCTACTGAGAACCTCCCGGAGTCAACCGCGCCTTCGCAGCCGGCCGGCTTGGAAGCGCGATTGGAGGCTCTGCTTCGGATCGTCACCAAGGTCGCCGCGCGTGATTTCTCCGAGAAGCCGCCCGCCCTTGAGGGCGACGATGCCTTGTCCCGTTTCGCGATCGGGTTCCGGTTCATGATCGAGGACCTCGAGAAGACCTTGGGGGATTTGGAAAGCGAGCGTGCGGAACTTCAGCTTGCCAACGTGCGGCTCAAGGAACTGGATCGGATCAAAAGCCGGCTCATCAACAGCGCCGCGCACGAACTCGGGACTCCGTTGACCCCGATCAAGATGCAGCTCTACATGCTCAAGGCGTTCCCGGACCATTTGAATCCGCGACAAAAGCGCGCCGTCGAGATCCTCGACCGTAACGTCGAGCGTCTGACGTTCCTGGTCCAGGACATGCTCGACGTGGCACGCCTTGAGTCGGGCAAATTGGAGATCCGACAGGAGCCGCTGGACGTGTCGGAACTCTTGCGTGAGGTGGAGGATACGTTCGTGGATTCCGCCGTGCGTGCCGCTGTGAGCATGGAAATGGAGTCCGATCGCGGCCTGTGGGTCCGGGGCGACGTCAACAGGCTCAACCAGGTTTTGTACAACCTCTTGTCCAACGCGCTGAAATTCAGCCGACCCGGCGGAAAGATCCTCATCGGGGCCCGGACCGTAGGGGCCGAGGTGGTGGTCAGCGTCTCCGACACGGGGATGGGCCTGGATCGCGCACAGATCGACCGGCTCTTCCAGCCCTTCACGCAAGTCCACGACCCGATGACGGTCACCGCGACCGGTACAGGTCTCGGCCTCTACATCAGCCGGGGACTCATCTCGGCCCACGGCGGACGAATCTGGGTCGAAAGCCCTGGGATCGGCCTCGGATCGACGTTTTCCTTCGCGTTGCCCGCCGTGCCGGCACCGCTCCTAACGAGCTCGGTGCAGAAGGAAGCCTTGACGATGTGAGCCCCTCCGCCAGGGCGCCGGAACCGACCACGGCGACACGGCAAAAACATATGCTTTAATAGAAGCGCTAAACATAGTTGGGCAGCAAGATGAGTTCACGGCCTGAGCTTATCGAACAGGTCCGTCAGCTGCTTTCGTCGACGGGCTTTGCAGTCTCCGAGCGTTGCTCCTTACGTCCCATCAGTTTTGACATGGTCGCGCGACGTGACAACCGGCTCCTCGTCCTCAAGATCCTGGGCAACGCCGACGCCTTGGGCGAGCGCGTGGCGAGCGAACTACGCATTCTGGCCAAGTTCCTCGAAGCGGCTCCCCTCTTGATCGCGCAGCGAAGCGGTGCCGGCGAACTCAAGGATGGCGTCCTCTACAATCACCGGGGCATCCCCGTCATCACGCTCGGAACCCTGCGCGACCATCTTCGTGAGAACGCGGCGCCCGTCGCGTATGCGTCCCCGGGTGGACTCTTTGTCAATCTTCGTCACGAGGCTCTTCGGCTTCTTCGGATGGAACGGGCTTTGTCGTTGGGTGTTCTCGCCCAGGTCGCGGGGGTGTCTCGTCGTGCCATCCAAATGTACGAAGAGGGGATGCATGCGACGATCGAAGCCGCGTTGCGCCTCGAGGATTACCTCAACGAATCCCTCGTCGAACCCATCGATCCCTTCTCTGCCTTCCAACCGAAGCCGGGCGCAGACGACGCGCGCGGCGACGCGCCTGGGCGCGTCGTGAGCGAGTTCGAGCAGGCCATCCACCAGATGCTTCGCGGCGTCGGTTTCCGGGTCGTCCCCACGCAACAGAGTCCATTCTCCGCGCTGACCCAAAAACCGGAGACCACCATCCTCACGGGGATGGAGCGCAAGGACGCGACCGATGAAACGCGCGCCCGCATCCTCGCGAGCGTCCGCATGGTTACCGAGACCCACGCCATGTACGTCGTGGGGCGTGAGACGACGAAGACGAACCTGGAAGGAACGCCGATCGTCCAGCGACGCGAGCTCGAAAAGCTTCGCGACCCCGACGATCTGTTCACGCTCCTCGACGAACGCCGTCGCAAAGGGCCGAACGCCGCCGGGTAGCCAGCGTCCCATCCCTCTTTTATCCGGCCTCCGGGTTCCGCGCGCCGATGCGCATCGTCCCCGACACCTCCGTCATCGTCGACGGCCAAATCACCCGCATGGTGGAAAACGGCGACTATGAAGGGGCGATGATCGTGATCCCGCAAGCGGTCGTGGCGGAATTGGAATCGCAGGCCAACCAGGGCCATGAATCAGGTTTGGCGGGGTTGGACGAGCTTGCGCGGCTTCAGGATCTTGCCAAAACGGATCGGATCCGGTTGGAATTCACGGGAATGCGCCCCACGCCGGACCAGATCCAATTGGCAGGTAGCGGCGCCATCGATGCGCTCATCCGGGAGACCGCTGCCACGGCCAAGGGGACCCTCGTCACAAGCGATCGGGTCCAGGCCGCCGTCGCGGGAGCCACGGGCATCGACTACCAGTATCTGCGACCGATCGTCACGGAAGCGGTATCGCCCGACGAAGTGACGCTGTCGAAATATTTCACGCCCGACACGATGAGCGTGCATCTCAAGGCGGACTGCGTCGCCTATGCAAAGCGCGGCGACCTGAAGGATCTGCGATACGAAGCGATTAGTCGGGAGAAGTTGCCCCATAAGACGCTGTCCCGGATGAGCAATGAGATCATCGAGGCCGCGCGGCGCGATCCCAAGAGCTTCGT
>CAYOZB010000112.1:0-10591 GCA_964408365.1 uncultured Halobacteriales archaeon | reverse complement strand
GATGCACAAGATCCAGGTCATCCGGCCACACGTCGGCGGCGGCTTCGGCGGGAAGAGCGATCCGTTCGCGCACGAAATGGCGACCGCGCTCCTCGCGATGAAGACCCGGCGACCCGTCAAGCTCCTCTTTGACCGTGACGAATCCTTCTACTCCGGACGCGGCCGACACCCCACCGAGAACGAGTTCGCCATGGCCTTCGACCACGACGGGAGAATCCGCGGGCTCGACATCGAAGCCGTCATCGACGGAGGCGCCTTCGCCAGTTTCGGCATCATCAGCACCTACTACAACGGCGTTCTCAGCATGGGACCCTACAAAGTGCCCGCGTTCCGCTACAAAGGACGACGCGTCTACACCAACCACGTCCCCTCCGGCGCGATGCGCGGACACGGCGCCGTCAACTCGCGTTGCAGCCTCGAAGTCATGATGGACGAAGCCGCCGAACGACTCAGTATCGACCCCTTCGAACTTCGACACCGCAACCTCATGTCCCCGTACTCCCGGACGATCAATGATTTCCGGATCACGAGCAACGGCCTCAAAGAATGCCTCGACACCGTCCACAAAGCCTCCAAGTGGGATGAGAAGTGGCGCAAGATGCCCCTCGGTAAAGGCCTCGGCCTCGGTTGTGGGTTCTACATCAGTGGCTCCAACAAACCGATCCACTGGGACGTCCCCGGCATGCCCCAGTCGACGGTCCACATCAAGATCGACATGGACGGCGGTGTCACCGTGCACACCGGAGCAGCAGAGATCGGACAGGGCAGTGACACGGTCGCCGCAATCTGCGTCGCGGAGGTACTCGGGATCAAACTCGACCGCATCCGCGTGTACGCCCAAAGCTCCGACCTCGCACCAATCGACCTGGGCAGCTATTCGAGCCGCGTCACGTTCATGATGGGCAACGCGGCACGCCTTGCCGCCGAAGAAGTACGCAGGGAACTCCAACAGGCCGCGGCCGCCCTCACCGGCTCGCAGCCAGAGAGATTCGTCTGCCAGGACGAGTTCTTGGTCAACCAATCCAACCCAAAGGAACGCGTCACGTTCCTCGACGCGGTCCGAAAAGCGATGGACCACAAAGGCGCCTTGATCGCGCGCGGCGCCTTCAACGAGTCCACGGTCGGAGGCGAATTCAAGGGAGCCGCTGCGGGCACCGCTCCGGCCTATTCCATGAACGCGTACGTCGCGGAAGTCGAGGTCGACCTCGACACGGCCATCTGGCGCTGCACCAAGGTCTGGGCCGCGCACGATTGCGGCAAAGCCCTCAACAAGCTTGCCGTGGAAGGACAGATCGAGGGCTCCATCCACATGGGATTGGGCCAAGTGTACTCGGAGAGCATGGAGTACCGTCACGGCAATTTGCGCAATCCGAACTTGTTGGATTACAAGATCCCGACGAGCCTCGAGATGCCGGACGTCGACGTGTTCATCATCGAATCCAACGACGCCGAAGGACCGTTTGGCGCCAAGGAAGCCGGAGAAGGTCCCTTGCTTCCGATCCTCCCCGCCGTCGTGAACGCCATCTATGACGCGGTCGGCGTGCGCATGCACGAACTTCCCATCACGCCCGACCGGCTCCACGACACGATGCGGCTCCAAGGCGGCTGGAAAAAACCATTGTTGCCGGAAAAACCGGTTCTTCGCGTCGCGTCCGGGGGCCGAAAATCGTGAAGGCTATCGTATTCGGCATGGCGGTCGTCACCCTGTTTGGTGGCTGCTTCGGATCCGACAACACTGACGCGGTCCCCGAACCCACGGCCGGCCCGGCGGGTTCCCTGCCTCCGGGTTGCGATGCGAACCGGACCGCGATCGTCCACCGCGCCGGCATGGAACTCACCGAGGCGCCGGGGCCGAAACCGATCGGCTGCCTGAACTACATCGGCACGCCGAGCTTCGAACCTACGATCGGCATCACAAAGGGAGGATCCGTCCTGATGTACCCCGCGTCCCCGCTGGGCCTGCCCGAACCGGTCTCCATGGCGCGTTCCGACGACCAGGGCGCGACGTGGCAGCTCATCGCACCCGGAACCAGTGATCAATCGACCCACCCCTACTCCCAAGATCCCTACATGTTCGTCGACCCGGAAACCAGCCGGATCTTCGCCGAGGACCTGCTCCTTGTGCCGCCGACGTGCGGCATGATGTCGATGAGCGACGACCGCGGAGACTCGTGGGACCACACCCAATCCGGCTGCGGCGTCACCGACCACGTCACCATCTTCCAGGGACCACCCGTCGAGGAGCCCCCCATCCCGAGCTCGTATCCCAACGTCATCTACCGTTGCGCAATCAGCGGGGGCGCCCTTGCCGGAGCCTCGTCCTCGGTCGCTTGCCAACGGTCACGCGATGGGGGAATGACGTGGTTGCCCCCCGGCGAACCGGCGTTCACGTTCACCCCATTGGGCGCCGGCGGTTGTGCCGGCGGAAACGGACACGGCGCGACAAACGAGGAGGGACTCGTGTATTTGCCGCGCGGACACTGCGGCCAACCCTGGCTCGCGATCTCCGACGACGAGGCGCAGACGTGGCGCACAAGCCAAGTATCGGATCTAGGAAATGTCTGCGACGCCAGCGGCCTCTGCGAACACGACGCGGGCGTCGGCGAAGACCCGGCGGGAATCCTCTACTATTCGTGGGTCGCAGGCGACCGCCTCCCTTACCTTGCGCGGTCCTTGGACCAAGGCCGTACCTGGGGCGAGCCGATCATGATCGCGCCGCCCGGCCTCAACGAAGCGGCCTTGATCCAGATGACTGTCGGCGGCGAAGGAAACATCGCCATCGTCTACTACGGTTCCACCAACAGTCCCGGAAAACCCTGGACCCCGTCCAGCTACGAGAACACCACGTGGAACGCTTACATCTCCCTCTCCTTCGACGCCGCCGATTCGCAACCCACCTTCTACACCGTGTCCCTCAACGACCCAGCCGATCCAATGATCCGCGGAACGTGCGGACCGTTGCGCTGCCAGGAAGTGTTCGATTTTGTCGACATCCGCATCGGACCCGATGGCACGCCTTGGGTCCCCGTGATCGACGGCTGCATGGACGACTGCGCAACGGGCACGACCATGCAAGACAACGGCAGCCGCGGCATGGTCGGCCGACTCTGGGGAGCCGACAACCTGTGGGACACTGAGGACGCGAACGGCCCCTACCCGGGGAGTGACGCTCCATGAGCATGCTGCTTCCCCCGTTCCAACTCCACGAACCCCAGACCCTGGAGGAAGCCGCGCGGATCCGCGCACAGTTCCCGGAAAGCGATTTCCTCGCAGGCGGCACCGACCTGTTGCCGAACTACAAGTGGATGCTCAACACGAAGCCGCACGTCATCAGCCTCCACGGCATCCAGGAACTGCGCACGCTGACCCCGAGCAAGATCGGCGCATCGGTCACCTTGACCCGTCTCGCGACCGACCCGACCATCATCAAGGAACTCCCCGTTTTGTCGCACACGGCCGGACTCATCGCGAGCCCCTTGATCCGCAACAGCGGAACCGTCGGCGGCAACCTGCTTCTGGACAATCGCTGCTTCTTCTACAACCAAGCCCACATGTGGAGAGAAAGCATCAACTTCTGCCTCAAAGCAAGCGGCGACGCATGCCACGTCGTGCCGCAGAAAGACCTCTGCTATGCGACGTTCAGCGCCGACCTTCCTGGACCCCTCATCGCGCTCGGCGCCGAATTCGAACTTGTGGGGACGAAGGGAAGACGACGCGTGAAGGCCGCCGATTTCTACAAGAACGACGGCATCGACCGCCACAACAAGCGACCCGACGAACTCCTCGCCTTCGTCCACCTGCCCGCAGGCGCGAAACATCTTCGCGCCAGTTACGAGAAGCTGCGGCAACGGGAATCGTGGGACTTCCCCGAACTCGGAATGGCGTGCGCGATCCGTCTCGATGGTCCGACATTGAAAGAATTCCATCTCGTCGCCAACGCCCTCGAGATGGCCCCCAAAGTCCTCGACGAATTGGGAAGCCCCTATCTTGGCGCCGCCTTCACGGACGAAACGATCCAAAAAATCGCCCACGCGGTGGAAGAGAACGTCCGCCCCGTGAAGAACACGAACCTCAGCCCGAGTTACCGAAAACGCATGAGCCGCGTCTTTGCGGACCGCGCGATGCGCGCGGCGCGCGACGGGAAGGTCGTGACCGGACGCAACGGCGGGCCGACGCTTTAAAGACGAAGCGGCTCCGGAGGCTTCGATTGGACCAGTCCTTCAAGCAGTTCTTCGTGTTGCCGCAAGAACGCGTCCTCAAGGAGGAGCGCATCGTCGGTGCCTGGGGCCTCGAACACATCATCGTGTCGTTCCTCGTCGCCTCGATCCTTTGGGGCGGCATTTTCGCGGCCACGTTCCTCTTGGTACCCGACTATGTTGGAACCGTCGGCGTTGCCGCGGGGACCTTGTTCGTCCTCCATTTGCTCCTTAGCACGATCTACGTGTGGCGTCGCATCGCCACCACCGAATACGTCGTCACCGCCGAAGCCGTCTACGCGCGACGAGGCAAGATCATCCTCACCGTCGCAAGCGCCCTTCTTGACCGGGTCACCGACCTTCACGTGCACACGAGCCTCGTGGGACGCTTGTTCGGCTACTCAGGGTTGAGCATCCGTACCGCAGGCGGCGGGCTCTGGATGCCCGGACTCCGAGAACCGTACGTGATCCGAGGCACCATCCAACAAGCGCGCCACGATCTCATCACGCAGCTTCTTCGCGAATCCGGCCGCGACGACCAGCGCCAGCCGCCTCGTCCGCCGTCGCAGACCGGTCCGATCCAGTGCCCGAACTGCGAGAACGTGTTCGAGATCGCCCTCAAACCCCGACCGTTGGACGTTACGTGCCCACGATGCAAAGAAACAGGGGCCATGTTCGAGGAGGCCGTCGCATGAACGACGATGTGCCCATGTTCACGACCCGAAGCGTCGCCGTCGCAGCGCCCGACTACGTGCGAAAAGGCGAGGAAGTCGTCTGGATGGGACGCCCCGCCTTGGCCTTGTTGGTGAGCCAAGGGTTCGGTCTCTTCACGAGTTTCATCTTCCTCGGTATCTTCTTGGCGAGTTTTGCAGGCAGAACCGAAAACATCGGCATGGGCCTCATCGGGATCGGCGTCGTGATCCTGTTCGTCGTCCTCCTAGTACTGCAGGCGATCCGGATCCAGCGCACGCAGTACGTGGTGACCCGGCAAAGCATCTACACGCGCACCGGCATCGTGGGACAGACCGTTATCCAGACGACGTTCGACAAGATCACGGACATCTCCCTCAAGCAGGACGTGCTGGGACGCATCCTCGGATTCAGCTCGCTCCACATCAACACGGCCGGCAGCGGCACCCCGCCTGTGCGCATGGACGGGTTGCGCAACGCGTTGCAGATGAAGGGACTCGTCGAGGCCGCACGCGAACAGTTCCTTCGCCGACCGGAGCGCGACGAGATGCCCGGGCGACCCCAGCGGGCGATCCCCAAATTCATCCCGGACCGACTTCTTGTGCGCCTCGTCTGCACGACGACGCGAAAACCGTTCAAGCGTCCGCGGACGGAACTCGGAAAAATGGCACCGTGTCCTCATTGCGCCAAGACACACCTCGTGAAGGAGGCCGCGCGTGGCGACGCCCGAACTGCGTGAATTCTTCCTCGGCGCATCGGCGTTCCAACCCGGCGAAGTGCCCCTGAGCCAACTTCGACCCTCCCGGCGGCTCTTGTGGGCCGAGATCATCCAAGCGGTCTCGGTGGTCCTTCTCACGATCGCTTTGCCTTCGCTGTACGTGCTACTGGCACGACTCCTCACGGGCGCCGACGCCAGCGAATTCGCAGCCGCGTTCTTCGGAGCGGGGGCGATCGGGTTCGAACTGTTCTTCCTCGGACCCCGCATCATCCGCGCCTGGATCCAGGTCACGTTCACCGAGTACGCGTTCACCAACGAACGCATCTACACGCGCACCGAATTCATGAGCACCGACCTGCGCGTCGTCCCCTACGAACGCGTCACCCTCGTCTTTGTCCGACGCAACCTCATGGAACGTCTCCTCGGCATCGCGCAGGTGCATGTGCGCGCCTATGGCGACGTCGAACAACAACTGCGCCTTCGGGGCCTCCGCGATCCGTGGCCCTTGTTCCGGCTCACCCGGGAGGGCCTGCGTCGCAACAACACCGCGGACGGCATCGTTCGAAGCGACTAAGGCGTCCCGACAGGTTCAAGAAGGAACGCCTTGTCGAGCCGGCCTGCAAGGAGCGATGGAACAAGTTGCGACTAGGCATGGTTCAGACAAAAGGCGGCTTGACGATCGGCTTGGAACAGAACGGTCGAGCCTACGACGTGAAAGCCGCGGCGGCCGCTCTCGGTCCTGACGGGAAGGACGTCGCGCACGCCCGCATGCTCGAAGGCATCCTCCAATTGGGAGGCAACGGCCTCGCCTGGATCCGAAAATCGTTCAACGAGATCGCCCAGGACCCGTACGAGATCAAGAACCCGAAGTGGCGCGCACCGTTGACGCGGCCGCAGAAGATCTGCGCGATCGGCCTCAATTATCTCGATCACTGCAAGGAACAAGGCCTCGAGGCACCGAAGAGCCCCATCTTGTTCGCCAAGTACACATCCGCGATCATCGGACCCGGAGAGGAGATCCGTTGGGACCCCGCTCTTACACAGCACGTGGATTGGGAAGCGGAACTCGCGGTGGTCATCGGTCGCACCGCGCGACGCGTCCCGGCCGCCAAGGCCATGGACCACGTCGCCGGCTACATGATCGCCAACGACGTGACGGCACGCAACATCCAGAAAGGCGACGGACAGTTCACCCGCGGAAAGAGCCTCGACACGTTCTGCCCCATCGGCCCCTTCTTCGTCACGAAGGACGCCGTCAAGGATCCGGACGCGTTGGGCGTCAAACTCTGGGTCAACGGCGTTTTGAAGCAGGACACGAACACGAGCCAAATGATCTTCAAGATCCCGGAGCTCGTCGAATTCCTCTCCCGTGCGTTCACCCTCAACCCCGGGGACATCATCCTCACCGGCACAGGTCCCGGCGTCGGCATGCACCGAAAGCCCGCCGAATTCTTGCAAAACGGCGACAAGGTCGCCATCGAGATCGACGGGTTGGGACACCTCGAGAACCCCTGCCGCACCGAGGTCGTCACGACGGTCGAGCAGCCGGTTTGAAGAGGCCTGGGGAGCATCCGGAGTCCTCACATGGTGCGCGCCCAAACCCGCGTCATCGACCTTCGAAGCGACACGGTCACCCACCCGACCGATGAGATGCGAGAAGCGATGCGCAACGCCGAGGTCGGCGACGACGTGTATGGCGAGGACCCGACCGTCAACCGGTTGGAACGCCTCGCGGCCGAACGCGTGGGCAAGGAAGCCGCCGTGTTCATGCCGACGGGCACCATGGTGAACCAAGCCGCACTTTGGGTCCACTCGAAACGACAAGGCGCATTGGTCTGCGAAGAATTTGCCCACGTCTACTTTTCCGAGTCCGGCGGCCCCGCGCTTCTCTCGAATCTTCTGGTCAAGACGGTCAAAGGCACGCGGGGCGTGTTCGGTCCGCGCGAAATGGAGAACGTGTTCCTCCCTGACGACCCGCATTACGCTCCCGTCACGGTGGTGAGCATCGAGAACACCCACAACCGTGCAGGCGGAACCTGTTGGACGCCGACCCAGACACGCTCCGTCGCCGATTTCGCCCATGCACACAACGTTCCCGTGCACCTGGACGGCGCGCGGCTCTTCAACGCCGCCACCGCCCTGGGTGTCGGGCCGGAAGAACTTTCGCAGCACGTCGACTCCGTCGGATTCTGCTTGTCCAAAGGATTGTCGGCGCCCGTGGGGTCGATGCTGTGCGGTTCCCACAAGTTCATCGAAGAAGCCCGACGCGTGCGCAAGATCCTCGGAGGAGGCTGGCGGCAAGCCGGCGTCCTCGCGGCAGCCGGGATCGTGGCGTTGGAGACCATGGTCGATCGGTTGAATGAGGACCACGAGAACGCGCGACGGCTCGCGACCGGCTTGTCGAAGATCTCTGGGATCCGCCTCGACCTCGACACGGTCCAGACCAACATCATCGTGTTCAACGCCCGCGAGGCCGGGTTCCGCACCCCGGACGAGTTCGTCGACCGCCTCGGCCAAGAAGGCGTGCTCGCGTCGCCACGGGACATCGGGGACGAAATCCGCCTCGTCACACATCGTCACGTGTCGCCAAAGGACGTCGACACGATCCTTGAAGCCGTCCGGAGCGTCGTGGAGCGCCGCGCCGCGGAAACGACGCCTAACGCGAAGGCCTGACGCGAGTGGGGATGCCGGCACTTTGCAGAGGCCGTTAATATCAGGGAACCGTCCTAGGGACGCGTTGGCCGGCCCGACAACCCCCAACCCCCTCGTCCGCGCCCTGCCAGCGGTGGGTATCGTCCTCGCCGTCGTGGTCGTCGCCGGCTGGCTGATCCTTCTAAGCCGCTCCCTCAACCAGGCCTTGGCCGTCCTCGCCGGAATGGGAACCTTGTTCTACGGGGGCAAGGAAGCCGGCCTCCCCGTGGGCATCTCAGCCGGCGCGGATCCCGTGATGATGGGATTCTTCATCTTCTTCGCCGACGCCGCGGCGACCTGCTTCATCTATCCGCCTCTGCACTACGCGATCCGCAAATGGATGGACCGACCCGATTTTTTGGGACGCTACCTGCGACACGTGCGTGACCGCGGCCTGGAAAAACGCGGCCTCGTCACCCGACACGGCACCGCAGGATTGTTCCTGTTCATGCTCGTCCCGTTCGCCATCAATGGACCGCTCTTTGGCGCCATCTTGGGCCGCATGATGGGATTGCGCGCGTTCCAGATCGTGCCCACCCTCCTCATCGCGATCGCCGTGACCACCATCGCGTGGACCATCATCTACGCGCTCGGCTTCTCCGTCGCGGAGACCATCAACCCCGCACTCCCGAAACTCATCACCGCGGCGATCCTTCTCTTCGTGCTCCTCAACACGATCGTCTCGTTCTGGCGGATGCGTCGAGAAGGCCACGGCAAGATGCCCGAAACCGTCCTCGAAGAACCCGTGCCGGACGAAACTTCGGGGATGCCGACCTAAGCGACAAGCGCGTTGCCCACGACGAACGTGGTTCGTGGGACGAGTTCTGCGGTACGTCGTTGAAACCCCGCGGCAAATAGTCCCGTCCTCGAGGGACGCTTGACTGCCGCGCCTGGCGTCCTCGACTTAGAAGGATCACGCGACCAAGGGCCTCAAAATCCGCCTTCTCTCGCCTTCCCTGCTCCTGGTGCCGCCGGGCCGCTTCTATGGGGGATGATCCCTGCAGGCGGCGCGTTGGCGGCAATCGGCTTCGTGGCCCTCCACCGTTCGAGGCCGCCGGCGATCGATGACGTGGAATGGGCGTTGTTGACCAAGAAGCCCAAGCAGGCCAAGCGGTGGGCGAAACGGATCCTACGCAAGAATCCCACAGAGCTGGGCGCGGTCTTCCTCTATGGGACCGCCTTGGCCGCCCTCAAGCAATACCAGAACGCGCTGGATGAGCTCGAGCCGTTGGCCGCGAAAATGAAACCGAAGGATCGGGCGGGCGTTGACGCACGGGATGGGTGGGCAAGGCTCGTCAAGGCGGGGGAGCGGCGGTCCGTGCGGTCTCCGCCGCCCGGTGAAGTCCCGAATCCATCTTCCTGGTTGGGTTACGGAAATATCAGGAGTTCGCTGGGCCGAGGCTTGCGGACGATCTTACTGGGGTGAGGCCGGCCATGATTCCGTACACCGGTTGGGCGCTCGCGATCGAGAGACTGACTCGGTACCGACCGGGTCCGCCCTCGTAGCTGACCCCCGCACTTCTGTTTGGACCAGGTCGCTGGCGTACAGCAGCTCCGTTGAGTCGTTCATGTACGCCACGTTCGTGGCCCAGATCTCCGGCATCCTCGGGTTGCCTGCAGTTGGATGGGACAGCCAACTCAGGACGACGTCCGCCCTCGTGTAATGATTCAGAACGCTGGGCGGGGTGAGTTTGGGGCGCGCTTCTTCCCAGTTGATCCGCTGGTTCTGCACGATGATCTTGAAACCGTAAAGGCCGGCTGACACCATGTTGCGATGACCGAGGCCGACCGAAAAGACTTCCGGCGGTTGGGGCGCCCACAAAAGAAATCCGGCCAGGACGTTACCATTTTGCCATGAAACGGTCACACGACGGACGTACGTGCCTCGAACCCATTCCAGGCCTCAACGGTAGCCGCCGGTTCGCTGCATTAGGATGAGCGCCATCCCGAGGTAGACGAGCAAGCCAAGCAGGATGTTGACTTTGATAAGGATGGGTCTTTGTTCATGCCGCGGAGTCAGGAGCACAACGAGAGGGATCCAAACGAGCGGCGCGAGGAACAAGAAAAGGTCGACGCGCAGGGCAAATACCACGGCACAGGAAACCGCCCCCAGAGCGCCAGCCGCGAGAGCGGAAAGAGTCACCAACTGCCAATTCTTCAAGGTCGGCCGACCTCGTTTTCGCAGGATTGCGTGGGAGTCCCGAAACCCGCCCGCGAGTCATCCTTCTCCGACGGATTCAACACGGCGAGGTCCCCAGGTCGGACCGCCAAGGTAAATCTTGTGGCCACCGTCGAG
>CAYOZB010000111.1:0-10668 GCA_964408365.1 uncultured Halobacteriales archaeon | reverse complement strand
TGACTTTCTCCGGTTCCCAGACCTGCTTGAAGCCGCTGTGGATCTTGTGCGGCACACCGGGGTAGAGTTTCGTGGGTCGGACGTTGGCGTACATGTCGAGTCCGAACCGGAGCCCGAAGATGACGCCGGCTCCGGCGATGTCACCGTTGGGCAAGCTCACGCCCGGCATGCCGACGGCGCCAAGGAGCATGGCGTCGGCTTCGTCTTTACAGAACTCGAAGGCGCCTTCGGCCCATTCTTTGCCGGTCTTGGAGTAGAGCGTCGCGCCGCATTGGAGTTCGTGGAGTTCGAGGCCGAGGCTTTCGCGTTCGTTGATCGCCGTGAGTACGTTCTTGGCTTGGGCGACGACCTCGGGTCCGACGCCGTCGCCTCCGAGCAATGCGATCTTGTAAGTGCGTCGCGCCAAAGGGGGTTCCGACCGCGGCGGTCACATGCCCGCGGGTTCAAGACCCTTTTCCGAGACGACCCCGAAGGCCGATGGCGAGGGCAGCGAGGGCGCCGGCAAGGAGCGCGAACCCGGCGCTCGGCGTGTTCTTGGGCGGAGCCTCCTTCAGGGTTCCATCGTCGTCCGGCGCAGCAACGTCCGACGGCGACGGGGAGGGGGACGGGTCCGGATCTTCGGGGGTCGGCGACGGATCCTGCGACGCGGCGGGTTCGTTGGACGGCTCCGGCTCAGCGGGCTCGGACGGTTCAGGTTCCGCGGGCGGTTCCTCCCTGGGCGCCGGGGCAGGCGGCGGGGGCGGGCCGACGCGTCCACCGCCGACGACCGGCAAGTGGACGCCCGTCGGGTGTTCGCTCGACCCAAAGACGAGGATCAAGTTGTCGGCCTTGGGTGCGTACAGGGTGATGGAGAGCGTCACGTTCTCGCCAGCGATGACCTGCCCGGGCGTGACGCGAAGCGGCGCGGCGAGCGTGGTTCCCTCTGAACTCGGGAGGTGGGTGGCGAGGTTCGTGACGGTCGTGAAGGTCTTCTCGCCGATCTGGAGCGTCACATCGACGGCGAGTCCCAGGGAGGGTCCGGTGGCGGTCGGGGCCGTCGCGACGGTGAACACGACGAAACCGTCTCCTGCAAGCTGCGCTGATTCGTCAAGCGGGGTCGGTCCGAAGGTGATGGTGGAGCCTTCCACGACGGTCGCGGGTGGTGCTGGGTCGCCGACGGGGAATGTCCGGGCCTGGTCCGTTGCGTTACTGATCGGGTGGAACGTGACGTTGGTGCCGGTCGCGTAGATGGGGAGCGTCGTCGTGCCCAGGCGGATCGAGGGGGGAGCGTGGCCGTGGAGTTGGAAGAGGACGCCCGAAGGCATGTCGGGGCCGTAGTGTGCGACGACCTTGAGGGGGTCGGGTCCCGAGACGGGAGTGAAGACCTCGACGCTGAGGGTCAGGGTCTCGCCGGCGAACACGATGGTGGGGGTGGCCCGTTGGCTGGCCATCGCGATCCGGCTCGGCGCGTCGGTGAGGGTCAGCGTGCTGCTCGTCGCAGGATCGCCGCCCGTTTCGCTTCGGGCTGCGAGGTCGCCTTTGAAGAAGTAGACGTCGGTGACGTTTCCGTCGGCCTGGACGTGGAGGAGTTTGGCGGTGAGGGATTCCAACACGATGGGTGCTGGGGACGTCGTGCTGAGCCACAATTGGAAGGCGCCCGTGCCGTTGATGGTGAACGTGGTGGGGCTTGTTGCGATGCCGAGGACCGCTCCGAGGCACTGGCCGGCGTTTTGCGCGGGGATCCGGACGCAGAACGGCGGAGCGCCCGCGGCGGGCGGGGCCGCGGTCTGGAGGGGGATCTCGCTGCCCTCGCCGTCGGTGACCGGGCCGAAGCCGAGTGTGGGTCCGTTCGCGCCGGTCCGGAGGAACACGCCGGAGATCGCGGAGCTCGGCGTGAAGGACGTGGCGGGGGTTCCGAAGGCCAGGAGGGGCAGTAGTAGGAGGGCGGCGGTTGCGAGGGTTCGGGCGACGTTCAAGGGGGACACCTTGAGGGTGGAACGCGGAACAGGAGATTATACGGAGATTGGGGACGCCTTGTAAGACAACCCTGCGCCGTGGTTGGACGGTTCTGCGCAACGCCTCGTTACGTCTGGATGGGCGTCGGGCCGGGACACGCGAAGCAGGGGATCTTGATGGGTTGGGGGTCGTGGAAGTCGAACGTGGTGATCACGGGGAGTTCGAGGTACGCGTATTCGTTCTCGAGGATGCTGATCTGGGACTGCCAGGGTTGGCTGAAGAACGCGTTGCCGCCGCCTGCGATGGTCAGTCCGAGTTTGTGCCCTGCGGGGACGACGTCGACCTGGGGGTGGAGTTCGACACTCAGATCGTAGACTGTGTTCGGGGTCACCGTCTGCGGGTTCTCCAAGGCTTCGCGGTGGCGCATGTTAAGGCCGCCCCAGTTGATGATACGGGTCGTGCCGTCCGGTGCGATGTCGAGGATGCTCACGACGACCTTGCCGAGGGCGCGGTCGGTGCTCGCCTGGAGATGCACGCGCGGTACGCCCGAGTAGTGGAGGTCGGTTTCGAGCGGCGCGGATTCGTAGCGGACGAAGTTCGGGACCTGAGCGGCGGCGGTGGGTCCTTGTCCGTTGTCGATGAACGTGCTCGGTCCGGACCGGAACGGCGCAGCAGAATCCAATCCGCGTTGGCCTTCTTTGACACCGAAATAATACTTGGTCTGCTCGGCACGCGTGGGGGGCCACGTCTCTTCCCACATCCACGTGCCTTCGGAATCTTGGATCTCGTAGGCGGGTTCATCGAAGAGGCCGGTGTCGATTCCTTTGAGGGTCTCGTCGAGGAAGCGGAGCATGGTGACGTTCCAGTCGTCGCGTCGCGGGTAGACGTGGCCGTCGCTCGAGGCTTCGCTCGCGGTCCAGTTGTGAAGCCACGCCTTGCGCGGCGTCTCCGGGGGCAATGCGTTGAGGAACGGCAAAATGTGGTCGGGTTTGACGTTCCAATCCGTGAACCCGTGGACAAAGAACACCGCCGCGGTGACCTTCGCGGCGTCCTTGCTGTAATTGCGTTCCTGCCAGTATGCGGTGTAGTCGCCCATCACCGTGTTGCCGACGCTGTCCGTGACGTGTCCGGGAAGATCCGGGCACGCCGCGTCTTCCGGGATGAGGAGCGGGTTGTCTTGGCTCTCGTCGGTGTCGGATTGGCTGTTGAAGTACGATGCGGTGAACTCGGGACGCATGGTGATGCCGCCCTTGAAACTGTACTTGTACATCTCCGAAATCCCGCTCACCGGAAAGATCGATTTGAGGGCCGACGGGTTGAGCGTCGCGACCCCGTTCGCGGTGGTGCCGTCGTAACTCTTGCCGCCGGCGGAGACGTTGCCATTGCTCCAATCCACGTTGCCGAAGTGTTCGACGACGGCGTACGCGTCTTTCTTCTCGGTGTCGCCGCCGATGTTGAAACAACCCTCCGAGTGCCCGGTGCCACGTGCGCTCGAGAGCACGACCGCGTAGCCGCGGGGCACGTACTCGGTGATCATGTAGGCGCTGAACGCGTCGCCGCCGACCGAAGGGTCGCCGGCGGAGTTGTACCAGTAGGGGCTGAAATTGATGAAGACCGGAACCTTGGTGCCCTCCTCCGTTTTGGGGCGGAACACCCAGTTGTCGATCTGTTTCCCATCAAAGCTCGGCACGAGGACGTTTTCTTTGAGGATCTCCGTGTAGACCGCTTTCGAGAGTTTGGAAACGTACACGTCGGGGTTCGTGGCGCCACGTTTCACGATGGGCGTCTTGCGATCCGGTTCCTTTTCTTGTTCGACGCAGCCCGCGAATGCGGCGCTCAAGAAGACGATGGCGACGGTTGCGATGAAGAAGCGGGACATGGGAAGCTCGACCTGCGTTGGCGAGCACCTGAGCGACCCCTAAAAAGGGCTTGTGGTGGAATCCCTGTCCACTGCCTCGCCAACAACATTCGTCGTCTGGACCGTCCGTCACACGCGCTCGTGGGGAATCAAGGCGTCCCGATTGCTTGTCTCTGGTCGTAGACGTTGCAAATAACGAACACGATCCATGTCGGCCGTCTCGGTTTTCGCCCTGAGGATTTCCCACGTGGCTGCGCGCACATGTAGGACCTCACCAGCCATCATCGACAACGCGGCTCCCGCCAATCCGCTCGCACCGATGAGCAGGAACTCAGTGTCCAACGTCGCCCAGAATTGCCAGAGAGTCCAAGCAGCAAGGACTGCGAAGAAGACGACCCCGAACCAAGAGGCCGCCGTGCCAAAATTGTAGACATCCTGCACCCGCTTCGGCGTCATCGTGGCCGCCCGCACTTCGACTTTGCGCGCCCGCGTCGCGAGATCCATAAAACGCCCCACGGGCGCCGCGACACATGACGGTTTCGGACGTCAGGCCCCATCCGGGTCTCGGGGACCTCGAAAATTCCGCACCATGGGGCGTGTGCCAAACCGAGAAACCTCATGTTCTCAGGTGAGAACATATGTTCTCCAATGAGTCCATGCGCTCAGCGACGTCACTGAAGATCAAAGGTTCTCGTGACATCAAGCCGAGCGTCGCGTACCTTCCGAGTCGATCTCAGCCCATGATCACGGCGGGCCGGTTCAGGAGAGTGAGCTTGAATCCTCAACAAGCAAAGCAGGGAATCTGGATCGGCTGGGGCTCTTCGAGGTCGACGGTCGTGATGAGGGGCAGCTCCAGGAACGCTTTCTCGTCCTCGTGGACGCTGATGCGCGCCTGTGTCGGTTGGTTGAGGAAGTCGCCGCCACCACCGGCGAGCATCAACACGAGCGAGTGGCCGGCAAGGGCGACGTCGTCTTGCGGGAAGAACTCGATGTTGACGGAATAGACCTCGTCGGGGAGAACCGGCTGTGGGCTCTCGAGTGCGACGCGGTGTCGGAAATTCAAGCCACCATAATTGATGAGCCGCGCGGTGCCGTCGGGCGAGACGTCGTAGAGCGTGGCGACGATCTTTCCAACAGGCTCGCTCGAACTGGAAAGGACGTGCACGCGCGGCACGCCTGCGTAGTGCAGGTCGGATTCGAGCGGCGGCGTCTCGTAACGGAGGAACGTGGTGCCGGTCGTCGTGGAGCCGCTGGGGCCTTGGCCGTTGTCTTCGAAGGTGCGGATGCCGCTTCGCAATGGCTCGGTGGGATCGAGCGCCCCCTTTCCTTCTTTGAACCCAAGGTAGAACGGCGTCGCGACGGCGCGGGCGGGCGGCCATTTTTCGTCCCACCTCCACGTGCCGGTCGAGTCTTGGATCTGGAAGGCGGGTTCGACGAAGATCCCCGTGTCGATGCCTTTGAGCGTCTCGTCCATGAACCGCAACATGGTGAGGTTCCAGTCGTCACGTCGCGGGTACACGTGTCCGTCGCTCGAGGCTTCGCTCACGGTCCAGTTGTGCAGCCACACTTTTTTCGGCGTCGAGTCGGGGATCGTGTTTACGAAGGGAAGGATGTGATCCGGTTTCACGTTCCAATCCGTGAAGCCGTGGACGAAGAACACGGCGGCCGTGACCTTGCTGGCGTCCTTCGTATAGTTTCTCTCGGTCCAATACGCGTTGTAGTCGCCGGTGGCTCCGGAGCCGACGCCGTTGCCCTGCGTCTGCGCCAAGTCGGCGCACGCGATGTCATCCGCGTAGAGCGGCACTTTGGTCGGGTCGACCTCGGGCGTGCCGCCAAGCGGAACGCCGACGCCGACGAGCGCGTAATAGTACGTGTTGAAGATCGGCCCCTGCGTGTACGCGAGGCCGCCTTTGGAGTTGTACTTGTAAAGTTCGCTGATGCCGCTCACCGGGAAGATCATCTTAAGCGCCGGCGGGGCAAGGGTGGCGACGCCGTTCGGGGTCGTGCCGTCGTAACTTTTCCCGCCCGCGCCGATGTTGCCGTTGCTCCAGGGTTGCTCGGCGAAATATTCGATGACGGCGACCGCGTCGCGTTTCTCGATGTCGCCGCCGATGTCGAAGCAGCCTTCCGAGTTGCCGGTGCCGCGCACGCTCGAGAGGACGACCGCGTAGCCGCGCGGGACGAAGTAGTCGATCATGTGTTGGCTGAACGCGTCGCCCCTCGTCGATGCGGCCGGAGCCAAGTTTCCCCAGTAGGGACTGAAGTTGATGAACACGGGGACCTTGGTTGCGTCGTCGGTCTTCGGTCGGTAGACCCAGTTGTCCATGTTCTTGCCATCAAAGCTCGGCACCGGGACGTTCTCGCGGACCACTTCGGTGTAGACTTCTTTCGAGAGCCGGCTCTCGTAGACCGACGGGTCCACAGCGCGTCGAGCGACAGGAGATTTGCTCGGGCGGGGTTCTTCGTCGTTCTTGACGCAGCCCGAGAGCGCGACGGCGACAAGCAGGATGGTGAGCAAGGAGACGAGGATTCGGTTCATGCGGGCTTCCGCTGGAAAGGCGGCCCGAGGCTAGAAAGGGCTTGCGGTTCCCGGCGTTTCCACGGCACGCTCCAGCAAACGATTTGGTGCACCCGTCGTTTCGGAACCTGATGCGCGCCTTGTGGTTGGTGAGCCTTGTCCTGCTCCTTATTCCCCCGGCTTCGGCACAGACCCTCGACGAACTGTGCATCATCACGATCTTGCCGAACAAAGAGTTCTCCGAGATCGTCGTGCGGGCGGACGAAGTCTACAACCATTCCCGGAAGGCCGCCCTCGCCCGCCAGGTCGACGCCGACGATGATGGCATGGTAACTGCGAGTGAAGAAAAGGCGTTCGAAGACGCTTCAAGACGGGTCCCCGTCGACTTCGGTACCAACAGCTACGGCCAAAACGTGAGCGTACTAGGCCACAAGAAACTCTTCGTCGACGACAAGACGCCGAACCGCGTCGCCATCCACACCGACATCTCGAACGCGGTCGGTCCGACGGGCGACGTCGATGATTGGTTGGTGACGGAGGTCCGCGTGTACGCGTTCCAAGGAGAACGCCTCGAGACCCATCGGATCCAGGGCGGCGACGCTTCGGAGCCTCATCCACGAGCCGTCGTCGAGTTCGTTGTGTTCCGGGCCCCGGCCGGTTGGTTCGTCCATCGCATCAACGGGACGCTCTATGACCGAGACCACGTGGCGATCGGCGGATTCGACACGCATCGCCAATACACGGTCGATTATTCGGACGAGCCAGGCAAGGAGTACACCCTTCCCGCGGGGGGCGGCAGCCCTGGCGCGGATGTGACGACCTTCCTCGTCGGGATCGTCGTCCTCGCCTTCCTTGGTCGCCGCCGCGAGGCGTCCTAGACGGACCGCTCCGTGAAAGGTCCGCTTGACGACGCGGCTTCTTAGCCTTGCTGGAGCCCGACTGTAACCGATCGCGCGATGATCCTCAGCAGACCGGGTTCGGGTCGCGTCCCGTCATCACTGGTTGCGGGCAGGTCGGCGTGATGCCGTCAATCGTCGGGAACGTGATGAACGCGTCCTCACCGTGGATGATCGTCGTCATGCCGCCAGACGGCGGAGGCAACATGCCCGGACCGCCCGAGGAGGTCGCTGAGAGGACGACCGCGAGCCGGGAACCCGTCGTGATGACCATGTCGGTCGGCAAGAGCGAGAAGTGCAGGTTGAACCGCTCGTTCGGCGACAGGGGTTCGAACACCGCGGGATCGTCTCGGATGTTGTAGTTGAAGAATCCCCAGTTGACCGCTCGCCAGGCGTCACCGGTCACATTGTACACGGTCACGGCGACGTGTCCGCGCGGCATCGAATGCTGGAGGCTAAGGGTGACGCGGGCCTCTCCGGAGTACCGGAACGGTTCGGCCAAGACAGGTCCGAGGAATACGGCTGAGTTCGGATTCACGGGAGCGGTCGGCGCGGGTGCTTGGCCGTTGTCGAGGAACATGCTCGTGCCGGTTCCGGGCGCATCCTTGAGTTCGCCGCTCGCATCGAGGTAGAACGTCGTGTTGACGGCCCGGGTCGGCGGCCAATCCTCTTCGGTGCGCCAGACGCCTTCGAAGTCTTGGATGTCGGCTTCCGGCTCGTCCATGATGCCGGTGTCGATGTCCTTGAGCCAGTGGTCGAACCAGCGAAGGAGGGTGAGGTTCCAGTCGGCGCGGCCGCTCGGACGCACCGTGCCGGGATAGGCGTGGGCCCACTGTCCGAGGAGGATCTTGGTGGGAACGCCGAATTCTTTGAGCTCGGTGTACCACGGCAGGAGGTTGTGGGTCTTGACGTTGTAATCGACCAATCCGTGCACGACGAGGACGCTGACGTTGGGTCGGATGTTCTCGATGCGTGCCGTGAAGTTGCGTTCCTCCCAGTACGGGTCCGTCGTGCCCGTGAACGCGGTGGCGAACTGTGCGCGCTGCGGGTCGATCAACGCGCCGCCGCGGAACATGCCGTTGTTGCTTCCTTGGTTCGGGCACGCGCGGGAGGCGATGATCTGGCCGTCCTCGGGCCACATCTGGATCTCTTCCATTGTGGGCGGACGCGACGGGAAGCCGAGGCTCAGCGGGCCGAAGTGCGGGAGGCCGTGCATGTTCGGTGCGCCTTCGTCGCCGACGTAGTACGTGTTGAACGCGTACCCTTGCGGGTTGATCTGGACGCCTCGGATGAAGTTGTACTTGTACCACTCACTGATCGCCGCGATGGGCACGATCGTCTTGAGGTGCGGGTTCGACATGATGAGGGCGCCTTGCGGTGCCGTGCCGTCGTAGGAGACGCCGATCAAACCGACGAGCCCGTTGCTCCACGACTGGTTCGCGATGTGATCCAAGAGTTCCACGACGTCTTGGCGTTCGCGGGGACCACCGATTTCGAAGCATCCGCCGCTGAACCCGGTGCCGCGGACGCTGTGTCCGATGACCGCGTAACCACGCGCGGTGAAGTTCTCGTTCATCATCCGCAGCATGCCGCCGCCACCGAGCGGCAACGACGTGCCGTAATAGGGGCTCAAGTGGAGGATCGCGGGGACCTTGACGTCGTCGGGCGTCTCGGGTCGGTACATCCACGAGTCAAGTTGCGTCCCGTCGGTCGCGGTCAAGGGCAGTGCCTCGAACACGATCTCCTTGAAGATCGGCTGTGACAAGACCGGGTCCGCCATGTCCCAGACCTTGGGCGCTGATCCGGCGATCTTCTTCGTTCCCGTGCGGTCGCTCGACGGAGCATTGTCCCCCAGGCAGCCAGCGAGCGTGCCGAGGAGAAAGATCGCGGTGACCAGCGAGGCAAAGGTACCCTTGTTCATAGGGAAAGCCAAGGCGACGACCAGCCCTGGCCGCATTTAAGCCTTGTCGGCGACGATTGTCCGCCGCCACGCGTTCTGGTGGAAATCCGGCGTCTAGTTCCGGCGTCCTTGGCGTCCCGCGACGAACACGGCCGCGACGGCTCCGATCAGCGCGCCGACGAATCCGATGCTGGGCGTGGAACCGTCGCCGCCTTCGATGGCCGCGGTCTCAGACGCTGCGGGTCCGGGTGCGTTTGCTTCGGGGCCGCTGGGTCGTCGCAACGCGCCTTCGTCCTCGAAGACCTTGGGGGGCGCTTCGAACACTTGGGTGAAGCCGAGGAGGTTGTGCATGAACTGGTTGCCCGCGTAGGTCACGCCGTAGCCGCCGAGGCCGTAGGGTGTGTAGTGTTCCATCGTCGGGTCGGGCAGGATCGCTCCGATGTACCGGATGGAGCCCTGGCCCAAGGCGAATTCGCCGAGGTTGGGGTTGCCGCCCGTCGCCGCCACCTGGCCGCTTGGGAGCACGCCGACGACGTCGCCCTTGCCGGCTTCGGCCGGGTTGACGTACCAGACCGGGGCTTGGTTCTGCGGGATGCCGACGACGGTCTGGTCGAGGGTCATGCGGCTGTACCCGATGAGGTTCTGCGCGATCGGATGCGAGTAGTCGATGACGTCGGTGTACCCGACGTAAGCGGTCGTGTTGCCGACCGCGTTCGCGCCGACGACTTCCAAGGATTCGAGGAGTTTCATGGATTGGTCGGTGAGGATGAGTCGTCCCCCGGCTTCGATCCATTTCTTGATCGCGGCCAACTGCGTCGGGCCGACGACTTCGAGTGTGGAGCCGGCGATGACGAGTTGGTTGTAGCGCCCCAGCGTCTCTTCGTTGAGACTGTTGGACTGCACTTCATCGAACACGCCGGGCTGGTCGCCGTTTCGCACATATTGGCTAAGATCGCGGAAGTAGTCCATCGGGCTGGCGAGGAACACGTTGTGGAGGATGTCCCAGCGGTCATCGCGCTCGTTCTCGTCAGACCAACCCGTTGAGGGTCGGCCTTGTCCGTCGGGTCCGGCGGTGGAGATGATCTTCGGGTTGTACACGTAGGCCGTGCGCATGCCGCCGGTCTCGAGGCTGATCTGGAAATCGATGCTCGCCGCTTCCATGAGCGCCTGCACCATCTTGCGGACCGTGTTGACGTGGAACTCGTTCATGATGTTCCCGCAGCCCATGTAGACGCCGTCGCAGACCATGTGGTTGTACGCCATCTCGTAGCTGGCAGCGGGCGCGTTCAAGCCGTACGGGTTGCCCATGTACATGCTCGCGGTGCCCGTCGACGTGTAGCCGATGGTTTCCCACGAGGTGCCCCAATAGTTGTAGGAGCCGCCCCACGCACCCGTGGAGGGCGCCTGGCAATAGGCGGCGCCGATCTGTCCGGGGCAGTCCGCGGTGCGTTCGCGGACGAGTTCCGCCATGCGGGTCTGTCGGAAGAACTCGTCCTGGTTGAGCATCTGTGAGGAGAGGAGTCCGAGGACGAAGTGTCCCTTGTCGTTGTCCGCGAGCCAG
>CAYOZB010000110.1:0-10862 GCA_964408365.1 uncultured Halobacteriales archaeon | reverse complement strand
CCCGGGCCCGCCGCTGCGCCTCTTGCAGCGGCATCCGCAACGCCCGCCCCCAAGCCACCGCGACGCGAACGAGGACCCTTCCCCGTCAACGCGTTCCCGTCCTGGGTCCCCTGGTCGCCGCCGCGCGTGCCCATCGAGAAGTCCCAGAACCTTTACCTCAAGATCCTCGTCCCGTTCCTCATCTTCGTCCTGGCGTTCGGGTTCTACCAACAGTTCCCCGTGTCAGCAGACAGTCCTCCGATCATCGTCTTCGACGAAGCGCACTACGTGAAGGTCGCCCGGAACTACACGCGCGGCGTCTTCATCGATCCCGCATGGAGCGATCCGCGTCCCCAGAACTTCGAACACCCGCCCGTCGGCAAATACCTCATCGCGGCCGGGATCTGGCTCAACGGCAAACCCCACGACGACATGGAAAACCAAGCCTACATCACCAAACTCTGCGGCCACGACAACGAGGAGTGTCGCCAAGACGCGTGGGGCTGGCGCTTTAGCAGCACCGTCGTCGGCGCAAGCGGCATCGTCGCCGCCTACTTCGTCGGGCTGCGTTTCTTCAACCGGTTCTCCGCGGGCATCCTCTGCGCGTCGCTGCTCGCGCTCGACGGCCTGTACTACATGCACGCACGCCTCGCGATGCTCGACATCTTCCCGACGGTGTTCCTCCTCTGGGCGTTCGCCTTCGTGTTCTCGCCTCGACGAAGCGGCCGATGGTTCTCCGCCATCTTCTTCGGTCTAGCCGTCGCCTCGAAATTGTACGCCCTGTACCTTCTGCCCGTGTTCGTGCTGTGTCAATTCCTTCGCACCCGCGCACCCAAATTCGAGGAACCGCTGCCCGCGGATGCTCCCCCCGGCGCCACAGTCGAAGCGCGGCTGAAGGAATCCATCGCACCCTACCTTCCGTGGATCAAGCGCCTCCTCCCCACGGTCGGCTTCGGCCTGGCGCTGCCGTTCCTCGTCCACGCCCTCACCTACGCACCCTACTGGTACCTCTGGACAACCATGGGCGGCCCGTTGTTCGCGCTCAAAGAATTCTTCTTCGTCCAAATCTCCGCATTCACGTGGGACTTCGCCGCCGACGCCACGCATCCCTATTCAAGTCCCCCCAGCACGTGGCTCGTCATCTCCAAACCCGTCTACTATTACACCTTCGACTACCCCGACGGCGACGTCGGCAAGATGTGGTCGATCGGCAACCCGTTCCTCTGGTGGACCGCCACCCTGGCGCTCCTCGTCGTGCCGATCAAGATCATGTGGCGGTTCCTTCGCGACTACGGTTGGCACTACTTGCGTGTCGACTTCGTCGAACGCATCATCTACTACCCGTTCTGGATCCGCCGCGACCTCGCCTTCATCGTCACCGGGCTCATGTTCCTCTTCGCGTACCTGCCCTGGTTCTTGATCCAACGGATCACGTTCCTGTTCTACATGACGTTCGCAGTGCCCATCTTCGCCCTCGTCGCCGCAGGTCTCTTGGGCGAACAATGGGACAAAGGCGGCCTGAACCGACTCCTCACGATTCTCTACGTGGTCCTGGCGGCCGGCGTGTTCCTGCTCTTCTTCCCGGTCGTGTCCGGGATCAAGGTCGACGTTGCACACTACAAGTGGGTCATGGGGCTCTTGCCGTTGCTTGACGTGAACGTCTGAGGCGTCACATGTCGAGGCCGAAGTCGGCCATGAATGTCTTGATGCGATGGACCTCGGCGAGGAACCGGTGGCCCTTGTCGGTCAGATGGAACGCCTTCTTGCCTTCGTTCTCACGGTCTTCGAGCAGTTGCTTCGTCTTGAGTTCCGCCAGGTAGTCGGTCAACCGGTCGTGGCTGAGGTTGCTGAGGAACAGGAGCCGCGTGATGCCGATGCCCGGCTCGGTGCTGACGGCGTGAAGGATATCGCCGATGATGCGGATCTTGCCGCGATACTCCTTAGCCATCGTTCCTGACCCGCGGCCGTTTCACGGCATAGTAGAGCACGACGAAGCCGACGACGTTGACGCATTCCGCCAACCACCAGCGTGGTGTCAAGGCGGAATAGCCGAGAAGATTGAGGGTGTGGGCGGTGAACAAGAAGAAGAATCCGACGGCGACGCGGACGCTGCCTGCGCCTTTTCGGGCGATGTGGTTCAATCCGGCGTGCAGGACCAGGAAGAAGAGGAACAGGACGGAAAGGAGTTCCAAGACCGGGCCGGCGCGTAGCAGGAGGGGGGCGAGGGCGGGTGTCCAGCGGAAGGGTTGGCGTCCGAAGCTTGCAAAGACGAAGGCGAGTCCGGCGAGGAGGGTGATGTAGTGGACCCAGAAGGCGATGTCAAAGATGTCGAACCCTTCGCGGGGGATCTCGGCTCCCGCAGCCTGGACGAGGCCTTCGAGGGCCAGGGCGGCGGCTTGCGAGAACCCAAGGAGGAAGAAACCGATCGCCAGGCGTCGAAGGCTCAGGGAACCTACAAGCTTGTACGAGTGGGTCACGTCGTAGGCGCAGGCGAAGGCGACCAGGGCTGCGAGGGCCTCGGCCGCGAGGAGCGTGACCACCGTCCATTCGACCATCGAAGTGCCCCGTCCCCGTACTCTAGCTCGGGGGTATAAAAAGGGCGGGTGAACGATTCGTTCAGGCGCCTTATGTCTGCCAGCGGTCCATGGTCTCTTGTCGAGTAACCCATGGTCCTGACTCCCAAGGCTAAGGCATTCACCTTCGCGGCATCCCTTCTTCTCGTGTCCACGGTCATGGTCGGCACGTCCATTGCGTCGACCGGCTCTGCCCTACGTCCCTTCGCGGCCGGGGAGGGGTACGCTGATGAGCGTTCCCTCACCCGTGGCCATCATGTCGCCTTGGGCATCGTCGTCCGGGAGATCATCGCCGGCGAATCGAACCCCGTCGCGGGTGCCACCGTCGTCGTCGGCAAACCCGGCAACCAGGATCCCATCGCCTCCAAGCAGACCGACGCCGAAGGGGTCGCCATCTTCGAACTCCGTCCCGGCGCCTACGAAGTGAACGTCACCCATGGCGAGAAGAGCGCCACCGAGAAGGTCCCGTTGCGCCAGAGCCAGCGCGTCGCCATCGTCTTCGACGAATCCGGCGAAGCCCACTGGGACGCGAAAGACCACAAGTCCATGGAACGACGCGGCGAGACCGCCCCCCTGACGGTCCGCGTGATGCAGAACACGTCCGAGGGCCCGGTCCCGGTCGAAGGGGCCATCCTCAAGATCTACTCCGTCAAAGAGGACGGCTCTCGAGAACTCGTCGACGAAGGCGAGACTAGCCGTCGCGGCTACTTGAACTTCCAGCTCCACCACGGCAAATACGTCCTCCACTTCACCGCCGGAGACGTCTCCGCCGAGAAGGAAGCCGTGCTGAGCGGCCCGACGGCCATCGGCATCCTCATCGACGGGGATGACGTCCAATGGCGCGTCGGCAAGATGCAGGAAGACCGCGGCGAACCCGGGAAGGGCCCGCCGAGCGGTCGGCCCTCGCCTTCGCGCCCGCCTCACGGCGGCTAATCGCCGGATCGCTCAGCGACGTCGAATCATCAGGGCTGCGATTCCCGCGAGGATCGCTGAACCGGCCGCGCCAAGACCCGAAGCCTTCTTCTCTTCGACTTCGAGAAGCGGCGTGAGTTCCACCGGCTGCGGCCCGCTGGGTCCTTGTTTCACGCCTTCGATGGCTTCGACGAACACGTAGTAGGTCGCTGCTTCCTCGGTGTGGAAGTCGAACTGCAACCATCCTTTGTTTTTTTGCTCCAGGACCGAGACCGGGCGGAAATCCTGCGGCCACCGTCCACGGTCGTCTTCCAGCAGGGCCAACGTGCCTTTGATGTGCCAACCGTCGATCGTGGGGAATCCGAGACGTACGCCGCGGTCGGCGGGTAGATCGTAGTTGAACAGGACGAAGCCGCCATTGATCGGCACGAATTTGTACGCGCAGTTGCAGCTTTGGTCGAAATAGAACGCGTAGCGGACGGACGTCGTGCCCGGGTTGTGGACCCGAAGCTCGTAGTGCCCGGTCTCGTTGATCCGCGTGGAATTGGAGCTGTAGGCGTCGGCATTCCATCGCCAGGAGTGCCGGGTCTCGTTGTCGAGCGTCAGGTTGGCGTGGACGAACCCGGTGCCTTGCAGTCCCGCGAAAGCGGTCACGATCCAACCGCTGGGAAAGTCGCCGCTGATTCGTTCACTGTGCAGCACGAACCTGTGTTCCGCGCCCGGGGGGAGATCTTTGACGTTGAGCGTCATGTGGCACAATGTGTCTGCCTCGCAATCGTCCATGTGCGCTTGGCCCACGGGGATGGTTGCGGCCACGAGGATGGCCAAGGCCGCGGCAATCAGGGTTTTCAAGGCGGTTCGGCCGATGCCTGGCGTCCAGTAAAGGTTTCGCCTCGCGATGCGTGTCCTTCATAGGGTTCGATGCAATCGCCCGACCCGACATGACCCGCGTGTTTGACTCGCACGTCCATTTCCCGACCAAGGAGTTTATCGTCGACGCTGGCGGCCCGCTCGTCGAGCATGGGTTGCAATACTTCGGCACGAAGAACCCGTTCCGGACACAACAGCAGATGGTCGACGAGTACAAGCAGGCAGGCATCAGCAAGGCCTTGCTGTTGGGCTGGGACGCGGAGACGACGACGAAACGCAAAGGCATCTCCAACGACACGGTCGCCGAGTGGGTCAACGCGTATCCGGACCTGTTCGTCGGCGTCGCAAGCGTCGATCCGCACAAAGGATCCAAGGCCGTCGACGAACTCGATCGCGCCATCCGCAAACTGGATCTCAAGGGCTTGAAGCTCCATCCCCAGGTCCAAGCATTCCGCCCGGACGACCCGGTCTACCGGCCCTTGTGGAAAAAGGTCAACGAACTCAAACTCCCGGTCGTCGTGCACACAGGCACAAGCGGACTCGGCGCAGGAGCGCCCGGGGGGGATGGGATCCACCTCGACTATTCCCGACCGATCTACATCGACTCCGTCGCGGCAGATTTCCCCGACATCACGTTCCTGTGCGCGCACGCCGGTTGGCCGTGGCACGAGGAACTTCTCGCGATGTGCATGCACAAGTCGAACGTGTTCCTGGACATGAGCGGCTGGTTACCGAAGTACCTCCCGGAGAGCGTGTTGCGGTACGCCAACAGTCGCCTGTCGCACAAGGTGATCTTCGGGACCGACTTTCCGTTCTTCGAACTCCAACGGTGCCTCGACTCCCTCAAAGACGTTCAGTGGAAGGACGGCGTCCTCGACAAGATCCTATGGGGCAACGCGGCGAAGATCTTCCGACTCTGAAACGGCCGGCGCCGGCGCGGACGCGGCGAGCGGGTGGGCCTTGGACCGGATCACGAGCGTGAGGCTCGTCACGATGAGGGCGAACGCCACGATCGCCCGCAGCTCCAGCACTTCTTTGAGGATCAAGATGGCGGCAACGTTCGCGAACACGGGTGCGATGTAGCTCACGAGGTTGACCCGGATCGGCCCGACGCTCTCGACGAGTTTGAAGTAGATGATGAACCCGATGCCGCTCGAGATCACGGCCAGGTAAAGCAGCGACGCGACGGCCCAGGTGAGGCTCCAGCCGTCGGTGGATTCGCGGATCTCTCCTCCGCCTTCGAGGACAAACGTCGTGACGTGCAGGCCCAGCGCGCCCACCAGCGTTTGCCACGCGACGAACGAGAACACCTCCATGCCGTGCTTGGCGCGTTTGACCAACACCGACCCGAGGGCCCAGGAGGCGATGGCGGCGACGATTGCGGCTTCGCCCCAGAACTGCGCGTCGAATCCTTGGTCTTCCTTGAGACTGCCCAGCATGATGATGCCGCCCAATCCGACGACGACGCCGAGGATGCCGCGCCAGCCCAGTCGGTCGTCGTGGAGGAACGCGTGCGTGAAGACGGTCGTGAGGACGGGACTCAGGCCGACGATGATCGCGGCGATGCCGGACGTGGTGGCATCTTGGCCCCAGAAGAGGAACGCGTGGTAGGCGCCGGTCATGAGGAGGCCGGCGGTGACGACGGTCCTCCATTGGTTGCGCGTCTGCGGGATGAGGGGCCCCTTCCGTCGGACGGCTGCGATGGCCAGGAGCAAGGCTCCCGTGATGTCGAAGCGCAACGACGCCAAGAGGAAGGGTGTGAACCGGTCGAGCCCGATGGTGATGAATGTGAAGGCCGTGCCCCAGATGGAGGCCAAGAACAGGAGCATGAGGAGGTCCTTGCGATGGAAACCGGCCACGAGCCTCCGGACCGACGTCCCCTATTTGGCACTTGACCGTGCATTAGCGCCTCGGTCGGGAGTGTTAAGAAGCGCGACGAAGGTGCCCGCGACCGAGGTCTCGTCCTGCCGATCAATCCTGAACGCGTCGCCCGCCTCACCACCTTGGGGCTCAATGAGCAGCAGGCGCGGGCGTACCTGGCCCTCCTGGACGCCGACACGGCGACGGTCAATGACCTGGCGCGGTCGAGTCGCGTGCCGCGCGCGAAACTCTACGAAGTGCTCGATGGGTTGAGCCGGAAAGGGTTGCTGGACACGATCCCGGGCAGCCCGCAACGGTTTCGTGCGAACGCGTTGACCGCGTTGTATGAAACGCGTGCCGAGGAACTGCGTGCCGAGGAACGGCAATTGAAGCGCACGATCGGCGAGATGATGGTCGAGCTCCTGCCGAAACCCAAGGATGCCGCACCGGAGTCGGAACGGGATTTCCTTCACACCGCCAAAGGACGCAGCGTGTTCGTCGCCACGCTTCGCCAGATGCTGGCGCGGACGGAGAAGTCGGTGCTCATTTTGGGCGACAAGCTCGTCGTTCCGAGATTGAAACTGTACGAAGACCTGTACCAGAGCCTCGCCGTGTTTGGGCAAAAGGCCGAAGTACGGTTCCTCCTTCCGGAAGACGCGGTCCTCGCGATCGACGGTCGTCGTATCCATGTCGACGAGGTCGTCGACCATGTGCGACGGTTGCCCATCAAGGGCGGCGACGTGTTGACCGTGGTGTTCGATGATCAGGAGATGCTTGAAGCCCACTTCTTGCCCAACGATCTCCATCCCTCGCGCGGATCCGACCGGATCGTCGTGAACCGCGACCCGGAGATGGCCACCCAGCGAGCGGTCTTGCTTCGTTCCGCGTGGGAGACCGGAATGCCGTTGCAGTCCGGGCTCGCGGCGCGGAAAAGTTGAATCAGGCGACTTCCGGCGGCACGAGCAATGCCAGCTTTGCGCGGTATCGGAGCAGGAACACGGCCTGCTTGAGGGATGCTTTGTCCTGGTCCGAGGTCATCGGTCCAGCAATTCCAAGAAACCGGGGTGCATAGGGATCGCGTACTGCCATCGAACCCTGCTTGGTAGGTCCCCTTCAAAGCCGAGTTTGGTTCCGGCGCTTACATGTCGGGTGCGTTCCGGCCCTTCCCGCTTTGGGCCGCGGTCCCCGTCGCCGGTTCGCCCATTGCCCGCCCGGTTCCGCATTTGCCGAACGGGCCGGCGTTCTGGCGCTATAAGGAGCGGGGCTCGGCAAGCCAGAGTCCATGAGGCCGTTCCGTTGGGCGTTCGTCATCGCGAGCCTGTTGTTCGGCCTCGGCTGGCTGGTCGACCACGAACACGACCTGTCTTCGTGGGCTGACTCCTCGCCCTCCCGGAGCGTCGATGTGCTGGCCTGGCTGGTCCAGGCTTTTGCCAACGGACCCCTCGCCGTCGTTGTTCTATTTGCGCGCGTGCGCGACGATGACGTGTTGGAGAACGCGAACCGTCGCAGGATCCACTCCTACGTGATGAACAATCGTGGTGCGTCCCTGTCGGAGATCGCCGCGGGCGTCGGCCTCGGCTGGGGCACGACCGTCCACCACATCCAGCGGATGGAATCCGCGCGACTGCTCCGTTCCTACTCCGACGGTCGCCGCAAGGCCTTCGTGGTCGAAGGGCCTTCGTCCAATTTGGCAGCCACCTACGTGCGCACCGACCCGGCTCGCGCACGATTGCTCGCTGCGCTCGTCGCGTCCCCGGGCGCCACGCAAGGAGAACTCGCGGCCCGTTCCGGACTCAGTCTTCCCCTGGCAAACCGCCATTTGCGCGTGCTCGAACGCGTCGGACTCGTCACGTCGACGAAGACGTGGCGCACGCGCACCTACCAGTTCCCGTCCGGTTCCACGAGCCCAATTTCCCCGATGGAAAAGACGGCTCCACACACTTTGTCCACCGTGTCCCCGCGTGGGACAAGCATTGAGTGAAATACTGAACTCGGGAAAGGACGCGTCAAGGCGCTTCGGCGTCACGAGGGAACAAAAAATGATGGGAACCGACAACCAAAGCCTTGGGCCGAATGAATTCGCGACGATCAAGGAGATCAAACTGCAGCTTCCGCTGCGCACCCACGTCAGCCTGCACAGCATGAAACTCCTCAAGAACCAGTCGATCCGGGAGTCTGTCGTGGCCGCCCTTGATCGGTATTTCCAGTCCCACCCACTGGATCCGATCGGCGCCCCGATCCCGATCGACGCTGTCTAGTTTCGTCCGCACCCCCACAACCCACCCAAAGGCCCCGGAGTCAAGCACTCCGGGGCTTTTTTTTTCACATTTTTTAGCCTGGAAAACGGCAATGGGCCTTTTCCCCGTCCGCCGCTCTGACGCTCTCCTGCTTCCCCCGCTTCGCCGTCGCGGCGGCACCATATGAAGAGCGTCGGCCGAGGTGCGCTCTATGCGCCTCGTCGTGCTGCTTCTCCTCACCCCGCTCCTTGGATCAGTCGCCGTTTCCTCGGCCGCGGCCCTGCCGCTTCCGACCTCGACGCCCATGGATCCGACGCCCCAAGCGCCGAACGCCATCGATGTCGTCTACAAGCTCGAACTCCTGGCTGGTCTCGACGCCTTCGACCTTTCGGGCTCCTTCGGTGTGCACGAGGTCGCCGTCGCGGGCCGCGGGGTCAGCGCACAGGCCATCCGCGACGGGTCCCCCCTCGCCCGCGCGGAATTCGAACGGGAATTCAAGGCGGTCGTCGACCGTGAGCTCGCCGCCGCATTCATCGAATCCAAGCCCGTCGGCACCTCGCTTTCCTTCGATTACGGCACGAGCGACCTCGACGCCAACCCCTACCAGCCGCCCATCCGGGTGGATATGAACGCCCAGGTGCCCCTCACCGCATCGCTGTTGGGACTCCACTCGGCAAAGTTCACCGAAGGATCCGACCTCGCCAAGGCGTTCCTCTACAGCGGTGGACGCGCCGTCATCGACCGCAACGTCGCGGTGCCGGCCGGCTTCAACGCCCAGTTTGAGGTCACGGTGCCCGAGTTCCTTCACCTGTCGAACGCTCGTTTGCAAAACATGACCTCGCTCACGTTCCCCAACGACAACACCCGGGGAGCCGTCGACGCCCAGCTTCGGCTCCTCTTCGCAGTCGGACTTCGTCAAGAAGCAGTGCCGGCGAACGTCCTTGAGGGGCCGACCGTGCGGGCGACCTTCATCGCGCACGACGACACCTCCCTCTTGGTGAAAGCCATGCCTTGGACCTCGGGACAATACTCGGCCGACCTGGATCTGTGGATCGAAGTCCCTAGCCTTTCCGCGGGATACTTCGGAACCTCGCCCCTGCCCTCGAACCTCAAGACCTCCCATTACAGCGCGGACCTGCTGCGCGTCGCAGTGCGAGAACGCCTCGTCACTGGCGACGACGTCCACGGATTCTTCGCCACCTTGATCGAAGAAGGTCTTAGGGAAGGCTTCGGCGAATCCGCCACCATCACGATGGATAAGCAATCGTTCCGCGACAGCATCGCCAAGCCCATCGGCGGCATTGACGGCAAGACCGTCGAACCGATCCTGATTCACGCCAAAGCCGTGCTGCCGCTTCGCGCTGACAAGATGGTCATGGGGTCCAGCCTCGCGCAGACCCTCGGCTCGATCACCGGCATCCCCGCCCAGTTCCCGGTCTCCAACGACGGCGCTTGGATGCTCGACCTCACCCTCCTTTACCCCGAGGGCGTCACCGTTGCGGTGTCCGACTCCGCCGGGAAAGCGGAAAAAGTGTACGCGGGCGAACGCCAAGGGGTCCACGTGCTGCTCGCGCCGGGCGACAAGACCGACGTCACAGTGCACGGCCGCCCCGCCATCGATCCCTCCGTGCTCGCGATCGGCCTCTTGGAGATCGGCCTACTCACCGCGGGCATCACCTGGCTCGTATTGCGAGCGCGCCGACTCGCCGTCGCCAAGCGCCCCTGGGCGCCGCGACCCTAAGACGCTTATAAAGAAACGGAGCGAAACGCCCGTTCTCCGTGCGAACGGGACGTGGTGTCCCCGACGGGGACAGACGACCCTACTTATACTCTCGAGAAAGAGTCGGATGTGCACCGGGGGAGCCAAGGCGCGGGCTTTGGCTCCTCCCGCTACCCCCTCGCTGGGGAGATCTGAGGGAGCTGAATGGGTATGATGACGGACGACCAACTTGCAGGGATTCGAAAGGCCGACATGACTGAACTCAAGGAACTCAAGGTCAAACTGCCAGTGCAGTTCCTGATCAATCTCCATTACCTCAAACTCACACAGTCCAAGGGCATCAGCGACGTCGTCAACCAAGCTCTCACCGAGTACTTCGCGAGCCAATCGCTCCCGATCCGCTCGGCGCCGACGGCCGCGGCCCCCAAGTAAACGGGACCGCAGCGTCATCCTCAATCCGTTCAACCCACCACCCCCCCGTCGGGGAGGCCGGCCCCCAAAGGCGCCTCCCCGACCACCAACTTTTTCGACGCACCGAAACCGCTTTCACGCAGCCGTCGCTCTTGCGCGCCCAGTGCCGGGTAGGTTCTACGAAGACTTCGAGGTCGGCTCCGTCCTGCGTCACGCCAAGACCCGGACCATCACGCAAGCCGACAACGCATCGTTCTGCGCCCTGACGGACAACAACCAACCCCTCCACCTTGACGAAGC
>CAYOZB010000109.1:0-10972 GCA_964408365.1 uncultured Halobacteriales archaeon | reverse complement strand
TGGGATGCGCAGCCATATGCGGTTCCCACTCTTGTCCTCCGGATCGGCTGAGAATGAACTTTGCGCATACGCCGGCATCCGTGGGTGCGAATCCCGACGTCGCGCAGTCCGCGAAGAGCGGCGTGCCGCCGACGCCATCGGGCAGATCACCGTTCCCGGCACCTTGGAGGCAGCCGGCGAAAAGGATGACCGCGACGCACATGAGTGCGGTCGGCCGGATGGGCATACAGCACACGCGCAGCTGCGAGGGAAAAGCCTTGGGGTACCTGCAAGGGCCCTGTGCGGGCCTTGGTGGTTAGGAACGGGCCCTGATGGGGCTTACCCGTCAGGATCGCCGTCCTCGGCTGGCGTCCCTTTGATGTGGGATTCCTAGGTAGATCCTTCGGCCGAATCCGTCGCCTCGGCATCCTTGGTCTTCGAGGGAGCAACTTTCTCGACGTCCTGCGCCTCCTTCTCCGTCGGGTCCGGAGCGTTCATGCGAGGCTCCGTGTCCGTTAGGTTGTCTGGCTTTTGAAGCGGCGTGGGAGGGGCTGGCGGAGTGTCCGCAGGCATCTTGGTCCGCTCGGGTTCCGTCGGTTTGATGACGGGTCCGGTGACGAGCGGGATTGGATCATCCTTGTCGGCTTTCTCGTCCATATCAACCGCGTCGAACGGCCGGTCCAAGTTCGGTGCCTTGTTGTAGGCACGCACATACGGTGGTTTCTGCGCGGGCGCGACGTCTACGGCTCCCTGTGAGCGCAATCCGGAGCGTTCCTCCGCCTTTGGCGCCTTCACTGCGTTGGCGTTGGCGGGCGCTTTGGATGCGACTTCGACTGCGGCCGTGCGCGGTTTTCGCTGTTCCTCAGTGGCCGCTTCCGCTGGTTGTGATTCGGTCATAACGGAAGCTATGCGCAGCGGCACGGCATCCCTTCAGGGACAACGAAGAGGCGCGCTAAACGCGGGCCACCAGGGATCGCGCCCACCCGGACATGTTCAATACATGCGCGGGCCGCCGCTGGGACTTAAGGTCGAAGGACCAGAGGAACACTGACTCCAATGAAACTCAAAGTTCTCATCGTTGACGACGAACCGGACGTATTGGAAAGCACCGCCGGGCTCGTCGAATCCCTCGGCTACCAAGCCATTCGACTGTCGAAATCCGCGGAAATCCTCGACTCCGTGGAGCGCGAGAAGCCGGCGGTCCTCCTCCAGGACCTCAAGATGCCCGGCTTGAACGTCTCCGGACTCGTCGCGGCGTTGCGTTCCAATCCCGTCACTGCAGACATCCCCATCGTGTTCTTCAGCGCCAACGCCGACCTACCGGGGACGGCAGCGCGTCTTGACGCGTGGGGCTACCTCTCGAAACCGTTTGCCAAGCAGGATCTTGCTCGACTCCTTCGCGAAGCGATGGGCTCCCCTGGTCCGGCGCTCACGAAGTCCGGCAACGCACTCCACCGAGACGTCCGGGGCGTGTTCCACGACTTTTGGAACCTCCTCGCTGCTCTGAGCAACTATGTCGTGATCCTCGACGAGTCCCGTGACCTGCCCAAGAGCCTGCAGAAGACCGTCCGGGGCCTCGACGACGTCGTTCTCCAATTGGAATCCAAGACCGACCGGCTCCAAAGCTACTTGCTAGGACTCGTCGACTCCATCGAACCGGACGGGCGACGCGACGCTTCCGAGGGCTCCTCTGATCCCATCGCGGGCTCGCCCTAGTCTCGATGCCGACGGCTCGGATACACGTTCGGGTTCCCCACATCGCCGCTGGATGGCGTTGTCGGCGCTTCCGGCTTCGGGCCCTCAAACGTCCCTCAATCGGCATATCGTTCGGGCACCTACATTTCCACCAATGTCTCACCACGATGATTCTCAAATGGTACGCAGCGTCCGCGGCGAACGACCGACACCCGCACAGAGAGAAGAGGACCGCGCTGCGACGCGAGCCAACCATGGCCCCACGCAAAACCAGATCCAACTCCGAGCGTACCAGATCTATGAAGCACGCGGGTGTCAGCCCGGCTTCGCGCTGCGTGATTGGAAGCAGGCGGAACGTGAACTGCGTCGCAACGAGTCCGAGATTGCGACCTTCACGTGACGGCTACCGGGGCTCTTCCACGTGGGTCCAATTGGATGCCGTCAACGCATCGACATAGTTCGTGATGATCAGGGATTCGCCGCGGCGTAACAATTCTGACGTCGCGCCGACGCTAAGGGCCAGCTTTTTCGCGAGGCCGCGCAGACTTACCTTGTGCGGTGTTTCGTAGTAGCCGAGCGCTACCGCGAGCGCCAACACCTCGAGTTGCCGTGCGGTGAGCTCGACGCGAGCCGGCCCCTGTAAGCTTTGCCGAGCGCGCACGACGGACGACTCCCCGCGAAGCATCTGCACGAAGTGATCGACCTTGTCCCCCGAGTCGGCAACGAAGATCGACGCCGTCCCCTCCGGTGTAAGGTCCACATAATGGACGGTGACCCTCGCGAGCATGTCCTTCCAAAGCGGCGGCAACACGTTGAACTTGGCGCGAAGCACACGGGGCGCGATGCCCGGCGCGATGTTGATCTCGGTCGGGCCGAACGGCATGAGCCAACGGGCGACCTTCGCAGGCATGCCGGGCCCGCTCAAGCTCAGAAGGGTCCACCGGTTGCCGTGCGGCAAGAACTTGAGGTGGATACGGCAAGGGGGCGGTGGGACGAAGCCAGCGACAGCGCCGGGCAGGTCGATCCGTCTCGAGACGAGACCGGGCCCAGCCGCTTGTTTTCGCTTTGGTCGCTCCGCTGCAGCGTCCGACGCGTCCCGACTCTTGGGCCGGATGTCCACAAACAAGGTGCAGGGGGACCGGTTAATCTGCTTTATTCGTTTGGCTCAGGAAAACCGGCCTGAACCTTAAGAATTCATCACATTCACCGGACCCCTCCCAAAGCCAACATGCCTTGCTTGGCAACGCCGATGGGCGTCGGTTGAAGCGAGAAGCACCGGTAATCCGGTTAAGAACCGAATTATTGTGCAAACCCCCGTCTGGCGGGACCCTACGCTTCGGTCCTCATGGGAGCGGCGCGAACGTCGCGAACCCATCCCGCGTTTTCGGCGCTAGCAAAAAAGAACGGTCCGGCAGCCAAGATTGGGTGGGTTGGGTGTGGTGGTAGACGATAGCTGCCGAACCGTTTCAATTTTGGTGAGGGCGCCGAAGGCTATCCTCTTGTCCACGGGCAGACATGTTCGCATAACGCTTGCCGCGTGGCGCGGGGGACCCGAACATGTGGAGACTTCTCGCCGAATTCCTGCGTTTCTTGGCCATGCGAGTACCAAAAAACGTCCTTGAATCAATCGGCCCGATCCGCACACTGGAGACCGGGCGCGTGAAGGAAGAGAACGGGGCCCCATCGAAACAGGGCCCCGAAGATGGAAGCCTAAGATTCGCTCACCGGTTCTGGTCTGACTCCTCGTCCGCCTCGTCGTCTTCTTCGTCTTCTGCTTCCTCTCGCTCGGCGTCTTGCTCATTGCGATCCTCTTCTTGCCGCTCCGTTGCTCCGGCTTCCGCCGCGGCCTTTTCCTTCTTCTTGCGCATTTCTTGTTCGCGCAAGCGGCGAGCGAGGTCTTCGGCCGGAGGCAAGGCGGCCAAGGCGTCGGTGTCTTTGGCCTTGATCAACCGCATCGGCGTGCGCTCATCGGTCGGACCGCGAGCGGATGATTCGAATTCTCCTGGTTTCGGAACGAGGATCTTGCCACGGCCGGTCGAACCGTCCACCCAACCGCCGACGGGTTCGGCCGGCGTCGGCTGCGCATCACCCTTGGACGCGGCTTCGCCCTTGCCGGTCGCCGGTTCAGCGTCGACCGACTTTTCCCAACCTTCGGGGTCCTTCCGATCCGCAAGCGGACTCATTCCGCCCTTGGCGAGCGTCACGGCCGTGTTCTTGCCAGGACCGCTCGACTCGGCTTCGTCTTCCTGCGATTGCTTTCGGGTTTGATTCGCCATACTGGTCGAGCCTACTCTTTCGTGCGGGCAACGGAGTCGTTTGAGGGACAAAACAGGGGCGCCCAATCGATTAGGACATCCTCGTTGCGTCGTGCAATCCGAAGACCAGCACGGCCCCACGTGGCGCGGACTCCAAGGGCGTCACGGGGACGAGGAGTTGGAGGTCGCCGTCGTGGTGGAGGTCGACCAGGTGCGCTCCGCGCTGCATCTTCCACGGGGCGAGGCCGAGGAAACCTTCCTTCTCGCCGCTTTCCGCGGAGAGTCGCCAGACGCCGTCGCCGCCGTCGCCGGGACCATTGACGAGGATGTCGAGGTTGCCGTCGCCGTCGGAATCGGACAGTAGGATCTCTTGGTTGGACCACCAGGCGTCCAGTCCGCGGACCCAGACGTCGTTGCCGCGATGGTCCAATCGGAAGACGTTAGCGGGTCCGAGGCGTTCCCAGTCGCCGGGTCGGTGACCGATCGTGTTCCAATCCATCCCGAAGATGTCGGCGTCGCCGTCCTCATCGACGTCCGCGACGACCAGCTTGGTGTAGCTGAGGGGGTTCGCCCATTCGGGTTGTCGCATCCACAAGAGTTCGGCTTGGTATTCGGCGTTCTGATGGACGGCGAAGATCGCCATGTGGAACGTCGGAAACAGGGTCGCATCGTCTTCGGGCGCGTGCCGGGCGATGAACAGGATCTCCTTGGGGCTGACGCCGTCGAGTTCGGCGACCGTGGGGCTCACGGGGACGGAGCCGGGGTCGATCCCGTAGGCCAGGTCGGTGGCGCTGAACGCCCAAAGCGGGTTTCCTTTGTCACCGTTGAACACCGCGACGCGTCCGCTATCGGAGGCGATGATGACCTCTTTGGTGCCGTCGTCCTCCAGGTCGTCGATGACGGGAGCGCTGTTGCCGCCCGCCCAGCAGTGATGCCAGCGGATGGCGCCGTTGTTGTTGAGCGCAAAGAAGCCGGTCTCTTCGGTCTGCACGACGATCTCCAGAGAGCCGTCTCCGTCCAGGTCGCCGACCGCGGCCTCGGCGTCCATGCCGGGGCTTGGGTAGCACTTGTCCATGCGGTTCTCCCACATCTTTCGGAAGACGAACGTGCCATCCGAGCTTGCCGCGCGGTCGAAGGTCCAGACTGCCACGTACGCGGCATGGTTGGTGATGACAAGGGAGACCTCTTCGCCGGGATTCAGGACGCCAGCATGGACGCCGTTGAGCACGCGTTCGACGTGCCACGCCGCCGGGTACTTGGTCGGGATTTTTGCAAGAATCTTGCCGGTCGTCGAGTCGAACACGTACACGTTCGTGTCCGTGCTGTGGAGGATGATCTCGTCGTGGCCGTCGCCGTTGATGTCGTAGGCTTCCGGGATGTTGTCGATCTGTCCGGGCCAAGCCTTGACGCCCGAGCTTGATGGGTCGCCTAACGTCGCAAGCAACGTGGGTCGGGGCGCAGAGTCAGCAGACCAGCGGCCGTAGTGGACTCCACCGGGTCCGGTGCCGCCTTGGCTTCCCTCGGCGACACAACCCGCCAAGAAGCCGATCGCCAGTAGAAGGGAGGCCACCGAGACTGCCCGTAGGCGTTTCAGTTGCATTAGGCGCTCGCCTCAGGGGTTGGTAGGGTATGGCGCATGAGTTTGGATTCGGGTTCTGCGGGACCGTACGTGAGACCGACCACCCGGGAGCGCATGAGCCACCAACCGATGCGCAGGGCATCGCTCGTGGTCAGCTTGGCCGAACCGGTGCGCGGCAGGTAGTCGACGGGAGTGTGCGCGATGCGAAGGCCTTGGCGTGCGGCAAGGGCAAAGAGTTCCGCTTCAAGCTCGAAGCGGTGGCTTCGCAGAGGCATGGCGGCGAGGGCTTCGCCGGTGAATCCCCAGAGGCCGGTGCAAAGGTCGGGACACCGTTTCGTGTAGAGGACGTTGGCCATGACGGAGAGGATCGCGTTGCCGATCTTGTGCGATCCCGTCATGGAGCCTTCGAGCGGAGTGCGGTCGCCCATCACGACGTCGGCTTCGCCCCAAGCGAGTAGGCCGAGGACGCGCGGGATGGCGTCGGGCGCGTAGGTACCGTCGGCGTCGAGCATGACGACGTAGTCGCCGCGGAAATGCGGACGGCCGTGGATGAATGCGCGTCCTTTGCCGCGTTCGCGGTCGAAGACGACGGTGGCGTCGCCGTGTTCGTAGACGACGTCGCGGGTGCGGTCGCGGCTGTGTCCGTCGAGGATGACGACCTCGACCTCGAATCCCATCGCGCGAAGGGTGGCGCGCGGAAGCGAACGAAGGGTGGGGCCGATCGCGGCCTCTTCGTCCTTGGCAGGGATCACGATGGTGACGAGTCCCGGCCGGAATTTGGGAGCTGGTTGGGTTTTGCTCAACCGTTCACCGTCGTCTCGTAGGCCAAGAGCCGCGCTTGCCCGGTGCCTTGGTTGCCGCACCAAGAGCCGATGGGCCGCCAATCCTCGCCTTCTAGGAATCCGGTGCTGTCGGGGTAATCCGTGACGAGGAAGCGGTCGACCACGACGATGACGGGGCGTCCCTGCAGGGCGAGACCGCCGACCGTCTCGTCGCGTTTGTCGGCGTACGTGTAGAATGTGGTCTCATACCAGATCCTGTAGGAGTCTTCGGTGAGCGCCGAAAGGACAAGCTTGGGTTGCCAGCCGCCGACGATGACGACGGCTGCGGGGTTTGCGTCGGCCAAGGCTGCGATGCTCCGTAGGCCGTCCAGTTCGCACGCGGGGTAGAGCCGGTACCAGCCGCCTTCGTAGCCGTCGGGCGTGCCTGCGTAGACGGTCCCCGCGCATGCGATCGCGACGAGGAAGGCGGCCACGACGGCGACGTAGCGTCGGGCGCTGCGGGCGGTGGGGTTGGGGTGGGAGTGAGCGGAGATGGCGTTGGCGGTCCAGCGGGTGATGGCGGCTGCGGCGACGCCGGCGAGCATCATGAGGCTCACCGCGAGGAAGGCCGCGGTTCGGTGGGACCAGTATGGGCTGTCAAGAGGGTTGAAGATGACGAATGGGTAGGTCGCGGCGAAGAGACCCGCCGCGAGGTGGGAAAGGCGACCCGGGAGGAAGGGGATCAGGATGATCCCAAAGGCGGCGAGGCCCAGGATGGGCCAACCGATCATGCGGGGGAGGTCGACGTGGGGAGGCATGCCTTGTTGGAACGCGATCTGCGTGGCCCAGCCCAGGAGTCCGGCGATGGCGACGCTTGCGGCGACGCGGATGGGCCACCGCACCGGGCGTTCGCGCTTGATGGAGAGGAACCTTTCCGCCTGGGTTTTGCGGAGGGTGTAGAGGATCACAAGAGGGGCGAACGAGAGGACGACGAGCAGCCACGCCAGCCACGTGTAGGGGGCGAGGTCGGGGAACAGGTCGGTCCAGCCGGGTCCGCATTTCTTGTTGCAGGAGGTGAACGTCAAGCCGAGGCCTCCGCCGACGACGGCGATGGCGGCAGCGATGCCTCGCGGCGTCACGCGTTCGCCCGCCGAGGCGGTGAATGGGAGCAGGTAGCTCAGTGCGACGAAGACGACGCCCATCATGGCAAGGATCCCGAGGAGCCATGGATGCGCGAAGACGAGGAAGAGTGACATCGGGGCCGCGACGGCCGTCCAGGCCAATCGTCCTGCGGTGAGCTCGAGAAGAGCGTAGAGGAAGAACGGCAAGAGAGCGAGATCTTGGGCGGTCGGACTCATCATGGTCGTGCGGAAGATGACCTCCGGAGCGACGGCGTAACCAAGCGATCCGACGAAGGCGCCGACGGGGCCGACGTGCCGCCATAACAGAAGCGCCACGCCGAGGATGCCGATCGCACCGAAGAAGACGGGGCCGAGCCGGATGATCTCGTACAGGTCCGCACCCGTAAACACCCAGACTGCGGCGACGAACGAGTGAAGCCCGGGCGGGTAGAGTCCCGCGCCGGCCGCGAGCGGTTCGAGTTCGCCCGTGCGCAGATGTTCGCGGACGATTGCCATGTGCGTGTAGGGATCTTCACCAGGGATCACAGGGCTCGAGAGTGGATCGACCAAGCGAAGGCCAATGCCGAGTACGATCGTTGCCAACAAGGCGACGACTGCAAGAGTGACTCTCGCGCGGGCTGTGCCGATCCCCATGTTCATGGCCTCCCCTCTGCAGGTCGCGTTGTAAAGGCTACAGGGACAAGGCGGCGACCACTCGAAATCGTCGCCGTGACCCGGAGTGGGACGGCGTTCCGGGAGCAGTGTTGAGATGTTCGGACCGGTGCTCCTTCGATTCCACGTCCGATGGATCGTTCGAGGACAATCGCGGCGGAACCATGATGGCCCAGAGGGCTCGTATCGTCGCCACAATGGCACCTTGGGCATTTGCATCCCCGCGATTTGGACAACGTATGCGGACCGCCTGGCGCAGACCCCGCGAGGATCTCATTGCCCGCCTTCGACAGTCCACGGACCTTCTCATCGCCGCTCCCCTTGCGGTCCTCGCCGCGCTGGTGGCTTCGCTCCTTCCCGCTGGCGATCCGATCCGCATCGTCCTGACCCTCACCATTCTCCTGACCGTCCCCGGGTACTTGCTGCTCCAGGCGATCTTCGTCCCGGCAGGACCGATCCGCTCCCGCGCGATCCAAGCGCTCTTTGGCATCGGCGTCAGCCCCGTTGTCGTCGGCCTGCTTGCCTTGTCGACGGCCCTATTCGTCGGCGGCTTCGGCGCGACGGCCATCATCGTCACCGTGACGATGGCGTGCCTTGCACTCGCTCTGGTGGCGTTCATCCGGCGATCCTTGAGCCCCGAAGAGAACCCGACCTTGCAACCCGTGGCCCAAGCGCGCTGATCTCGACGCGTGGTCCGCCGAATCCCACGCAACCATGCCACGGTGAGCGCCCGCGCGGACCAATCCGGGGATCGCCGTTGGCTGAATTTCTCATAATTCCGAAACGGAAAAGCCACGCCGGATGCAGACGGACTTCTCCCGCTCCCCGTGAACATGTGGGAAGCGCGCAACGGGTTTGAAGGACACGGGCCGATTGAGGTCGTTGCGCAAGAAATTCGTCGCCGGCGGAGGGATTCTCCTAGCACTTCTCTTGGTGGTTCCGACCTCCGTCGCCGCCACGGCACCCGATCTCGGGGCCGCCGAGGACTTCGCGATCCTCGCAGGCAGCGGCATTACCAACACCGGCACAACGACCGTCAAGGGCGACGTTGGATCGTATCCGACTTCGACCCAGACCGGATTCTCGGGCACTCACACGGTGGTCCTCACCGGCACCAACCATCATGGCGACGGCGTCACGCAGGACGCGAAGAACGACACCGTGCTCGCCTACAACTCCTTGGCCGGCGCGGGCCCCACCAACCCCATCGTCGCCAACCTGGCAGGTCAAAACCTGACGCCCGGCGTCTACAACTCGGCCTCCTCGATCGGCCTCAGCGGGCTGCTCATCCTCGACGGTTCGGGCAACGCGAACTCGGTCTTCATCTTCCAAGCCGGCTCCACCTTGACCACGGGTCCGGGAGCCGAAGTGCGCCTCACGAACGGCACACAGGCCTGCAACGTCTTCTGGCAGATCGGCTCGTCGGCGACCCTCGACACGGGCACCGATTTCAGCGGCACCATCATCGCGATGGACAGCATCAGCCTGCTCACCGGCACCACGGTCGACGGGCGCGTGCTCGCACGCAACGCCGCGGTGACGATGCAGAGCAACACCATCCAGAACAACGGCTGCGCCGCCTCACCCACCACGTCGATCCCGGGGCCGTCCTCCCCCACCACGACCTCGGAGGTCCCGTTCTTCCCGTCCGCGACGGCCCTCGCCCTGGGAACGGTCGGCGCCCTCGGTGGCGCACTCTTGATCCTGCGCCGCCGCAACTAAGGCAGGATCACCTCTAGCCGCCCAACCACCGTGGCGAGCGCGCCAAGAATCACTTCGTCGCCGCCGCTGGTCAATTTTTTTTACAGCTTTCTGGAGCATGGAAATCATGTCTGGCATTGTTTTCCACAACCCTGTCCAAGGACGGTTCTGCGATGCCATGCAGGTTCGGGAGGCGACATTGCACGTCCACCACGGTTGCGCCCGACGTTTCATAATCACCCAAATCAAAGGCGACGTCAATGTCGAGTAGCAATCCTGTGTCAGGAAAGAGGGCCGCAATCGCATCCATCGCTGTACTCGTCGCGGTCGTCACCCTCGGCGCCATTGGGCTACCCTCGACCGCGTCGGACGTGTCGAGCCACGCGGACATCACGGTGACTTTTGCCGCTGACGACATGGGCTTCAATGCCACTTCCACCAACGGGATTTCCAACATCATCCTTGCGCCCTGTGTCGGTGCGAGCCACACACACGAATCCACCGGCCTGGAAAGCGTCTGGTACAACCACACCGAGACATTCGTGATCTACGCGGTGTACGTCAAGAGCGGTAACAACGGCGTCCACGGCGTTGGAGAGCAGTTCCTCAACGCAGGCGTGGTTTGCGCGACCCCGCCCGTGACCACGCCGCCAAGCACGCCGCCCTCAACCACGCCGCCGAGCACGCCGCCGCCCGCATGTCCCGCCGGTGCGGCTCGCCTGTCGTCCTACTCGTTCCGGATCAACGGCGGAGCTTCCGTCGCGACCCTCAACAACACCGTCGATTCCGGATACCACGTCTTGGCCAACTTCACGGTTGCCGCCGGATGCGAGGACATCGAACTCGCGCTGGTTTCGTACAAGGCACCCAGCGCGTCGTTCTCCGCATCGACGGCCCACCTGCAGGCGGTCCACGAATCCGAGACCGGCAACTTCAGCGCCGGCCCCCACTCGATGAGCGTGGACATCCCAGCCTGCTTCTTCCAGGTCGACTTCGCCTTTGGCGCCGTGATCACCCAGCTCGGCCCCGAAGGGTCGGACAACTTCTACTCGGCCCAAGGCCGGCTCATCAGCGCCGACAACGGCGGAACGGAACCATGCGACGAACAACCGCCGGGCACCACGCCTCCGGCCTCGACAACGCCGCCTGCGACCACCCCGCCCGCGACCACGACCTCGGAGGTCCCGTTCTTCCCGTCCATGACGGCCC
>CAYOZB010000108.1:0-11023 GCA_964408365.1 uncultured Halobacteriales archaeon | reverse complement strand
ACTTGACGCGGGCCGCCACGTCCACGGTACGCGTCGCGGGACCCGTCGGCGCGGGAATCGGCCTCGGGTTGGCCGGGGTCGCCGCGTTGGACAAGACCGGCGCTCTTGATCAGGTCCAAAAATTCGGTTCTTCCACTATCGGCAAAGCCCCGGCTCCGGTTCAAACCGTGGTCAAGACCGCCGCGCTCCCTCTTGCGACCGTGGGCGCGTTGGCAACGGCCGCCGTGGGCCGCGGCTCGGTGCAAGAGAACGTTCGCACCGCGTTTCGCGGGACCGCCGTTGATCACGGCATCAAAGCCGTTCAAGGCTTCTTCGGGTGGCGCAAATAATGGCCCGCGTTCCACCTTCCTTGTTGGCGCGGTTCGGCCGCGCATCGCGCAGCGGCGCGGGCATTGTTCGCCCCGCCGTTCCGTTCATTCTCGGAACGGGCGCGGTCGCATTGGGGACCGGGTTCGTGATCCGGGAAGCCACCGGGTTCCGCAACGCCGGCAGCCCGCCCCTTCAACTCGAAGATTTGGACACCGACCCCAGCACGCCGGGCGCGGAGACAATGCTCGCGTTCGACCGCAAGACCGGCCGCACCTTGATCTTCGGCGAACCCCCGGTGGACAAGGTAGGGCCGGAGCGCAGCCAGGAACGTGAACTCACGAATTTGATCTGGGTCGGCGGCGCGGTCGTCGCCCTGGTCCTCGTGGTCTTCGCCACCAAGGGGGGAAAGTAGTTGGGGCGACCCCGCGGCAACCAACGCGACGCGTTCACCGCAAGCGGCGCGGGTCCCCGGTTCAACGACGAGTACGCGGCGCAAGACGTTCCACCGTTCAAGCCGAAACACGCGAGCCCGCCGTACCTGAGCGGACGCGTCCGCCGAAAACAGAAGGCTCCGGAAGGAGGGGATGAATAATGGCGATCCGGGAACCCGTGCCGCGCCCGGTCACGTTGGACGACATCAAGGGAACCGTTTGGGAGGGGTTGGCGCAACTGAAGGGGCCGGTGCAACTCAAGCGCCCGTTCCAACTCGACTCGCCCGGGCAGAACGAGAACCCGCAACTTTTCGCCACCGAAAAGCGGGTGATCACGTACAAGGGCAGCGGCGAAATCCTACTCTTCAACATCGACTTGCCCATCGGCGTCACCCTGGAAATGAGCCTGGACGGGGCCGTGCGAAAATACAGCCACGGCAACGAAAGCGGCGTCCTCCGATGGGCCGCGGGCGAATCCCCGTTCCGGTTCCAAAGCAGCCTCGAACTCGTGATCACGAACACCACGGGCGCGGGAGCCCGGTACAAAGCGTTCGTCAGCGGAGCGTGAACACGTTTGACGTTCTTTAGCGGGAACACCGACATGGACGCGCTCCTGAACAAGATCGCGGACGAATTGCTCGCCACGGGTTCGTGGCTCGAAGGCGACCCGTTCCACGCGGGGACGAAGCGCGTCGTGAAACACGCGGTGGACGCAAACTTCTACGTGTTCTTTGAGCGACTCGTTACGAACTCTCCGAACTCGAACATTAAACTCAACGAAGTCAAGGTCACGATCAGTAGCGGCTTCGACCTTGGGACCCATCTTCCGACGGGCACGGTGGAGACGACGAGCATTCCCGCGGAAGCGTGGCAACGCGGCAACAGCGGCAGCACGTTCTATCTCGACAGCACGGTGGGTAACGGCAACAAGACGGGGCAGTATTGGCTCTGGGTCGATTCCGCCACCGTTTCTTTGCTCGTGACGTGGACGCCTTCAAGCCTCTATGATTACACGTCGTTCTTCCACTTGGAACGGAACTCGTTGAAGGAGTATGCGGACGGGTTCACGAACTTCTTCATCGTCGCATTCACGAACGAAGACCGAAGCATCGCATACAGCGGCGTCGTCGGGATGCGCGTCTTCGAGCAATTCAGTAGCGGCAGTAACAACAGTCTCAGCCGCAAGGAATACGTTCGCCCGTTCAACCTGAGCACCGACGTCTACCCGGACGGAATCGCCACGTTCTTCGATTGCTACAAGAGCAACGGGAACGCCAAGGTCTACTTCCAATTCCCGTACTACTCGAACAACTTGGACCCGATCCGTCGGGTCCCCATCGCGTCAACGACGCGTTGGTTCCGCCTCGGCGTCGGCCTCGGAATCGCGGACGGGGACCTGATCGATTGGGTCAACGGCGCGGAACTCTGGAAATTCCTCGCCAAGACCCTGCAATCCCCTGATTCCACGATCTACCTCCCAATCGCAATCCGCTACGCATGAAGACGTGACCCTATGGCGACCCATGAAGGCGTTCGACTCGACAACCAAGGGAGCCCGGCGCCCCCGAACGATTACGGGGGCGGCCGTCAGATCGGACTCAGCACCGGCCTACTCTTCGACTTCGTGTTGGCATTGTCCGGCGACACGATCCCCGGCCAGCGCGCGGCGCAGATCGAACTCGGCACCGTCGCCGGGTTCGTGTTCGATCTCTCGGGCGACGAATACGCGTCCGTGCCGTTCATCGTGGAGCCGGCACAAATCAACGACCGCATGAGCCCCGTCCTGGGCGACGTGCTTCAAGGACGCGCGTTGCGGTTGGACCGCGTGTTCCGAAGCGCCGACCGGATTACCTACGTTGGGTACGCGCTCGACCAAACCGGTCACCCATTGCGACAGTACCAACTTCAATTCATCGGCGAAACCGTGCAAGAAAACTTCGCCGGGACCGCTACCGACTTGACTGGGATTTTCATCGCGTACCTGACGGTCGGCGACACGTACACCGCGTATGCGTTCGACCCGAAGGCGGGGTTCGTCTACGAGCTGGTCTCCACGATTGCGAACCCCAACAGCGTCACGTTAACGTTCAAGCTGAAGACCAAGCGCGGCGGGTTTGGCGAAGGCTTGTTCCTCGGGAGCCACTAATGGTCGAAAAGAATTGCCGCGATTGTGAGTGGTTCGAGCGCAGGAAGCGCCCCGGCGACGGACTTCTAGCCGAGAAGAAACCGTTCTGTGTCGCGCTCGGATTCTTCCTCTTCGGCAACCACGCGCCGGAATGCAAACTCTACCGGCCCCGACCCGGGGTCTCATCCAAACCGCTTGGAGGCGACGCCTAACATGGGTTACGTGATCACGCAGATCAAGGACGCGAACGGGAACTACGTTGATTGGGACGGCCGACTCGTCGCCCTCCCCGACGGAACCCTCGGTAGTATCGTCGTCAAGAAGGTATTGGAGACGAGCGTGATCCGCGCGAAAGGAATCGACGTGGACATTCTCGGCGCGCAGAGTGTGGCCGTCGTGACGCACTCGGTTCCCGTCGGCCAGGCCCACAAGGTCTTCGGCTACGGTTTGTCGCCCGACACGACGAGCGTTGATTTTTTCCAAGTCAAGAAGGACGCGGCGGTGGAAGCGAAAATCTACGTGAACACTTACGAGGGCGGAATCGTGGATGATTACATTCTGATCGACAACCGCCAAGGCTCCGCGCCGATTGTCGTCGTGCTGGAAGCCCACAACAGCAACGCGCTCCAACCCCGCAAGGCGAGCGGGTTCCTACTCGTGGAGGATGTGACCAATGCGCTCCCGGCATAAGGTGGACGATCCGTGGGAGGAAACCCGCGGGGCCGCAATCGCGCGGCTCGAAGAAGGATTGTTGAGCGTCAAAGGAACGGTCAAAGAGGTTCAGGAAGAACTCCGCTACTTGCGCCGTGGAATCGTGAACCGCCTCGTGGGGGCCATTATCGTCCTCGCGTTGGCGTTGGGTGGAAAGGACGTTCTCCAATCGGTCCTATGATTCAGGCGTATTCTTCGACCACGTCAGATCGACCCGAATCACAAAATTAGATTGCCTTCGCGCGCGCGGGGGAGACGAACCGTAGTCGATGCCAGAACCGGGTCGGGACCTTGCTCTCGAAGGACGAGGCTAATGGTTGCGCAGGTTTGTTTCTACGCTCGAATGGCGATGAAATCCGTGGAATCAGTTCGAAAACGACTGGAGGATTGGGTTTTCCATGGCCGTCATATCCTTTGTGGACGCCACGGAAACGTTTGTTTCTCGGGCAACGGTTAAACCAATTTCGTGAATTTGACTCGGCTACCCCAGACCCTGGGGATGGAGAGAAAAAAATGAGAACCAACCCGTTGGTGCTTTTGATTGCAGCGACGTTTGTGCTGCCGATAGTGGGCGCACAGTCCTCAGAGCCCGCGAACAAGGCACCACCTGCATACATTGAATGCCGCGACATCGAATCCTTGGATACGAACGGCGACGGCAAAGGCGACACACCCACCGGCCGGGTTCATTCCTACCGCGCCAAGGACTCGTGCAGCGACAGAACAAACCACCCGGAAGGAAAGGGGCCAAAGCTTCTGTCCAATGCGATTGCCAGCGGCGGCGAAGACCAAATGCTCGACTTCTATCTGTGGGTCCGGTACAACGAACACGCGATCAGCGACCCAAGCTACCCTGGCATGATCATTGACTACGGGTCCTTCAGCCAGCAAAACTGCTGGTCGCAAAGCAGCGCCGTCTGGTCCAACGTAGACGGCGCCTATGGGGGCGCCTTCAACGATGAAATGTCCTCCGTGAACTTTTACACGTGTGGCGCGTCTGCCCTCGCCGAAAACACGAACGGAGGAGGTTGGACGGTTGCCTGCTACGCAACCGGATCATATCCGTTCACCGACTGTCCAGATCTCGAAGACTATAGCCTGCCATGGGGCGGAAACGCAAACGATGCGGTGTCTTCGGTCAAGTTCTGGGACTAAAGGAAGTTTCTCCAATTCCGGAACGGTTTCAAATCGGACCGTTCCGGAACTCTCTACCCCGCCCTTTCAACGAAGCTTTCCTGGTTCCAATCCGCCTTGCTATGCTAACCGGAATCCTTTTCTAACCCGACTTCTTAATTGCCAAGATTGCCCATGCGCTTAATCCCTCTCGGCCTAGTTCTGCTCAGCGCGGTTTCATTACTTGCCGGCTCGATTTCTCCAAGTTCCGAACCCACTCAGCCCGCGGGAATTCAATGCGGGATTGTTGAATATGAGGACCGGGACGGCGATGGCCGGGCCGAAACCTACGTCGGAATTCGATTCTTCCACGCAAGAACTTCATGTGCCGAAGCCGCACCGACCAACTAAACTGACGCGCGAATATTGAAGCGGCCGTCCTAGGGCCATTGGCTGCGTTGGTTGTGGATAATGCCTGAAACCACCGCTGGGCGCGGCCACTAATCGGGAGGGTAGCCCTTCGGGGCCGCCGCCTTCATATGCCTCCGCTTAACACAGGAACCCGTCAGCCCCCCGCCAAGCCCCGGCAAGGGTCGGCATGGGTAGAAGTTGGCTCACCGTCGAGCCGCGTGCGTGAACGACGCGGGGGAGACACCCGGGGACGGTCCGGGCGACCATTTCCGGCACCTTCAACGCAACATGGTTCAGAACGCCATGAAAATCTGGAACCATGAGGACGCGGTTCACAAGTTGGACCCGGACCATTTCGACGTTCTCTCGCTCCGGACGCCGGGCCGACGCGTCCGCGTCTACCGGCGCGGCGACCAATGGCGTTGCCGATCTGACAAGACCAACAATCAGGACCAACCCTGCGCGCATATCCTCGTGGTCCTGATCTATGAAGGAATCGTGGAATTGCCGAACACCGCCGCGAGCGTTTGGACAAAAACGAAGGAGGGCCGCAACCATGCGGCGGAAAACGAAGCGTGGCAACTTGTCCCGACGAAACTCCCCGCGCTGCTGGCCCAGCTTCTACGCGACGGCTTGCCCGTGATCGCGCCCGAGCCCGAGCCGAATCCCCTCGGGGGCCGACCCTTCAAGCCGATCTATCCTCAAGTCTACCAAGCAGTCCTTCGCGTGGCGCTTCGGCAAAGCCACCGAAGCAGCCGCGGCGCGTTAGACGCGACTGATCACCGGGCGCACAACCCGTATGGAAACGTCGGCGTGGCGACCCTCTGCCGTTTCCTCGCCAACGCCGAGACGACGCCAATCCTCGAAAAGTTGCTTGCGCTCTCGACGTGGCCCGCCAAACCCTACGAAAGCGTGTTCCACCCTGACGGAACCGGGTTGACCGAGCAACATTTTTCAGCGTACTTTGACGAACGGTACATGAAACGCAAGAAAGACCGCAAGCGCCCGGACCCGGAATTTGTTGGACCTCCCAAGCCGGAAGCCGAAGCGCGGCTCCACCATTGGACCTACGCCGAGATTCTTTGGACCTACCGGTACACGCTCATCGCCGCGATTCACGCGCAACAAGGACCGTTCGGCGAAGCGCCCTGGCTCATCCCGTTATTGGAGCGGACGCGGCTCATGCTCGACGTGGCCGAACTCGGAGGCGACAAGGCGTATGATGCGAACTACATCTACCAATACGCCCGCTCGCGGGGAATCGAACCGCAGATCAAGATTCGCCGCGGACACGACCCGACCCGAGCGAGTCTTCGGAATAAGTTTCGCAAGCGGCAGATCGAGTCCAAGCGGCTTGACCCGCACGGGTTCGCGGCCCGCGCCAACCGGCGAAACAACGCGGAGACAGGTAATCATGCGTTCAAGGCGATCTTGGGGGACCAAATCTATTCCAAGGGACCGGTCGCGCAGCGCAACGAAATCCTCTGCATGTGCATCGCCTACAACTTGACGCGGTTGGTCTATCTCGGCGTGGACCGGGGTATTCAGATTGACTTTGGGGGCGGCGCGCAAGTTTTGTCCCGCGTGCCGTGGGTGCCGTTGCCAAGCCTGCACGAACAGTACCGTGGCGTGAGGGGTCAACTTCGCCCAGAATGGACCTAGTTTCGGCCACCGGGCGCTCGCGGGGGCAACCCGCCTAGAAGTGCTACGGATTCGAAATCTGTGACTCGCTCGGCCTCTGTCCGGCCAACCATGATGGGGATGTCCCGAAGGACGCCACGCGTTGGGGTACAGATTAGGAAGCACTGGTCCGTTTCAAGAATGGCAACGACCTTTTCTCTCGTTCTCGGCTCATCTTCGCCCACCGTGGCTTTCCAAGGCTTGCTGTGGTGAGTGTAGTTCATCGAGTAAATCCGTCGGCCCGACACCTTCCAGCCCATGTTTTCTTCGGCGAATTTCTTGATTCCGCCGTATGCGGATTCGGCGATAGTGTTGTCCCGTGCGAAGGGGAGAAAGAATCTCATGATCTTATCATAGTCCTTCTTCAGATATAGGCCTCCCGGACCTCGGTAAAAGTGGGAATTAGCGCGGCGATCCCGGCCAAACCGGCGGGTCGCCGTCGTGCCCCACAATTTGGGGCAAGCCGGAGGCGTCCCGAATAACGGACACGTCCTTTCCCCGGTAGTTTTTCAGAGGTTCGCCGCCCATGATGGTCTCCCGGCGAACCGGCTGCGGTCCATCGTAGAGGACGCTGGAGATGATGACCCGCGTCAGGACGTAGCCATATCCGCTTCCGGTTTCCCCAAACATGATGAACGTGTCTAGCGGCTCCCGGGTTGGGGCGCGGTCGAGAATCTGAGGCATCCCTTTTTCATCGGTAAGCACGTTTTAAGGCATCGGTGACTGAGATTGGCGTTCCATAACCGAGGGTTAGTCCCCGGGTTATGGAGCGCGGCCGTCGGAAGGGCTAGCGGAAACACGTTCACGGTTCAGGTGGCCGGACGTACATAAGATTCAAGTGCGGGACCTAGGCTGGACAGGATCTATGCAGGCCCGTCAGCTCGTGCTCGGACTCGTCCTTTTGATCCCCATCTTCGCCGGATGCGTCGATGATCCCGAATCCGTCGGAGCGAAGGTCGACGCCAAGAACCGCAAGGGCCTCGTTCCCGCGTCCCTCGAAGACGGTGCACGCTTCTTCGCGGTCAACGCGGACGGAACCATCCCGACCTTCGACGTCCTCGACGCTTTGGAACCCGTCGTCGGCGAGCAACGATTCATCGGCGCCAACACGTTCGAACCCACGATCGGCATCGACGACAAAGGCTACCTTTACATGGTCCAGTTCGGCGGCGGATCCCACATCGTCGCGAGCAAGGACCAAGGCGTCACCTGGAGCCGCGTCAACCCCGCCCTTGTTCCGGTGAGCAACCCCGCGAACAACCAGCCCGTCAACAACCCGCCCAACAGCAACGATCCCTTCGTCTGGGTCGACCGCGAGACCGGACGCATCTTCATGAACGACCTCCAAGCCCTCATCTGCAGCTGGATGAACTGGAGCGACGACGGCGGCGCCACGTGGACCACGAACCCCATCGGCTGCGGACACCCGTTCGGCGTCCACGACCACCAATCCATCACGACCGGCAAGGCACGCAACCTCCCGAGCCAATGGGAAGGACGCAACGTCTACTACTGCATCAACCGCGTCGGCGACACGAGTTGCAGCGTCAGCATCAACGGCGGACTCACCTTCGGGCCCCAAGTCACGATCCTCCCCGGCGTCGACGTCGAGACCGCTCGGCTCTGCGGTGGACTCGCCGGCCACGCCAAGACCGACAGCGAGGGACGCGTGTTCCTCGGCAAGAACCAGTGCGGCGTCCCGATGGTCGCCGTCACCGAAGACGACGGAGTCAACTGGGAAACATACCCCGTCTCGCGTGAGATCGGCATCAGCGGACACGACGTCGAGATCGCCACCGACGAAGCCAACAACGTGTACGCGTTCTGGCTCAGCGACCGCGGCCTCCCGACGTTGGCCGTCTCAGTGAACAACGGCAAGACCTGGGGACCCGCCTTCACGGTCGGCGCACCCGGCGTCACGGTCGCCAAGTTCAACGCCATCGACGCCCAAGGCGTCGGCAAGATCGCGTTCACCTACATGGGCAGCAACGTCGTGGGCGGACCCACCGCCGTGGCGGAAAACCACACGGGCACCATGTGGCACGCGTACATCGGCGTCGTCACCGACGCCCTTGCCGAGAACCCGCTCGTCCAGACCACGATGGTCGATTCCGCCGCGGACCCCATCGCGATCAACCAGTGCGCCGGCCGCTGCGACGGCATGGGCGACTTCATGGACATCCAGATCGACCCCTTCGGCCGACCCTGGGCCGCCCTCGTCGACGTGTGCGGCGAAAAATGCCTCTCGAGCTTCAACACCGACCCGGAAAGCGCCCTCCACGACGGCAACAAAGGCTTCGTCGGCACCCTCACCTCGGGCCCCGCGCTCTTGACCGAAGGCGGCGCATTGTTGCCGCTGCCCCCCTTGATGGCGGCTCCCGTCGAAGGGTAAGCACCGGTCCGCCTCATAGGCAAGGGCCAAATAGCCCCACGCAAACTCGACGGACGTGGGTTGGGTCTGGTCGACGCTGGGTTTCCTAGGGACCGTCGCCGGTCTTCTAGCGCTGAGCCTCGGGATCTTCGTTTACTTCGTCGCGCCCGAGCGTCGGCTCAACCGATACCTCGGCGTGTTTCTCGCCATGGTCGGCATCGGCACCGGACTCGGTTCGGGCGTCATGTACATGGTCGAAGAGTACGGCATCGCCTACGCTTCCCAGCTCGTCACGTACCATGCGATGGCCCTCGGGACTGCCGTCTACGCTCTGTTCATCGGAATGGCGCTTCTCAACACGCCTCTTACGGCCCCGCTGCGCTGGAGAGGCACCCAGTGGATCCTGGCCCTCTCGGTCGTCGTGATCGAAGTCCTCATCGTGGCGCAACCCGAGCTCTTCTCGCGAGGACTCCATCCGACGGTCTACGGTACATGGGAAAATAGTGGCGGACCGTTGGCGCGCTCGATCTTCCGCGTCGGCGGGTTCCTGACCCTCTTCGGGTTTTTCGCATCGCTTCACAACTGGTACCGAACGACGGCCGGAACGTTGCAACGCCGTCGCGCGAAACTATACACCCTCGCCTTCGGACTGTTTGACATCCCGTTTACAATGTACTCCTTCGTCTGGCGCTACCTGCCCCCGGCACAGAAAGAGTGGGTGGGGTACGCGTTGTTCGTGCCGCTCATGTGCTTCCCGCTCGTCCTCGCCTACGCCATCGTGAAAGGACAGCTCTTCGATGTCGACCTCAAGATCAAGATCGGCGTCCGACGCGGCACCCTCGCCGGCATCTACGTCGCTGTGCTCGTCATCGTATCCCAGGTCGCGCAGAACTTCATCGGGGAAGCCCTCGGTTGGGCCACTGGTGGCATCGTCACCGCGATTCTCCTCCTCGCCATGACTCCGCTCCAAAAATTCGCACACAAGGTCGCCGACACCGCGATGCCCGATGTCAACGACACCCAACAATACCGCACGTTCCGCAAACTCGAAGTCTACAAGGACGCACTCGAGGCGTTCTCCGTCGACGGGACGTTGAGCGCGCGCGAAACCGCCGCATTGTCGCGGCTGCAAACCAAGCTCGGGTTGGCCGAGAAACTTGTCCGGCAGCTCCGACGCGACTACGGCCCGGCTTCTTCCGTCGGCGCCGCGACCGTCGCTTGAACGGGCGGCTTCGGGTGTGCGGCGTGGCTCTTGTTGAACCCGTAGAACGCATACAAGACCAACCCTGCGCCGGTCCAGAACGTGAAGAAGAGAAGCGTCAACCTTGGCAATGAGAAGATCAAGGCGATGGAGACCAAGGCGCCCAGGCCGGGGATCAACCAGGCGGGGCCGGGGACGCGGTAGCCGCGCGTCGCGTTGGGATGTTTGTAGCGCAAGACGATGACGCTGCCGCTTACGACGGCGAACGCGAACAGGGTGCCGATGTTGACCACGGTGGCTAGGATGTCTAGGGGCACGAACCCGGCGACAAAGGCCACCACCAGTCCGGTGACGAGGGTCGCGACCCAGGGCGTGCGGAACGTGGGGTGCACGCGTGCGAACATTTTGGGCAGGAGTCCGTCGCGCGCCATCGAGTAGAAGATGCGCGGCTGGGAAAGCAACAGGACCACCAACACCCCGGTGATGCCGACCGCGGCGCCGACCCGGATCAATGCGGCGGCCCAAGCGTAGCCGCGGTTCTCGAACGATTGCCCCAACGGTTCTTGGACGTCGATGTTGAGGTACGGTTCCATCCCGACGAGCACCAGGCTCACGAGGATGTAGAGCGCGGTGGAGATGGCGAGGCTCACGATGATGCTGATCGGCAAGTC
>CAYOZB010000107.1:0-11101 GCA_964408365.1 uncultured Halobacteriales archaeon | reverse complement strand
CCCCGGCGCGTCCGGGCTTCCGGCGCGCCGCGGGTTCCGTTTTTTCTCGCACCTTTTTGTTTCGCCGAGCGGAGCCACTTTCGGCACTTTCACCCAGGATGGGTACATCGCCGGCCAGAACCAAATCGGCTTCCTTATGAACGGGGAAAACCGTCAGCGCGACTTGGATGCACTCGCCTGCTAGGAGGCGGTAGTTTTTGCCCGTGGCAGTTTTTGAAAAAGTCAACACCGCGTTCTCGAAATTCTTCGGCTCGATCTTTGGCAAGAAGCATGTCAAGATCGGACTTTATGGCCCCCCGAACGCCGGGAAGACCACATTGGCGAACCGCATCGTCCGCGACTGGACTGGCGAGATCATGGGGGCCGCAAGCGCCATTCCCCACGAGACCCGCCGCGCGCGACGGAAGGCGGATATCGTGATCAAATCCGGCGGCGGAAGCCTCACTTTAGACATCATCGACACGCCGGGCATCGCCACCAAGATCGATTTCCATGAGTTCGTCGAGAAATATGGCATGACCGAGGACGAAGGTCGCCGACGCGCCAAGGAAGCCACCGAAGGGGTCATCGAAGCCATCCGTTGGCTCGAGGATGTCGACGCCGTCGTGTTGGTGATGGACGCGACCGAAGATCCGTTCACGCAGGTCAACGTCACCATCCTCGGCAACCTCGAGGCACGGAAGTTGCCCGTCGTGATCGCGGCGAACAAGATCGACCTGGAGACGAGTTCTCCGGCGACGTTGAAGGCCGCGTTCCCCCAGCACCCGGTCGTCCCCATCTCGGGGTTGACCGGCTACAACGTGGATACACTCTACAAGACCATGATCAAGCACTTCCGGTGAATCCCATGGCCAAGGCACCCAACATCAACATCAACCTGGTCTCCCGGAACATGCTCGACGAGATGGGCCCGACGGAGAAGATCCAGTTCATCCTGGACGAAGTCCAGGGCGGCAAGGTGCTCGTGCTCGAGCGCGGCTTGACGTCGACGGAAGAGGCCAAACTCATCGAGGCGACGATGACCAAGATCGACCCGGACACGTTCATCGGCATCGAGATGCAAAGTTACGGCGTCGACAAGCAGGGACGGTTCTCCAAACTCCTTGGGGGTTCGAAGCAGAGACCCCGGATGGCGGTGATCGGTCCCGCGAACCTCCTCAAGACCATCCACAAGGACTCCCAGCAGATCCAAGCGATGATCCTGTCGCCCGAGACGCTTGCTTCCGGAGCGTGATTCGTAAGTGCCGCACCAGTGCCTCAAGTGCGGCGTCCTCTTCAACGAGGGAACCACGACGATTCTTCGCGGCTGCCCGGAGTGCCGTGGAACCCGGTTCTTCTACACCCAGAAGCCGCTCACCATGTCGGAGCGGGACAAACTCCTCGCGACGAGTGAGATCACTTTGCGCGACGCGATCGACCAGCTCGTGATGAAAGCCAAGGAAGGCGAAGTCTCCGACATCCCCACCGGTCCCGAGGATTGGGTCCAGGTCACGATGGGCGAACCACAGGCCGCCGCGCCGGTTCCCGCCCCGAAGAAACTGGAAGACTTCGAAAAAACCGAACCATCCGACCCACCGCCGACGCCGGTGAAATTCACGCCGGCCCCGGCGCCCGTCCCCACAAAACCCGCCGCACAGATCGCGGAGCCGGCGCCGAAGCGCGAGTCGACGTGGCTTCCCGGCAACAAGCTTCTGATCAAGCGGACCCCAGACGCGGCGCCGCCGCGTCGGGGGCGGAAAAAAGAGATCCAGTTCGATTACGCGCCGCCGGCTCCCGTCCTTGAGACCGCGCCCGCGTTCAAGACGCAACCCGCACCCGTGGCGTCGCCCGCTCCGATCCTGGAGACGCCGCCAGCGTTCAAGACGGCCACGGAGCCGGTTGCAGCCGCCGAACCGGCACCCACACTGAAACCGGAGCCGTTACCGGACGTCGCGCCCGATGCGGAAGTCATCACGCCGCTGGGCGATGGTCCGCCGGAGACGATCCGCATCGGGAAACCGGGCGAGTACGAGATCGATGTCAAGCGGCTTCTTGAGTCGAGTCCGATCGTGATCCAACGCGACGGAACGTACCTCATCCATTTGGCGTCGCTGTTCGAGTCGAACCGACCGAAGAACGATTAGAGCCGCTGGGGGGACGTCTCGGGCTTCGGTGACGCTTGCATACGGGCTGGTGAGTCCGAGGCGAGGGCTTCGATGTGTTTGGCGTGGACGCGTTCGACCCACTGGATCCCGACGACCGACGCGACCATGATGCAGATGAGTTGGAACAGAGCCAAGATGTCGCCGTTCTGCGGCGCGACGGGCGTCATCTCGGTGATGAGTTGACTGAACAGGAATCCAGCCGCGGCGATGGTGAAGCCGATGACGCGGCCATGGATGGGTTTGGTGTGGCCCTCGGGTGCAAGGCGACGGGTGAACGTGTTGTTGAACACCAGCATCAGGATGAGGCAGAGGATGGCGAGACTGAAGCCCGCGAGGAACATCGGGTTCCCGGTCTCGCCCGGAACCGTCGGCGCGAGCGCTCCCTTGACCATCAACGAGGCGCCCCCGATCCACAACAGGGCGCCGATCGGCAACAACCAGAGAAGCAGGTGCGCCGGACCGGCGAGCACGCGTCGGCCCACCAGGGCGACCCAGGCAAACAGGAACAATCCCCCACTGAGGAGGATTGCGAGTACGATCCACCCGGGCGTGTTGAGGCTGGAACCCTTGGACGATGCGGGCTTGACGATACCCGTCTGCATGGAACCGAAATCCGTCCATTTCGGGAGATTTTGAAGTTTGTGTGACGTGGAACGAACAAAAGAGCGATTCTTGTCCTAGGCGGCCTAACCCGAAAGGGGTCCGCGTGCCGCACTCACCCATGCCGGAGAACGTTCCCTTCCAGGCGCACCGAGCCGCTCCCTAGGAACTGTTGGCACGTCCAGATGTTCGTCTCCAAGTGTCCCGTTCCTTGCGGAACGCGGACGCCGCCCATCCCGAGGGCGATCCACGGCACCAGATGATCGGCCAAGTGGCGGTCTGCCGTCGCTCCGCTGTCCCAATCCTCCAATAACTGGGTGGCGGCGCGGCGTCCCACTTCTTCTGCGGGGAGGCCTCGTCGGCCCAACGCGTCCGCGCCGAGGCGGAAGCCCGCGTCGTCCTCGACCCACAAGGTGACGCTTGTGCCCGGCGTCGTGGCGACCGCGTAGCGTTTCTCGATCTTGGGAGCCGGAAGTTCGCGCGCCGTGAAGGTTTCCTGGACCCCTTGGATCTGGCGTTCGGCTACGTTGTGCTTGGCGAGGAACGTGTGGGCGGCGCTGACGCCTTCGAATGCGCGAAGTTGTCCTTGTTTGACGTGATCCGTTGGTGCACGTTCTGCGATGAGGTTTCGCAGGGTTGCAACTTCCTTGGCCCGCGGTTCTGGTTCGACGATCAATCGCACGATGCCACCACCGGCGGGTTCGAAGCCGTGTCGTTCCAACCGCAATTCGATGGATTTGCAGAAGGGTGCGACGCGAGGCACGTAGATGTGTCGCAACCATTCGATGGTGGGGCCTCCGCGGACGTCGGTCCCTCCGATCATTTCCAGTTCGAACCGGCCCGGGCTGGCGATGGCGACGGGGAGCATGGTCTGGAGGAACAAGGCCAAGCATCCGGCCGTGCCGACGTCGAAGCGGTACGAACCCGCGCGGATGCGGCCCGGGTGGTACTCGACCATGGTGGAACCGACGTGGGCGCCATCCGCGGTCGAACCGCAGATCTCGCTCAACATGCGGAGAATGCCTTGGTGTTGTGGTTTCAGGCCGGGTTTTGGGCGTCCTTGCCGGATCCGTTCCACGCGGATGGGTTCGCCGAGCAACGTGCTGAGAAAAAGGGCGGTGCGCAAGATCTGGCCGCCTCCCTCCCCGGTCGACCCATCGAGGACCCTCATCGGTCGTCGGGAACAGGCAGGGTCCTGAATAGGTTCGGGGACGCGGTCCGGGGGCCGCGCGGTGCGGTCGACAACATCATATTCTCCCAAGGCAACCGCGAGGCTTGGCATGCTTTCGGCGTCCGCCATCAAGACCGGCCTCGTCGTGGCCGTCGCGTTGTTGCTGGGCGCCGCGGGCGGTTGGCTCTTGCCTTCGCTTCATTCGGGCACCTTGCCCGGTGGATTGGCGAAAACACACATCGTGGAGAAGGAGGAACAGATCCCGATCCACGGGTTCGTGCTCGACCTCGAATTCTACCCGATCCCGGATGCGACCCTCACCGTCGTCGAGACGGCCGCCGAGTTCCGGAGCACGGGCGACGGCTCGTATGGGATCGAGGCGGCCCCCGGCAATTACCTCGTCATCGCGAGCGCGCCGGGATTCCGCAGCGCCGCCGCTTCGCTGAGCGTGTTCTACGGTCAGACGACGCGCCACGATTTCATGCTCGAATCGAAACCGGTCGGCGACCCGTACTACGAGATCCTGCCCTTCACGGCCGTCATCGGATGCCAAGTCGCCGTGAACACGGCCGTCGTCGATTGCAGCCCCGCGTTCTCCCCCAACCGACTCGCCTCGACCGTGTCGCTCCCGGAGTCGACCACGAACGCGTTGACCGAGATCCACTGGCAAGCGCAGACCGGGCTCGCGACGCACATGACCTTACGCTCCAACCTCGTGACGGACGGTTCTCGGCTTGACCTGGGAACGATCGGCGGCACGACCGGGCTGAAGAGTTGGCTCCTCGACTGGCTCCTTCACAAACACATGAGGCCAGGCCTGGAATGGGAAAACGAGCTGCAACTGCGCGCGCCACTCGGAGAGGACGACCTGTACGGAAACCAGGGCGGAACTGGCGTCGGTTACGCGCAGGACCAAGCGATCCAAGTGTACTCCACGGTTTTCCATTACGCTCCCGGCCCGGGTGATTTCACCGCCAAACCAGCGTGAGGCAGAGGCTTCACGGCCGCGCCCCCGTTTCCTAGGGGTGCCTAGGATTTCAACCCCTGACGCCCCTTGACGAAACGTGCTTCCCCGGTTGCTGGGCCGCGTCCTCATCATCAGTTTGGCCTTCGTGTTCGCCGGATGCGTCTCCACGCCAACGCCCGACACCGAGACAACCGCCACGTACCCGGTCGGCGTCCATCCGTTTCCCGCACCCGCGGGCGCCCTCGACGCCAGCGGCGCTCCCATCGATCCCAACGCCTGGCCCCTGGGCCTCGCCGGTCCCTTCAAGCTGAAGGACGTGCAGGAGCTACGCATTCCGAGCTTCGACGGCACCCTGCTCCAGCTCTGGGTGATCCTTCCCGACCTGCCGGAAGGCGTCTACGCCCCGACCGTCCTCAAAGGCTCGCCGTACTACGGTCAGAACGTCCACGAATTCAATGGACACACGGGCGACGATCCCGAGTATTGGGACAACAGCGCGCCGCGCGAAGCCGTCCCGATCAACCTGCTCATCTCTCACGGGTACGCCGTCGTATTGGAAGCGATCCGGGGCACCGGAAACTCGGGCGGATGCTTCGACTTCTTCGGCGACGAAGAACAACGCGACCAAGCCCACGTCGTCGAATGGATCGCCGAGCAACCTTGGAGCAACGGACGCGTCGGCATGATGGGATTGAGTTACCACGGCACGACGCCGACCGAAGCCGCGATCCTCAACCCGCCGCACCTCAAGACCATCGTCGTCTCCGGCATGGTCACCGATCTCTTCGATTTCCTCATGCAATCCCCGCAAGGCAACGGCGTCGCCATCGGCGGCCCCTTCGGCGTCGCCTACACGCATTGGCAAAGCCTCTCCCCGCCGGTCACCGCACCCACAAAAGGCGACGCGATGTACGGCGTCGAGTCATGGATCGTGAACCAGAACATGCGCGAACGCGCCTGCCCGGAAGCCGCGGAGCTCATCGACGCCTGGATGACCGGCCTTGCGACACCGGACCGTGACCGAAGCATCATCGAGGAACGCCGACTCATCGACCGCATGCCCGGAATCACGGCATCCGTGTTCATGGCGCACGGGTTCCGCGACGGCGAAGGCCCCTACGCGCACAACAACGCCGACCGCGACGTGTGGACCTCGATGCCCGACACTCCGAAGCGAAAACTCGCTGGCCAGTACGGGCACATGTTCCCGAACTTCGCGCCGGAAGAAATGAGGATCGCTGACTGGGATGGACGACTCGTCGAATGGTTGGACTTCTGGCTCAAAGGCATCGGCGACGCGCCGCCGGGAGAAGGGGTGGTGGATTACCAAGACACGGCCGGCGCTTGGCACACGAGCACCGCTTGGCCGCCTGCGGAGGTCCGCAACGAGGTCCTCTACCTGACCGGCGGAACGCTATCGCCGACCGTGCCGACGTCCGGCCAGGCCGGTTCGTTCGTTGCGGCGCCCGGCGCGATAGGGCTTTGTTACGTGTCCGAGCCCGCGAAGGAAGACATGCTCATCGCCGGAAACCCCATCGCGTACCTTGGCGTGAGTTCTTCGGAACCGGGCGGGCGGATCGAGGTCTCGATGCATCAGGTCGATGTGGCCGGCGGCTGCAATGGCGGCGCGTTGGAAGGTTCCCGCAACTGGTTGTTCGGCGCGGCCGATCTACTCTACCACAAAGGAAACTACAACGCCGAGCCGTTCCCGATCAACACGAAGACGATGGTCCGTATCGACATGAGTGACCAAGCGTTCCCGCTCAAGGCGGGGGAACGCCTTGGGATCCAGATCAACTACCCCGTCGACTCCGTCGGCTACCCGATGACGCCGCAGATCGTCGTCAGCGCCCAAGGCGGCGCCGAAGCGAGCCATGTCGTCGTCCCCGTGGTGACCGGAACATTCGGCGGCACGACCCCGACACTGGAGTATCCGCCGCGGCCGCACATCCCGGAGATCGGCAACTACGACTACCGTTCGTGACGAGATCTCGTCGGCGCTGCTCAAGGTTGCTTGGACAGGCACGGCTTGAAATCAGGGCACATTCTGGGGACGGTTCGACATGACGATCGTCGTCGGCGTGGACGCGGCGAAGGCCCCGCACTGGGTGGCCGTCACGCTTCGTGATGGACGGCTCCAGTCGATGGTGCTTCACCCGTCGCTTGACGCGGTCATTACGGCCGAGCCGGAGGCGACTGTGATTGCGATCGACATCCCGATCGGCCACGAGGATCCTCTTGGAACCGTGGACCAAGGTCGGCGTCGATGCGACCGCGCCGCGCGGGAATTCTTGGGATCATCGCGACAATCGAGTGTGTTCTGGGTCCCGCCACCATCCGTCCTCGCGTCGAATGACCAGGCCGAGGCGGTGCAGACTTGTCGCGCGAGGGGTTGGATCGCACCGTCGGCGCAGCTGTGGGCGATGCGGGCGCGGTTGTTGGAAGCGCAACGGTGCGCATCGGATCCGCGCGTGTTCGAGGTGCATCCCGAAGCGAGTTTCCAGGAAGCGTTGCACCTCGGCGGCACGAGTGGTTATCTCAAGGATCCGAAGAACACGTGGCCCGGGTTGGTGGAGCGGTTGGAACTGTTGCACGCCGCGCGATTGCGACCCGAACGTTCGCTCGGCGGGATCGGTCGAGCCAGCCCGGACGACGTGCTTGACGCGACCATCGCTGCGTGGACGGCGCAGCGGATCAGCAAGAAGCAGGCGAGGACCTTCCCCGCCGATCCGCCCACCGATCCGTCGACGCGACGACCCGTCGCGATCTGGGCGTAAGCCTTCGTCGACCGCGGCTGTTACATGGGGATTCTGGCGAACGCGTTGACGAGCTCGCTGCTCATTCTTTGTCCATCCACGCTAGGACGGAAACCGCTCGGGCGTCCCATCGTCGCTTAGACTTAGTTCTCGGCGCGGAGTCGGCGAAGATGGGCCCGGAGCGTGTATTTGGCGTCTTTTTCCCGTTCTTTGAGGTAGTCGGCGAAGCGGAACTGTTCGCGGAGCGATGTTCCCTCTTTGACGTCCTGGGCTTGTTTGCGTTCGCGTTCCATGATCTCGCGGGCCGCTTCGATCGCCTGGGGGGCTTTGTCGGCGGAAACAAAGACGACACCGTCAGCGTCCATGAACGCGAATTCGCCGGAGCGGACCTTCGCGGGTCCGATGCGTGCTTCCCCGATGGACCCGCGGGTGAGGGTTTTGCGGTTCGGACCGGCCGGGCAAGAGCCAAGGCTGGTGACCGGGAATTTGAGGGTTTGAAGTTCAGCAGAGTCGCGGTGGCGTCCCCAGATGACCGCGCCCTGGACTCCGGCGTGTTGGGCCTCGATGGCGGTGAGGTCGCCGATGCATCCTTCGCCTTCCATTCCGTCGTTGTCGATGACAAGGATGGAGCCCTTCGGAGCTTCGTTGAAGGCTTCCAGGAACACGTCGACGCTGCCGGCGTGCTTGACAGCAAGGGTTGGACCCGCGATGGGAGCGTGTTCGAACAGGGGAAGGAGCCGGGGTGGCGCGAGCTTGAAGGGGATCTCTTCGCGCAGGCAAGCGTCGACGACGGCCGCCGTGGCTGGCGCTCGTGGGGACGGGTTGCGACGTGGTTTCATCGCGCCGCGGAACGGCGCGTGGAACATTTAACGTGCTTAATGGGGAAGCGACGGTCCGGTCGGCCCGCCGGGCGGGACTTCCAGGGTGAGGCTGATTCCGTGTTCGCGTCCGAGGTCCGTGGCTTCAAGGTAGGAGTGTTGGAGTCGGAGGGCGCCTGCTTCGGCTTCGCTGGCGATGTGTCGTCGTTGGACGAGGCCGTGGCGTTCGAGGCTGCGCATCGCGAGGCCGAATTGGGCGATGGAGAGTTTGGTCTCTTCGCGCGCGGCTCGGACGCGGATCGGCGATTCTTGCTTGAGAAGGAGTCCGAACAATTGGCGGGCGGAGGGCCGTGTGAGTGCGTCGCGCACGTTGAGCTTGGGTTGCTTCACGCGGCGTGCTCGGGGCGCCTCTTGTAATTAGCTCTTGCCTATCTTGCGAACGCTTTTGGGCATCAGGGTCCGGGTTCTGCAGTATTTTTCCGCGGGAACCGAACCCCACATATACCTCAAGATTCTATGTACCTAAAGAATCGAGGTACTTGGTTTGGAGGACCTTCAATCCCGCATCGAACGGGCCCTCATCGGCGGCTTCCTCCACCTCGTGATCCTCGCCCAGATCCAACGCGACGGACCCATCCACGGCTACGGACTCATCAAAGCCCTCGTCGACGCCGTCGGCCGACCCGAGTCCTTCCAAGAAGGCAAGATCTACCCGATCCTCAACGAACTCGAGCGAGCCAACTTCATCAAGAGCCACTGGGGAGAGGGCGCCTCCGGCCCGCAGCGAAAATACTACGAACTGACGCCCACCGGCCGCACCGCGCTTCGCGACGCCCAAACCACGTGGGAACGGTTGCGCGTCGGCGTCGATGAGATTCTCAAAGGAAGGACGTGAACAGAATGACGAACCCACGACTCGAAGAATACCTCGGAAACGTCGAAGCCAACCTCGCGCACGTCCCGCACGACGAACGGGACGCCACATTGCGGGAGATGCGGTCGCATCTGCACGATCAGATCACGGAACTGCGACGCTCCGACGCGGAGATGGGCGAAGTCGAAGCGACGGAACGAGCGATCCGCGCGTTCGGCGACCCGAGCGACATCGGCGTCTCCTATGGCAGCGGCGGCACGAACCATGTCGTCGTGAACAACCGCACCGGCGAAGTCGTGCTCCGTGTCGTGCGCGCCACGGGACGCGTCGCGGCGGCAACGGGACGAGGGATCGGCCGGACCCTCAAGTGGATCCTCTTTGCAGTCTTCGCCATCCTCTTCCTCGCCATCGGAAGCGCGCTGACGCTCCTCATCGTCTTCCAGGACGACCTACGCGAGGCCGCCCCACGCCCGATCCACTCCTATTCACGCCACCTCGACGATGCGGATGGGGAACGTAACAGCACGTTCGTCGTCGGCCCCGACGTGAAAGAGATCCGCATTCACCTGGGCATCTATCGCCAAGGAGTGGTCGGATGTGCCGCCATCACGATCCGAGACCCGAGCAGCGTCGTCGTGTTCGACTCGACCGGAGATTGCGACGACCTCGAAACGCTCCTGACATTCTACCAAGAAGGAACGTGGACGATTTCCTACGAGTATCAGGATTTCAACGGTTCTCTCGAAGTCGACGTCTATGCCTTCGAGCGCGCCGACTGAACCGCCGCGGACGGGTTCGCCGCGCCGGGCACCTCGTGGATGAGAGGGTGAACGGTACCGGCGGCACACTTCCTTGGCGAGGGCGGAACGGTTGCCATCGGCCGGTCGCGACCAGCGCAATAGAAGAACGATCCGGGGATTTTGACGTCACGCCCGAAGGGTCGCACCTCGGACGGACCGCCTCGCCCGCTCCCACCGCGGCCAAACCGAAGTGCGTATCGTGTTCCAAACGCGGACGAAACGAGGTCCCTGATGGCCAAGATGAAATTCCGATACGAATGCACCGATTGCGGGCTTCGGCGGGAATTCCCCAAGCTTCCCATGCATCCGCCCTTGTGCTGCGGTTGGGTCATGAAACGGATCGAGTGATCGGCGGCAGAACCCTTTTTGGGGGACGCCCGGTCTGTTCGCGCTGGATCCCCATGGGAATCTTTGGTCGCAAGAAAGAGGAAGGCGTGTTGGTGGCTCCGAAGGGCCCGAAAATGAGTGGCTGGACGGTCGAGTGCGGTCCGACGTGCGGTTTCATGGCTCGCAACCACAACAAGGAGGAGTTGGGCCAGATCCTCAAGCTTCACATGAAGAACTCTCACAAGACCAACATGACCGACGCGGAATCGGTCGGCGGTCTCACGGCCACGACGTGGGGCGGCTAAGACGGGGCCGTGCAGAGTCACCCACGCCGAAGTCCCGTTCGACAGGGACGCGCGAGGAGCGATCAAGCGCGTCTAAACTTTTTTCCCGGCCCGGCCGCGTACGGACATTCTCTTTCCCTTCGCGGCGGTGTCCGCCTCGATTTCCTCAAACACGATGTCCTGCGCGCCTTCGTACAAAACCTTCCTCCCGAGCGCTGGCAGATTCTTGACGCCGTCCACGATGGTCAAGAAATGGTTGCCCGCCAAAGGCCCAAACTTACCTGCAAACCGCGAAACCCCGTAAACGAACAAGATCTCGGCTTCGCTGATCCCCGGAGGATGGAAAAGGATCGACGCCGG
>CAYOZB010000106.1:0-11115 GCA_964408365.1 uncultured Halobacteriales archaeon | reverse complement strand
AACAGGAGAGAATGAGTCAGATTAGTTAGAACTTCCGATTTTCAGGACAATCCCCGGTTGCACATTCACCCACCCCCCTCCCTCCTTAGATATGGGAGCTCCGACTCAGTAGGAAGTCCCAGTGTGATGTGAATGGGACAATCGACCCCCACGACGACGATGGCGCTCGACACGTTCGAGCAACGCTACAGCGGATTCCGCTCCGAACTGACACCCAAGGAACAGTTCTGGTTCGACGAACTCGTCTGTCGCGCGCGACGCCACTCCAGCGCCATCAACCGACGACCGACGCTCGACTTCGAGCGACCGGTCCTCTTGTCGATGCTCCTCGAAGGGATGCGCGAACTCGAGGAGACGAGACGGGTCCTCGACGAGACACGGTTGCAATTGGAGGAAGCCCTGCATGCCCTCGCCGACGCCGGCTTGGTTGTTCGACGTGTATCCCCACCCACGCGAGACGAGCTTGATCGGGTGGGACAAACACGGCTCGACAGCCTTCGCGATACGTTAAGTAGTACTCCAGTACAATAGTACTCTAGTACCATGCAGACGCAACTCAAATTCACGATCGACTCTGCATTGGCAACTCAGTTCAAGCAGGCGGTCCTCAAGCGCACGGGGAAGCTCGATCTTTCCCGAGAGGGAGCGGAAGCGCTCCGACTCTATCTTGCCCAGGCAGCTCCAAACGTCACCGATCCGGCTGAGGATCCGATTCTCAAGGTGATAGGAATCGCTACTTCGCGTGGAAGGGTCAGACCAAACGCGTTGCAGGATAAACGCCGGCTTTACGACGAGGTCTAATGCACTTCATTGATACGACCGTGCTAGTCGGCGGTGGAGACCGCAAGGACCAACTCCACGAGGAAGCCACAGCGCTTCTTCGAGCAATCCCCGGCGGTCAGCACGGGGTTGGAATCGTGAGCGATTTGGTTTTGGCAGAGACGGCAACCTTACTGGGTCGGCGCCGAGGCCCCAAAGAAGCCGCTGCCTTTGTGCGCGGATTTCGGGAGTCGCCGAGCATCCGCTGCGTGTTCCTCGATGGGCCCCTGTTTGACAAGACGATTGGCGTGTTCGTGCGGCACGGCGACAGACTCAGTTTCACAGATGCATCCACCGTCGCCATTATGGAAAGCCTCGGGTGTAGGATTCTCTTCTCGCATGATTCGGGTTTCGATGGAATTCCGCATGTGACGAGGAAAACAAGGGCCTAGCCAACATCCATAACCGTCAATCCGTGAATGTACTCTGATGCCCGAACTGGAACTCAAAGAACGGGATGATCGCCTGGAGGGCGCCCAGGTTGTCATGGTCCACGGAACTGCATGGGATGCCGTGGCGCACTTTTTCCGTTGGCTGTTCCACCGGAAAGAACCAAGTGAAGACAAGCTCGAATAGCGACTCACTCGGGGTTCAATGGGATCCCCAATGTTACCCGAAAAACGATGGCGTAGCCGCTCCGCGAGACGAGCTTGATCGTGTGGGCCAGACCAGGCTCGACGAGGTTCATCCGCCGCTGATAAACGAGGGCCGACGATTACTAATATCGGAGTGAGGATAATGGACGTTATCCTGATAATGAAACCACAGTTCACATTCCCGGACCCGCCCAAGAATTGGTCCTTCAATCTCGCAAAGACCCTCGACGAAGGCAATGCCTTGGATCGCGAAATTGTCACTCACTTGGTGGGACGCCCTCATCGGTTCAGCGAACTTGAACCACTCCTAGCCGGCCGGGGCAAAAACAACCTCACGCAAGCCCTGAAGCGACTCCAACTTGAGGGCATCATCCACATGCGCACCAATTTTCGAGTCGCTCCGCCCTACGACTACTATGAACTGACCTTCCTTGGCATCCGAGTCGTGCTTGCGTTGGCGGGCCGTGAATACGTCGATCACATCGTCGCCCGCTCTGCGACGATGGCCCAGGGCACTGGATGACCTAGTTCCGTATGGCAATTTTTTCGCCCGACGAGCGGGATATCATCCTCAAGCATCGTAAGGATACAATCTGCTTCGTCCTAGCCGAAACCGGCATCTGTCTGGGTTTAGCAAAAGATCGTGTTCGATCCGTGACGGGGCGTTCGCTGTTGCTGGTTAATACTGACGCTCTCCCCACAAATCTGCCGCCGTCGTGGATGCTGGCCGTCTTTCTCTGCCCGGGTGACAACACAGAAGCGCTGGCGAAGTGGGCGGCAAAACTTGGACCGGCACGGATGACACGGATCTACTTTTACGAACCCGAAGAGTTCGGGCGACTTGCCGAAACTTACGCAGCGTGGATTCGCGAAGGACTTCCCGACCCGATCCGGAGACGCGCGCACGGTTTCAAGGAACTCAACCGGCTCCTCGGTGTCGACCTGAACACGATGGTCCTAAGGGATTACTCGTAATCCAACGTTCAGCAACTTCTCGAGGGGCTATTTCAACCATCCAGTTTCATCGACCCTCTCGGCGTCTTTAGGGCTTGGTATGGTCAATCAACCTCGGTTCCATGTCAGCGGCGCCCGCCTGGCTCTTCGATGCTTACCCTCACCCGCGTGAGAGCAGTCTGATCGTGTGGGTCAAACACGGCTCGAAGACTTCTCGGCTGACGGTACCTTACCAGCCTGAGTTCTGCATCCGCCAAGACGCGGAGCGGCTCGACGTTGCGGAGCGGCTTCTTCTGGAGGACAAACGCGTCGCGGCGACGTGGCGCGACAAGACCAAGCTTTGGCTCCGCGGACCCGAAGAAGACGTGCTCCGGGTGCAGCCGAAGAACCTCCACGACCTGTATTTCGTTGCGTCCGATCTTCGACGCGCCACCAAGACGAGGGGGTTCCTGTTCTTCGACGTCGATCACCAGCCCGAGTCGCGTTGGATGCATTCGAAGAACCTGTTCGCGATGTGTCGGTTGAAGGTCGAAGGCGGCCGACCCAAGCTCGAGGTGCACTCGGAGGAGGCCCGGTGGAGTATCCATTATCCGAATCCGGATTTGAAGACGGTTCGGATCGAAGCGCGCGCGAAGCAGACCGGGCATGTGCCTGCGTGGACGGATCCGATCGAGTACATCCAGTTCGGCGAGGAGACGTTGACGCCGGCCAAGATCGGCGACGAAGCCTCCGAGCGCGCCGTACTGTTGGAATTGGGGAAGCGGCTTGAGTGGCTTGATCCGGATGTGATCATCACCCATCACGGGGATCGTTGGGATATCCCGTTCCTATTGCGAAAGATCAAAGCGCACAAACTGCGCGACCGCGTCCGATTGGGACGCGACCCGGATCCGGAGCCGGAACGACCGGACCAGAAATCGCAGAGCATCCACACGTACGGACGTTGGTTGTTCAAGACCCACGCGTACTATTTGCGTGGACGTTGGCACATCGATCTCTCCAAGAAGACCTTGGACGCCGATGATGATCGGAAGGATCTCCACGGCATCCTCTACTTGTCCCGCGTCAGCAACCGTCGACCCCAGGACGTCAACCGCAACGGGGCCGGGTACGCGTTGCAGCAGATGCAGATCGACTCCGCGACCGATTTGGGCGTCGCGTTGCCGTGGAAGCGGAACCTGGCGGAGGACTGGAAGGACGTCGCGACGCTCTGCGCGGTCGACCGTGGCGGACAGATCATGGTCCCCGCGCCTGGCATCTTTGAGGATGTCGTCGCCTGCGACTTTTCCGGATACTACCCGTCCATTGTCGTCGCGCACAATTTGTCCAGCGACACGATCAATTGCGCTTGTTGCCCCGACGGTCCCCTCATCCCGGAGCTCAACTACCACATCTGCACGCAGGTCAAGGGCCACCAGTCTGAGATCTTGCGGAAGATGGCGCCGCATCGCCGGTACGTGAAAGCGATCCTGAAACGGGCCGAGCATGTCGGTGACGTCGACGAGGATCTCGTCGACAAGGCGCGCGCGGTCAAGGCGGAGCAGAAGGCGTTGGGCGTCGTCTGCTTTGGCTATTTCCGGTACCGCAACGCGCGTTTTGGTTGCGCTGAGGTGCATCAGGCGATCCAGTGTTTCGGACGCGCCGGCATGACGCGGGCACGCGAAGTGGCTCAAGCGGAGGGCTTCGAGATGGTGCACGCGATGACCGACTGCGCGTTCTTGCAGAAGAAAGGCGTGACGCGTAACGATGCGATCAATTTGGCGCGTCTGATCAGCAACGAGGTGGACGTTGCGATGGACGTCGAAGGGGTCTACAAGTGGGTCGTGTTCGTGCCTTCCAAGACCCATTCCAGTTCCAGTGATGTGGGTGTGCCGAACCGGTACTACGGAAAATTCCATGATGGTCGGATGAAGGTGCGTGGCATCGAGGTGCAGCGTCACATCACGCCGGGTTGGATCTACGAAACGCAGCAAGTGATGTTGGACGTGCTCAGCGAGGCCGACGATGCGGCGGGGTTTTTGTCGCGGATCCCGCGCGCGTTGTTGGTCGCGAAGAAGGCGGCGATGGATCTTCGCCGACGCGAAATCGTGCCAGAAGAATTGGGATTGATGGTCCAGGCGACGAAGGGCATCGACGAGTACCAGCAGAACACGAACACGAAGCACGCATTGAAGAGTCTCCTGCGTGCGGGCACGCAACGCAACCCGGGGGAGTATGTGAAATTCGTCGTTGCCCGTCAAGAAGGCGCGTCGGCGTCGCGTTCGATCCCGGTGGAATTGTTGGGGAAGACCGGACCGTTCACTGAGAAACAGGGCCGCGAGTACCACATCGATTTCTACTTGCGGCTCTTGGCACGTTCGGTCGAGACCCTGTTCTCACCTTTTGGGTACAACGAGGAGGCATTGTTCCAGTGGCTTCGCGGCTCATCCAAGTCGCCAAAAACACCGCCGCGGCATCGGCCGCTGTTGGAGGAGACGCGTCCGTTGTTCGTCGCTGTCTGATCACAACGTGGTCTGTTTCTTCGACTTGGGCGCGGGCTGTGAGACGGCTGTGCCGGTCGTTTTTCGCAGCTCGCCCCATTTTACCGGCGCCCCGATGGCTTCGAGCGCGTCTGGGTCGTCGAACTTGGCTTTCCCGGCGTCGGCTTTGATCGGAATGGCGACGAGTTCTTCGTTCGCTGGAGCTTGAAGACAGTCCCACGTTTCTTTCGGCGTGTGCGCGTCCGGGTTGAGCCAGACTTCGATCTGCTTGTCGGAGAGTTGGCCGATCATCCTGTCGTGGAACTGTTTCACGAACTCGTTGGGTTCGATGGTGACGAGTGCGACCGCGCGGTGGCTGCGGTCTTCCCAGTAGGGTCCGACGAGCGCCGGGACGGCCATGGCGGAGCCGTCGGCGCGTTCGATGCGGTAGGGTTTCTTGCCGTCGCCCTGGTCGGACCATTCCAGGATGTAGCTCACGGGACAGACGCCGTGGTGTTTGCCGAACATGCGCGACCACATCTTGCCCGCTTCGAGTTTGTCGCTTCGCGCGTTGAAGGAGCTGAACTCTTTCGAGAACCCGAAGACGTGCCGCTCGACGACAGGCTCGCCGTCTTTGACGTACAGGACGGGAACGCCGGTGTGGGGTCGGATGAGGGGCCGGTCGGCGTCGCGCCATTCGACTTTGTAGCCGCGAAGGGCGTCGCGTTTGCTGATGTCGGGACCCCGCAACCCGATCACTCCGGCCATGGATGTTTCGGAGTCGTCACGAGGGATTTGAAGAAGGTGGTCGGCGCTCTGGGTCGTACTTTGCCAAAGGGTACCAGTCTCCGTATAACCACGCGGCCGCCCTCGTAGGTTTCGAGGACCCAAAATGCAGCTCTTGCTCCCAGTAGGAATCGCAATCGCGTTGGTGGGCGGCGGATTCGCGTTGCACCAGACTGGACTGATCGAGGACTTGCGCAATCACCTGGCCACGCCGGACCAGTACCCGTCGGAGCACTGCCACGAAGTGCCCTGGGTGCCGCTCGCCGCTGCGCCTGGCGCCGAAACGCGACGCGTCGACTTTGTGATCGACAATCGCGGCGACGCCGACACCGGAATGGTCTGCCTGTACGACGAGAACTTGGTGAAACGTTTCCACAAGGAATTCCATGTTCCCGGCAACACCGTCGTGACGGAAGGGTTCGATGTCCCGGTCGGCTGGCTGTACGCGCAGACCGTCTTGGGCGACCCTGTCGCCACGACGGCATTCGGCCGAGGCGGTTGGACGGGTGGCGGAAACTGGGTCAAGCCTTGCCAAGATGGAGTCACGCAGATCCGGACCACGAACACCGTGGCCGGTACCAGTCGACGATCCTCCGGAGACGCACCGCGATGCGAAGCCGCGCAGATGTCCCTCGATGGAAAATCCATCATCCCGATGGGGGGCGGCGAGGGTCCCGGAAACGGTGCGCTTCTCGCGACGGCGGTCGCGGGCGGCAGCGTGCTCCTTGCGCTCCTTGCGTGGGGGCGACACCTTGGGTGGTTCGCGTTCTTCTCGCGGCTCCAGCACTCAACCCTACTTGATCATGAGCGCCGAGCGCGGATCGTTGAACTCGTGGAGGCCGACCCGGGCGTCCACGGCAGCGAGATCATGGACACGCTGGAATTGAGCCCCGGCGTGGCGAGCCATCACCTTGGCGTGTTGACCCGTGAACGTCTCCTCGCCAAAGTGGGCCTGCCCGGGTCCCGTCATTACTTCCCGTTCGGCAAGTTCTCGCCGCTGCGGATGCGCGCGCTCGCTATGTCGCGCCGACCGGCCGCCCGACGGGTGCTGGCCGCTCTCAGCGAAATGCCCCACGCGTCGCTATCGTCGCTGTCCACGGCAACGGGTTTCTCGATCGGCCGCTTGTCGCGCCTTGCGCGGCAACTCGAATCGACCCATCTGGTCCGGCGTCGCAGCGAGGGCCGGAAGGTCATCCTGGAACGCGTGCCGTTACCCGCCTAAACCCGCGTCGCTTAAACACACGGTTCTTTTCCAGACGCCGTGGCCGGACTCATCGGTCTTCAAGCCGCCGACATCGACATCCAGGACGCCCTGCAGGTCAAACGCTGGAAATACGACCAGACGTGGATCCCGCATCCTGTCGTCCGGTTGACCACCACATTACCGGTCGCGAGGAATGAGCCGGAGGGACGCGCCATCGTCCGTGCCCGCTGGGGTTTCGACGTGGGCGCGGGTCGCCCGATCGGCAACGCGCGCGACGACCGGTTGATGGAAAGCAAACTCTGGTCGAGCATGCTCGGAAAGACCCATTGTTTGATTCCATCCACGGGAATCTATGAGCAGATCAAGGAGCCGAAGAAGACGAGTCTTTGGTTCCGTCGCGTCGACCAGAAACCGATCGTGATGCCGGGTCTCATCGGCGAACGCGGAGCCAAAGGCGAGAAGCGGCTGTGCGCCGCCATCATCACGACGGAGCCGAATCAATTCTTCAAACAGTTCCATGACCGCATGGTGTGTACACTTGGCGGCGACGAACTCAGCGCGTGGATGGACGCGACGGACCCGGCGGAGGCGATGAAGCTCCTTCACGCGCCGCGGAACGACGAGTGGGAAGCCGTGCCCGTCGATGACGGCATCTTCGGCCACGGGATCCGAGAAGACCATCATCTCAAACCGATCGCCGAGCCGATCCGCTGGACGGGATAGTGTGGCGGGGATCGTCGGCATCCGCGCGGAGGACATGGAGCAGGTCGACGCGTTGCAACGCGCGCGACTCGAGTTCCCCAACGGGTTGCCGATGGTGCGTCCGAGCGTCCGGAGCTTGGTGCTGGTCCAGCAAGAGGAGAAGCTCATCGCCAAACCCGCAAAGTTCGGTTTTACCAGCGCGTTCTCATCGTTCAATGCGCGCGTCGACAAGTTGGCGACGAGCCCGTTCTGGAAAAGCATGTTCGGCAAGGAGCACGGGATCGCGCCGCTTTCGTACGTGATCGAGTGGGTCGAGAAGGGCGGGGTCCGTCAGCCGTATTTGATCCAACGCGCGGATGGGAAACTCATCATGGCGCCGGCATTGGTGAGTCATTCGCGGGACGAAAAGAAAGAGCCGGCGTTTGCGATCGTGACGCGTGACCCGAACCGGTTCTTCGGTTTCTTTCATCCACGGATGGTGGGCATCTGCACGCCGGAGTTGATGGACCGTTGGTTGCATCCGACGAAGTATTCGCCGGATGAGCTTGCGGAGTGTGTCGCGGCGCCGCGGGACGATGAGCTCATCGCGGTGCCGGCGTCACCGGAGATCCAGAAGCGCGTCAGGGGCGACTGGTCGGCGTTGAAGACCGTTGGAGCGCCCATTACGTGGAAGGACGTCGAGCCTCAGCTCAGCCGCTAGGCGGCACTTTCACTCCGCCCACCGAAGCCTCAAGAAGTCGGGGAGGCGCTAGAGTCGTTGTGAAGACGCTCGCGCCCGGGCTCGCCAAGGCCGTGGAACATTGGAAACTCCATGATCCCGTCATGGCGCGCTTGGCCTACGAGGTTTCTCCGTTTCCTGACATCAGCCGTCGGCACAGCGCGTTCGATTCGTTGGTGACATCTCTCATCCATCAGCAGGTGAGCATCGCCGCGGCGGCGAGTATCCTTCGAAAATTCCGCGCCGCGTGCGGCGGCCGGATCACGCCGGATCGCGTGTTGCGGTTGAGCGACTCGGAGATCCGGGGCGCGGGGCTCTCTCGTCAGAAGATGGAATATGTCCGCGATTTGGCGCGGAAGACGCAGACGCGTGACGTGGATTTTCGCGCGTTTCCTTCGATGCCTGATGCCGCCATCATCGAGGAACTCACGAAGGTCCGTGGCATCGGCGTTTGGACCGCCAAGATGTTCTTGCTCTTCCACATGGCGCGGCCGGACATCGTCTCGCCGGAGGATCTGGGAATCCGGATCGCCGTGTCAAAGGCGTACAAGATGCCGGAATCTCGGGTCGTGTCTTTCATTGTCAAGCAGTCGGCCAAATGGAGCCCGTTCGGTAGCCTTGCCTCGTTGACGTTGTGGGCCAGTAAGGGGTCGGCGGCGTCGAAGAACTGAGGTTTTTGACGGAACGGCGCCCTGTTTACATTTGCAACAAGTCAGTGCGACGTCATGGGCCCTTTGCGGGGATTCCGCGCGATTCGCGCCATTCGCTGATGCGAAGATGGGCAATGATGGGCAAGAACAGGTCGCCGAGGCGCGACCCTTTGGGCGTAAACCGGTATTCTACCCGAGCAGGGACCTCGGCGAACACGGTCCGCACGACGAACCCTTGAGCTTCGAGCTCTTTCAAGCGCTGGCTCAAGGTCCGGCTGCCGATCCCGGGGAGCCCTTCCTTGAGTTCGTGGAACCGTCGTGGCTCTATCATGCGCAGGAGGAAGCAGATCTCGATCGTCCACTTCTGCATGAACGGATTGAGGGCTTCGACGCTGAGTTTGATCTCTCGCTCGAGGTCTCCGTAGCCGGTGAGCCACATGACCACCTGGTCCATCGCTTTGTGATGGCTCACGGCAAGCTCGTCCAGGAACCCGTCGAGGCGTTTGATCATCTCAGAATTGAGAACATCTTGTTCGGCATCACTTCTCTTCGGGCTCGACTTTTCGCCTTTGGCGAACGCCGAAGCCTTGCTTTCGGCTGGGATACTAGTCTTTGGCCTGGCCACTCGAATCGTTATAAGCTTCCACTACTCATGTTACTTTCGTTCTGAAAGCAGGGACCGTCTAGGCATTTCTGCTGGAGGAACGAAGGCACCGTCCATGGAACTTAACGAAAACGCCCCGAAAACCGCCATGCCCCAGCCGGGCTTCTGGGAAAAGACCCTCCTGCTCGTCGTCGTCGTCGCCCCCCTGGCCGCACTCGCCTACATCGTCTACGATCTCTGGAACAAGAGCATCGACGCCGTCGATCTCAGCCTCCTTCTCGGGCTCTACGCCTTGACGACGCTCGGGATCGGCATCGGGTTCCACCGCATGCTCACCCACAAAGGGTTCGAAGGACCCGCCGTCGTCCGTGGCTTCTTCCTCGCCCTGGGCTCCATGGCGCTCGAAGGCCCCGCCATCGGCTGGGCCGCGACGCACCTCAAGCACCACGCCAAGAGCGACAAAGACGGCGACCCGCACAGCCCCCTTGAAGGATTCTGGCACGCCCACATGGGCTGGCTCTTCAGCCACGGCCAGAAAGTCGAGGAACTCTACTACCGCGGCTTCGAAGACGACAAGACGGCGAAATTCATCTCCAAGACCTTCTGGTTCTGGGCCATCCTCACCTTCGCCTTGCCCTTCGGCATCGGCTACGCGTTCGGCGGACTCTCCGGCGCCTGGAGCGGCTTGATCTGGGGCGGCGTCGTCCGCGTCGGACTCAACCACCACGTCACCTGGAGCGTCAACTCCGTCTGCCACACGTTCGGCCGACAACCCTTCCAGACCCCCGACCGCTCGAAGAACGAGTGGGTCGTCGGTCTCCTCGCGCTCGGCGAAGGCTGGCACAACAACCACCACGCCTTTCCCCGCTCCGCGGTCCACGGCCTCCGCTGGTACCAGTTCGACGTCTCGGCCTACGTGATCCGACTCATGGCCGTGATGCGGCTCGTGCGCAACGTCTACATTGTGAAGAAATCGCAATGGGTCGAAGCGATGCAACGAGGCCCCTACGCTCCCAAAGAAGCGCCGCCTCCGGTTGCCTAGGCGCCGCTGTGCATAGTTGCTCGGTCCCGGTTCTCCCCTAGCGATAAGGGCTTTAACCCGCCGCGGAAAGCACGCTAATTGATGAGCTACAAGACGTGGGCAGGTCAACTCGCTGTCCCCGGCCGACAAAGCGTACGCCTCCAGGCGACGACGTCGCCCGAGTCGAGCTCTCACCAACTGAGCGCGTGCCGCCACGACGGCCAAACGCTAGAGATCGTCTGCCGCTGCGGCGCCATCATCCGCATCCGTTGCCAACCCGAAGAGACCGAGATCGTGCGCGCGATCCGCTACGCACTCTCGGACGTCCCGCACGACTCCGCCGTGGCCGCGTCCATCGTCTCGTGAAACGCCCGTTCGACGGGCATTGAACGTGCCAGAGCCCCGCACGATTCGGGGCCAAGAGTCGCAAAAAATCAACAAAAATTTGCGACATTCTTTATACTCCCACGTCTAAGGCCGGCTTACCGGCAAGAACGATTTTCGTCACACCGCCAACTGGCGGCTGCGTTCACGCGCCCCGGCCCTTCACAAGGTCGGTCGGCGAAAACGCGTTTTTCCGACAAGTGAAACCACCATGCAGA
>CAYOZB010000105.1:0-11120 GCA_964408365.1 uncultured Halobacteriales archaeon | reverse complement strand
CGATGATCTTGTGGATCTTGTCGTCCGCGACGGATTCGATCTCGACGCCGCCTTCGGCGCTCGCCATGCACAGCACTTGTCGCGAGGACCGGTCGATGAGGACGGAGCAGTAGAGTTCCTTGGCGAAGTCGATCTTTTCGACGACGAGGACCTTGTTCACTTTGAGGCCCTTGATGTCCATGCCGAGGATCTTCTTCGTCCAGTCGCGGCCTTCTTGGATGTTGTTCGCGAACTGGATGCCACCGGCCTTGCCGCGTCCGCCGACGAGGACCTGCGCCTTGATCACGACGGGGAACTTGAGTTTCGGCGCCAACGCGTCGAATTCCTGGATTGACGAGACCACTTGGCCCGGGGGCGTGGGGATGCCGAACTTCGAGAGAATTTCTTTGCCTTGGTACTCGTAGAGCTTCAACGGTGCACCCGCTGGGGCGGGCGAGTTGGGGTTCCCTTAATGAGGGTTTCTCGCGTGGTTCGACGGCCGACCCTTTTCGACGCGTCGCCAAGAGAGCACAAATAGAACCAATCCCGTTGTTCCGTACGATGCTTCGCCTCCACGGGGTTTGCCTGGGCATCCTTCTCGTCGCCGGTTGCTTAGAGGCCGGCGCCGAGCCTCGCGACGACGGGGCGGAAAAACGCCAGGTGTCCTCTCCGCGGGAACGCGCAGAACGCGTCGATGCTCAGCCGGGATTCGACGCGGCCGCGCTAACGTGGCGGGAGCTTCACGAGTTCCAAAACCAGTTGCAGCCCGATGACGGCAATTGGGGCGCCATGCGGATCCGTTTGACGAACATCGCGCGACCACCCGGAGACTCGAACGCTTCATTTTCCATCCGTTATGTCATCGACGTAACCGCAGAGGGCGCGACCGACGCATTCATGCTGTTTGGTTGGAAGTTCAGCCAAGCCGGGACCCCGGGCCTTCGCGCAATGCAAGTCACCGACCGGGCATCGGTTGCAGGCTCCGCCAGTGGCGGCTGCGCCCGATCGTGCGATGAGAATCCGCCCGAGTACTACGTGATCGTCGGATCGAAGAGTGGCCCTGTAACGGCGTCCTTTGGGCTGTTCCTTGCGAACGAGACCAGCTCGCCTGATGCTCTGCGGGCCCGCCCGTTACAACGCGTAGCGGCCGACATCCAAGGCTTTGATGCACATTTCGGGGACGCGTTACGACGCACCGACGCCGCGGGATCGTCGACGTGGTACGATCGCGGCCATGTGTTCCACCAGGAAACAACGACGACCGGGCCGATCAGCGTAGACCGGACGACGGTCGTGAACACCAGCAAGGACCTTCCTCGACCAGGGATTTTGTTCACGGCCTACAGTGCGGGCGGGCTCGGCTCCGGCGAGTCCTCGTACCTGCTCGAACTGGGAGAGAAGACGTACCAGAACCGAGCCGAAATCGGGCCGCTGGCCTCTCCGTTTTGGAGTGTCGCGGCACTTACTCCAGCCGGCCCCATGAAGCTTCAGTTCTCGCAAACGATCACGGGCACGGAAGCCCAGAGCGACCAATTCGTCGGCCAGATTCACATGGACTGGTCGTGGCTCGACCAAGACCTCGCGACTCTCTACGCGTGGGATTGGCAAGGCATCGACGCGCGTTGACTCGCAAACCGGCCGACGCTAACTTTCCTCGGTTCAAACCATTCAGTCGTCGAGCGTGCACGGAGACGCAGACTCAACGTACCTCAGGGTCTGCGAATCGAGGCGGACGTCTTCGCAGTCATTGCCAAGACCGACGACTTGGAATTGGACGGGGAAGCTTTCCATGAGAAGCACGTCATTGGCTCCGCGTTGCTTCATCTTCTGGGTGAATTCGGACATGTCTTGCTGCGTCGCCTCTTCGGTGAAAGAGCCGGAAAAACGGTACGCGTCGCCGCCTCCGGCGGGCTCCACGCACGCGCTCAAGCCCAGGGCGAAGACGACGAGGACGACGTTGCGCATCCGGAGGGAGATTCGGGGCGTCCTGGAATACTTGACGCTGCTGGGGAGCGATCTACCAGCGTCGCGGCGGGGGACGGTAGCCGCCGGGTCCGCCGCCGCCTCGTCCGGGGGGTCCGCCGCGTCCATACCCGATGGGGCCCGATGGTGGCATTCGTGGTCGCGGTGCTTCGCCGGAACGTTCCGGGGCTTTGGCGGATGCCGTCCAGGCCGGCTTTTTCCGACCGATGAGGTAGTGGAGAATGGAAAGCGCGGCGACGCGCGACGTGTTGCCCGTCGGATCGAGGTTCGGAGCCGTCTCGACGACCTCGAAGCCTTTGGCGACGGAACGGTTTCCCGCGGCCATCACACCGTCGAAGACTTCGCGCGGCGTCAACCCATCGGGGCTCGGGGAGCTGACGCCCGGAGCCCAGGCCTGGTCGACGACGTCCATGTCAAGGCTCACGTAGAGGGCATCGACGCCGTCGGTGGCGGCTTGGAGCGCGGAGTCGAGTACGCCGGAGAACCCGGAGCGGCGGATCTCTTTCATGCTGAAGATGCGCACGCCTTTCTTTTGTGCGTAGTCGCGGTACACCTTGGAGTTCGCGAACCGTCGCAGACCGACTTGGGCGACGTTTCGGGCCTCGACCTTGCCGCCTAGGTTCTCGAGGATCTGACGGTACGGGGTGCCGCTCGATGCGGTTCCTTCCCGCACGTCGAGGTGCGCGTCGAAATCGAGGATACCGACCTTGCCCGTGACACTTTGCGACAAGGCGCGGACGGCGGCGTAGGTGATGCTGTTGTCTCCGCCCATGATGAGCGGGTGGGCGCCTTCCTTCCACAACGCGGCGACGGTCTCCGTGACTTGAAGGTGGGCGCGTTCGAGGTTGTCGTTGGGGACCGTGATGTCGCCGACGTCGCCGGTCTGCATACCCCACAGGTCGACGTCTTCTTCGAAGGAGTAACTGGAACTGTAACGCAGCGCCTCGCGGATCGAGGCCGGCCCACCGGCGGCTCCTTTGCGTCCGAGGACGCCGCCATCAAAGGGGACGCCGACGAGGGCGTACTCCGGAGGCTTCGCTTCTCCCCACGTCTGAAACAGGTCCAACGCGCGCGGATCCTGCTCGTCGAACGCCTTGCGCGGGAGGCTTCCCGCGAACGGTTTCAGGTGAGGAATCGCCATTTCCGATGGGTTAACGCAGGGGTCAGCGTTTAAGGGCTTTGAATTGAGGTGTGACCTTCTCGTCGCCAACGCAGGCTCCGTCGCAACGATGCGCGGCGAGCCGGGACCACAACGCGGCAAACGGTTCGGTTCCCTTGGACTCGTAGAGAACGGAGCGGTCGCGATCCGCGACGGACGCATCGTCGAAGTCGGGCCGACGCCACGGCTTCGCGCCAAGTATGATGCCGACCAAGTGGTCGACGCGGAAGGCGGCTTGGTCACGCCGGGATTCGTCGACCCACATACTCATCTGCCGTTTGCCGGCGACCGGTCGTTCGAACTAAAGCTCAAGCTTTCTGGGAAATCGTACCTGGACATCCTCAAAGCCGGCGGCGGGATCCGACACACGGTCCGCGCAACGCGCAAGGCGTCCCTGAACGAACTCACAAAACTCACGCGCGAACGGGCCCGTATCATGCTCGAATGGGGCACCACCACGGCTGAGGCCAAGAGCGGCTACGGACTCAACTGGCCGGACGAAAAGAAACAACTCCTCGCCATCCGCAACGCCAACGCCCGCAACGTTCCCGAACTGGTTCCGACGTTCCTGGGAGCCCACGTCATCCCTAGCGACGCCAAGGGCGGCCGCAGCGGCTGGATGAAACAACTTGTCTCCCACATGATCCCAGCCGTGTCGAAGGAGCGACTTGCGGAATTCTGCGACGTGTTCCTCGACCAAGGCGCCTACACGCGCGCCGAAACGAAACGGATCCTCGAAGCTGCGCGCGTCTGCGGGCTCTCGATGAAGCTCCACGCGGACGAGTTCGAGAACCGCCAAGGCGCCGAACTAGCGGCGGAACTCGGCGTCACATCCTGCGAACACTTGCTGCAGGTCTCGAAGGCAGGCATCAAAGCCCTTTCAGGAAGCCCCACCGTCGCCGTGCTCCTCCCGGGCGTCGCCGCACTCGGTTTCCTGGAATCTCAAGCACCCGCGCGCAGACTGCTGGACGCGGGCGCGGCCGTCGCGATCGGCACGGATTTCAATCCAAACTGTCCGGTGCTCACGATGCCAACGGTGCTCCAGTGGGCCGTCTTTGAACTCCGCTTGACTCCGGCCGAAGCGTTGGTCGCGGCGACGACGAACGCCGCCCACGCCCTTGGCCGCGGAGACAAAGTCGGCCGCATCGAACCAGGCTATCGAGCCAACGTGCTTGTCCACCATTATGCGACCGTCGACGAGCTTGCGTACTGGGTCGGACCCAATCCGGTCAAACACGTCATCCTGGACGGCCGGGTCGCCACACCCGCGTGATGGGAATCAAGTCCAAGCGATCCGCACGCCCGCCCCATGCACGGCGGCGCGCAGCGCACCCTCATCCATCAACGCGCGGACCTTCGCAATGTCCGGGGCCAACACGCGGTCGCGCACGAGGCGAGGGACGACGCGACGGATCTTTTCGTGCGCCGCGACGCTGCCTTTCCCGGGTTTGACGGGTTTCCGAAAATCCAATCCCTGCGCGGCGCACATGTATTCGATCGCGACGACGTTCGCCGCGTTCTCCAGGACGCGCACGGCCTTCGTCGCCGAGATCAGCCCCATGGAAACGTGGTCCTCCTGGTTGGCGCTCGTCGGGATGGAGTCGACGCTTGCTGGGTGGGAGAGGACCTTGTTCTCAGAGACGAGCGCGGCAGCCGTGTATTGGGCGACCATGTAGCCACTGTTGAGTCCCCCGGATTCGATGAGGAACGCCTTCATGCCGGACACGTGCGGGTTGACGAGACGGTCGACGCGACGTTCGGCGATGTTGGCCACTTCGGACAATGCGATGGAAAGAAAATCGAGAGCCAGTGCGAGCGGTTGGCCGTGGAAATTCCCGGCAGAGAGGCTTCCGGAACCGGGAAGGATCAACGGGTTGTCGGTGGCGGAGTTGAGTTCGATGGCGATGACGCGACGCGCATATTCGACTGCGTCGACGCTTGCGCCCAGCACTTGCGGTGCGCAACGGATCGAATAGGCGTCTTGCACGCGCGGGGAATGGGCGTGTGATTGCGGGTCCTTGTGCGACGCCATGATGGCGGACCCGCGCGTGAGGTTCCACAGGTTCTTCGCGACGGCGATGTGACCGGGATGCGGCCGGAGTTCTCCGACGATGGGACGGAACGCTTGGTCCGTGCCGAGGAGCGCTTCGACGGTCATCGCAGCGGCGATCTGCGCGTCTTCGAGCAACGCGCGCGCATCGTGGACAAGGAGCGCGCCGATGCCGGCCATGAACGCGGTGCCGTTGATGAGACCCAGTCCATCCTTGGCTTCGAGCTCGACCGGTTTGAGCTTCGCGCGTCGGAGGGCCTCCGTGCCTGGAAGAATCCGTCCCCGTAGTTCCGCTTCGCCGAGCCCGATCATCGGCAAGACGAGATGCGCAAGCGGCGCAAGGTCTCCACTGGCCCCAAGGGACCCCTGCGACGGCACGACGGGATGGACCCCAGCGTTGAGCATGTCGATGAGAAGTCGGACGACGGCGGGTTGGACCCCGCTGAAGCCTTTGGCCAATGCGTTCGCGCGCACCAGCATGGCGGCGCGAACGACTTCGCGCGGAAACGGTTCGCCGACGCCGACCGCGTGGCTCATGATGAGGTTTCGTTGCAACTGTCGCGTTTTTTCGCGACTGATCTTGATGTGCGCAAACTCGCCGAACCCGGTGGTGATGCCGTACGCGGTCTGGTTTCGACGAACGAGATCATCGACGACTCGGCGGGACGCCCGCATGCGTTTGAGTGCCGCCGGGGAAAGCCGCACGCGGGCTCCGTCGCGCGCGACCGCGGTGACCGCGTCGATGGTAAGCGATCTTCCGTCGATGACGACCGGTGAAGGACCCACGGCCGTTGCCAACTTCGAAGGCCGGATGAGCGTTTCGCCCAAAAAGTGGAAAAACGAGTGCGCCCGTCCTTGGGATGTGACCGCGGCCGGGCCGTTGCTCTTGATTCTACTTGGCTGCTGCGCGGTTGCACGACGCTGGAGACGCCCGACGGCACGACCGGCGCCCGTCGAAGTCACCATCACATTGACGGCAACGCCCTCGACGAGGGCCCGCGCCGCTCGTGCAAGATCAGGCGTTTCCCCGCGACCTCGAACCCGGGCGCCGACCCGCGGTTGATTCACGGTAACGATGGCGTCTTGAGACCCGCCTTCTTCGCAGTCTCTTTCGCCTTCTCGTAGCCGGCGTCCGCGTGACGGACTACACCCATCCCGGGATCGGTGATGAAGACGCGTTTGATCCGCTCGTCCGTCGCCGCCGTTCCGTCGAGGACGACGACCATCCCGGCGTGCGTGCTGAACCCAATCCCCACGCCGCCGCCGTTGTGAATCTGGACGCTGTCGGCTCCTGCGGCCGTGTTGACGAGCGCGTTGAGCAGGGGCCAATCCGCGACGGCATCGCTGCCGTCCTTCATCGCTTCCGTCTCCCGGTTCGGGGACGCGACGCTTCCCGTGTCGAGGTGGTCTCGTGTGACGGCGATGGGGCCGATCTCGCCGTTTCGCACAAGCTCGTTCATCGCAAGGGCGAACCGGTCGCGTTCTCCGAGGCCGAGCCAGCAGACGCGCGCCGGTAAGCCTTGGAAGGGGACTTTTTCTTGGGCCAGCCGAATCCATTTGGTGAGTCGGTCGTTTCCGGGGAACATGTCGAGCACGAGCCGGTCGGTGCGGTGGATGTCCTCCGGGTTCCCGGTCAGTGAGATCCAGCGGAACGGTCCGCGGCCCTCTTGGAACAAGGGCCGGATGTAGAGCGGCACGAACCCTTTCACGTCGAACGCGTCCTTGACGCCCGCGAGTTTCGCCTGGCCGCGGATGTTGTTGCCGTAATCGAAGACGCGGCTTCCCGATTTTTGGAACAGAAGCATCGCTTTCATGTGCGTCGCGATCGACGCCCGGGCTTCCTTGATGTACGTTGCTGGATCTTTTTTCCGCAACGCTCCAGCACGTTCCATCGTGTATCCGACGGGGATGTAGCCGTTGAGCGGATCGTGCGCACTCGTCTGGTCGGTGACCACGTCCGGGATCTTTCCGTTCTGGGCGATGAGCGGCAAGAGTTCGGCGCAGTTACCGGGCACGCCGATTGATAATGGTCTACCCTCCGCGGCCGCTTCCTCGGCCTCGTTCCAGGCGTCCTCGAGGTCTTCGACGCGACGATCGAGATACTTCTGCTCCAAGCGACGTTGGATCCGTTTCTCGTCGACCTCGATGGTGACGCAGACCCCGTCGTTCATCGTGACGGCAAGCGGCTGCGCGCCGCCCATGCCCCCAAGGCCACCAGTAAGGACAATGCGTCCCCGAAGCGAGCCGCCGAAATGCATGTTCGCGAGGCTTGCGAATGTTTCGTACGTGCCTTGCAGGATGCCTTGCGTGCCGATGTAGCACCACGAACCCGCGGTCATCTGACCGTACATCATGAGGCCTTTTCGTTCGAGCTCGTTGAACGTGTCCCAATTTGACCAGGCGGGGACCAGGTTCGAGTTCGCAATAAGCACTCGAGGAGCCGTAGGGAAGGTGCGGAACACTGCGACGGGCTTGCCGGATTGGATAAGGAGCGTCTCGTCATCCGCGAGGCCCTTGAGAGAGGACACGATGGCATCGTAGGCTTCCCAACTGCGGGCCGCCCGTCCCGTGCCGCCGTAGATGACGAGATCCTGGGGCCGCTCCGCATTCTCGAGATTGTTCTCAAGCATCCGCAAGATGGCTTCGGTCCGCCAAGATTTGCAGCGCAGCGTCGTGCCGCGCGCCGCCTTTACATCACGGAGGGCCGAACTCGTCGTCGCCATGGGGTCGCCTCCATGCCCAGCGTGTTACATAAAACGAGTCTAGACCAGTTTACACAACGCGACTAGGACAACGCTCGGTCCATTCGAAGCTCGACATAGAACCGTTAAGTAGGTTCGAGACGGGCAATTTTGTCCGTGAAACCCGCAATCTTGTCCATGAGCCTGTTGTGCGTTCTTGCGGCGTTCTCCGGCTGCACCGACAACGGCAAGGACGTCGAAGTCACGCCGACGGCTGTGACGCCGACCAGCACGCTCACGACCTCCCCGACGACCCCGCCCACCACTTCTGCCGAGCCGGAAGAGACCACGACCCCCGGACCCACGAACATCACCGATCCGGCGCCCGGAAAACCGGTGGCGAACCTCACCGCCGACATCGTCAACGGAGCCATCCCCGTCGACGTCGCCTTCACCATCCTCGATTCTTCGGAGGAAGGCGGCACCTACAACTGGACCCTCGAACTCGGCGACGGAAACACCACGAACGGCACCGGAGTGCCCGCCGTCTTCGAGCACACGTTCTTCGAGATCGGCCAATACACCGTCAACCTCACCCTCGCGAACGAGGCCGGAGAAAGCAACGCGACCCTCAACATCACCGCCAACGACTTCGCCGCCGAACGCTGGAGCGGCGAATGGGAAAACGGTGCCCTCGCTTGCGTCGTCGGCACGCGAGACGTATGGGATCTGGGCGAATTCAATGGCACTTCTCACGTCGAGTTCCCAGTCAACAACACCACCTGGAACATGACGTTCTCGACGCTCTTCGATCCGGGCGACTCCGACTCCCGCATGGTCGACTTCTACGACGAAGACATGGCCCTCGTCCAGGCCTACGAAGAAACCGAGAACGCCACCGTCAACGGCACGGTTCCGCAGAACGCGACGCTCGTCGTCCTCTGGGCCTGCGACAGTGGCGGTGGCGGCGGGAGCGCCGAATACGCCGCCGCCCCCCAGGCGGAATGGGATCGTCAGCGCGAAGCCACGCCGCCCGAGGACGAAGAATAATCCCAGGTTCAGCCGCCGTGCGCGTGCTCGCCGGTCGACGGGAGCACGCGGCCACTTGGCATCTCCACGTGGTACGTGTGATACGCGATGCCCTCAGCGCCGATGAACCCGGGGCCGCCGACCTGATGCTCGAACGTCCAGACCCCGCCGGGCTTATCGAGACCGACGGTCAAGATCTGGATCGGTGAATCGGTCGGCATCACTGTCAGTTCGAATTCTTCGCTGTTCGGCGCGGTCGCCAATTCGTGGTAGTACCCGCCAGCGTTGGGCGCAACTGCACCTGCGGCATGTGAGAAGATGAGTCCGAACGAGACGCGGTCGTAGGTCGTGTCCACGTCGATGCTGTCCGTGATCGTCGCGACCGCATCGGTGCCAGTCTGTCCGTTCCACGCGGGCCCGATCCGGAAGTGCGCGAAGATCAAGTCATGCATATGCGGCACGGTGACGACACCAGTGTAATTGAAGCCGTGTTCCACGACCTCGTAGGTCGCGTAATTCGGCATATCGTTCTCGACGACCTCGCCGATCAAGGCGTCGTACGTGAGGTTCGCGTTGTCCTGCGGGGTTCCGGTCCCGGTTGTCATCTCGATGACCGCGCGGGTCTCGCTTTCGATGGCCTTGACCGTCATGGTCACGGCGCGGGCTTCGAACGCCGTCACCCAGCTGTCGCCTTCAACCAAGGGGAAGCGCAACGGCTGAAAGAGTGCGTCGTGGACCTCGAAACTCAGGTCTTCCTTGGTGACCTGACCGAAGCCGGGGATGTGGATGACCATGAAGTCGTCACTGAACTCGTCCATCGGCATGCCGACCAAATAGTGGTCGCCTTCTTGGCCGACGACCACGCGCGTCGTTTCGTAGACGCTTCCGGTGAAGCCGGAATCCGTCATGCGGATCTTCCACCATTCGCCCTGTTTCCACTTGGGCGCCTCAAGGATCGTGCGCGGGGCTTCTTCTTCGGGGGCGACCGGCTGGAAGTTCGGCAGGTCGCTATCGACGGACGCTGATGGTTCCGGGGACTCGCCCTCCGGAGAGCCGAAGCATCCGGCCAACAGGATCGCGGCGGCCACAAAGACCGACGGAAGGAAACCCATGTTCGCGAGCCAGAAATCGTCGATATTTACTGTTTGTGTTGGCACCAAATGCTTTTAGCGCACCAAGCCTGGATGTGAAGTCCGCATGGCCGACACGAAGCGTTGCGACGACTGCCCGAGCCCCAGCGTGGCATGGCTCCGGTACTCGGGACAACGCTTGTGCGGCCTGCATCTTCAGGATTCCATCGAGAAGCGCGTCAAGCGGGAGACCAAGCGACAAGGCGGCATCAACGACGGCCGCATCGTGGTCGCCTACTCTGGGGGAAAAGACTCCACCGTCGCGTTGCATCTGACCCAAATGCTCGCCCAAGAGCGACGCAACGTCGAGGTCATCGCGCTCACAGTGGACGAGGGCATCCACGGGTACCGTCCGCAAAGCCTCGAAGTCGCCGCGCGCGTGACCAAGAAACTCGGCATCGAACACGTGATCCGACGCACCAAGGACTTGGCCGGAGCGGACATGGACACGATCCAAGCCGCCAAACCGGGCCTCGGCGCGTGCAGCTACTGCGGCGTGTTCCGACGACGAATCATGAACGATTTCGCCAACGAACTCGGCGCCACCCGACTCGTCACCGGACACAACCTCGATGACACAGCCCAAGCGATCCTCATGAACCTCAGTTCGGCCGAGCTCGAGAAACTCGCCCGCCTCGGGCCGCACGACGTCAAGAAACCCGGTCTCACCCAACGCTTGCTACCTCTACGCCTCATCCCGGAAAGCGAAGTGTACCTCTACGCGTACACCAAGGGCCTCGACTGGCACGACGACGAATGCCCCTACTCCCACGACTCGGGCCGTTCGCTTTACCGGAACGTCCTCTACCAGATGGAGGACGCCCGCCCCGGCACGCGGCACGCGCTCGTGCGCACCTTCGACACGATGAAGCCCTGGCTGGAACAGCACGACGACCGGATCCCGCTTGGTTCCTGCGTCCGCTGTGGCGAACCGTCGAGCGGCGCTTTGTGCAAGGTGTGCGAGTTCCGTGACTCTGTTGCCACCATGGTTCCCGTCGCGGCGCCGCGCCCCGCCGTGACGCCTTAGGGTTCTCGACGCACTCGCGTGCGAATTACGGCGACTCCGAGGACGACGATGATCGCAAGCATCAGTCCAGTACTCGGAGTGC
>CAYOZB010000104.1:0-11394 GCA_964408365.1 uncultured Halobacteriales archaeon | reverse complement strand
GCGTCACTTACTCCTCCTCGTCCTTTGCCGCGGCCACGATTTCGGTCTCTTCATCTTTCGCGCCCACCCCGAACTCGGTCACGAGCCGTTCCTTCGCGACCTTCTCACGCACGACGCGCGCCTTTCGCTTTTTCTCCAGCGCTTGATCATACTGTTCTTCCGTTACGGGCCGTCCGCTCAGGGTCGGCGGTGCAATCTCCTTGAACAAAAGTTCCAGGTCTTCGCCAACGACTTCGATCGTCACGTCCCCAAGCGGAGCCTGACCTACAGCAAAACTCAACGTGCCTGCGTACGCCGCCTGCTTGGACAACGCGAACCGGCTCTTCGTGCCCTCCTGCGACAGACTCCCTAGAAGGATGCGTCGCGCGGCGTCGAGGATCTTGTGTTTCCAGATGAGATCCCGGATCGACTTGAGAGAATCTGTCTCGACGACCATTCGGTCGCCTTCGCGCGCTGGTTCTAACCCTGGGAACAAGGTCCGCAGCGCTCGTTCGACCTTTTTCGGGTCCTCCGACGGTCGCAACGGCGTCGACGCGCGCACAGAAAGCATGGAAGCGGGCGGCGAACAAACGGACGGTTGATAAAACCGGGGCCGAGCCAGGCGGCGCAAACGGTAAAGACGAGGAGCCGTCGTGCCGAGCGACGATGCCAAGCCCCGCCGCGCCGCGTCCCAGCTTCGAAGCGACCTTCATTGAGATGTGCGGCCTCGTGTCGCGACGCACCACGTGCCCCCGACGCGCCGTCGGCGCGGTCATCGTCAAGGACAACCACGTCCTTACGACCGGCTACAACGGGGCCCCAAAAGGGTTCCCCCATCCCATCGAGACAGGCTGCATCCGCGAAGAACTGGGAATCCCAAGCGGCGAATTCACGGATGTCTGCCCCTGCCTCCACGCGGAACAGAACGCGATCCTCCAAGCCGCCCTCTTTGGCGTCTCCGTCAAAGACAGCACGCTCTACTGCACCACCCAGCCCTGCACACAATGCGCGCGCATGGTCGTGAACGCGGGGATCCGCAAAGTCGTGTTTGAGCAAGAATACAACGATATGCTCTCGATCGGTCTCCTCACGACGGGCGGCGTGGAACTCTTCCGATGGGATTCCGCCAAGAAAACCGCTGTCCGTGACACTCGTTCCAACACGTTCGCCGAAGCGCAGACGCGGTTCAAGGACGAATACCGCAAACGCACGTTGACGTCGAAATCGCGCACCCAGCTCAAGACGCCGAAGTGAGTTTATCGAACAATTCCGACACGTGCAACCGGAACTCGGAGAGCGGCGGCGAATTGTTCAGCACTGTGTCCGCGGACGCGATCGCTTCCAGGATGCCCCAACCGATTTCGCGTTTGTCGCGCGCTTCCATTTTTCTCACATCGGCCGGATCGTCGCTTCGCTGTCGTTCGATCAAACGTTGCGCACGCACCGCGTCGGGGACCGTGATGGCGACGAGATGGAACGACGTGCCGAGTCGACGTCGGAACACTTCGATCTCCGCAAGGGTCCGAACGCCGTCGATGATGACGAGCCCCTCGTCCTGGTGATCGTCGAGCACATTGTCGCAGGTGCGTTGCGCCCAATAGTCGGCGCCCTTCTCTTTGCGCATCTGCGTGGCGATGCGACCCAGGTTCTCGTCCGTCCCCGGGAGCCCTTGGGACTTGACCGCTTGGCGTACAAAGTCGCCCATGCTGACGATGGGCAGGCCGCGTCGCTTCGCCTCGGCAACGGCTTCGGACTTACCGGCTCCCGGCATCCCAGTAAACGCGACGACCCGCATCGGACCCGCGGGCGAGGCGGCGTCCGCCACTTAAGCCTCGCGCCCCCTTCCGAGAAAGGTTAAGCCAACGGTCGCGCTGGCCCGGCTCGATGCCGGACGAAGCGCCCAGCGTGCGTATCCCGAAAGGGATGGAAATCCCCGTCAATTTCCCGTTCATCATGGTCGTCGAGCACGCTCCTCTGACCTTGCCCGAGATCTTCCAAGCGACGAAAGGGTTCGACTTGTACGAGATGCAAGACGACCTCTCGGACCGCGAGGGGCTCGTCAAGGAGAACATGCTCGTCGACGTCCTCGAAACTGGACCCACCGAGACGACCATCAAGATCACTCCGGCCTTTGCCATGCCCTACTCGTTGCTCGCCAAGCACACGGAGCTCATGCTCAAGAGCGTCGCCAAGGATTTCTTGAAAGGAAAGGCCAAGGTCACCAAGATCAAGTGGGACGTCGGCACGACGGGCGTTGCGAGCGACCTTCGCGGCATGCTGCGAAAAGTCAGCTAAGCGTCCCAAGGGTCCCGCGGCACCAACAGTTTTGTGAGCGCAAGCCGGGTGCCTGGTTTCTGCGCGAACTCCATCGCATGACCGAACCGCGCGCCCGACGCGACGTGCTTCCGCAGATCGGTGCCTTTGAGCAGTTGCACCAAGTCCGAGGCGAGGATCGACATCGGATCCCGGTTCGCGCGTCGAAGCGTAACCGACCAGTTCTTTCCCTTCGGATGCGGCAACGCCGCGGCTTCGGGGTGGTTCTGCCATTTCTGCAAGAACTTGCGAGAATTGTCGGTGTCATCGACCGGCGGCCCGCGGTGCTCGTACGTGTCCGGCAACACGACGGGGTCGTGCTCCCAAAGCAGCAAGTAACCGTTCGGGACACGATCGACGACACTGCGAACCACGCGGAACCCCTCCTCGTTGAGTCGCCGCGTGACCTTCTCCGCCAAACGTCGCAGATGCGGCAGTCGGGCCTCGGGACGCACCGTCGGCGTCGGGACGCGCAAGCCGAAGATGCCTCGGTGGCTTAGATGCTCCATCAGTCGTTCGCGGGCCTCCGCCTTCATCGGTCGCGGCCAGAAGAATTCCATTTTCGGCGCGGCGGTGAACATGCGGGCGGCACGCTGGAATGTCTCGAGCCGATCGGTGCTCACGGCCGCGGCCGCGTTGCGACGCGGATCCACGGGGTCGATGAACACCAGGTCGCCGCCTAGGGGTTCGGGTTCGCCTTCGAGCGCGAGCATGATGGGCGGGTGGACTTCCCGGAACGCCATGAGCGCGTCCCAGAAGCTCCCGAACTTGAGAACCAGGAGCTCCGCCAGGTACCCGCTGAAGCCACTGGTCGCGGTCTCCGCACCGTAACAGCCAATCCCTTGGAGGAACTGTTTCATGATGCGGACTTCGTCGCGCTGAATGGGCTTGAGGCGTTCCTGGACGTACTTCGTGTGGAACGGGCTCCGGTCGACGGCGCTCATCTTTGCGGCCGGATCCGTGATCGCATAGGCCGGGACGACGTCAAACGGGAACCCGGCGAACGATCCGTGCACGTAGGGGTGTTCGGCGTAGCGAAGCGTCGGCTTGGTGAGGATCCGTTTTCCGATCTTGATGCCGTGGATCTCCAGCGCGGTCCTCGTCGTGTCGACCGGGAACAAAAGGAACAGGTCGACGTCGAGGTTCGGGGTGCGGTGGGTGTCCTTCGCCAGAGATCCAACCAGGAGCGGTTCTACGGAGACCTTCAGTGCCTTGGCTTCGGCCCGCGCTTTCTCAGCAAGACGATCACTTGCCGCTCGGGCGCGCTTCGTCAATGCCGGCGACGGCTTGATTTTCGCGAGGACCTTTGAGCGGATTCTGGTCCAGTGGGATTTCACGCGGTGATCCCTCCCAGCCGTGCGTACGTCGGGCCCTGCGGCGAGAGATGAGAGCGGAACAAGGCGGGTCCCGCGACATGCACGTCGCCGAACGCTTCGTTCCGGTGTGACTCGAGAACGGTTCTGGCGCGGTCTTTGTCGCGGTCGGAACGTTTTCGCGCAACCGTCAAGTGCGGGGCGAAGGGACGTGGTTCGACCGGGAACCCCAAGTCAGCAAAGACGTGTTCGCTGAGGGCGAACGATTTTGCGACCGCGCCCGACGCGTCGGTCAGGCCGGCCCAGAGGACGTTGAATTTTTTCCAGTCCGGGAACGCCCCCACTTTCTCGACGCGTAACGCGTAGTCCGTCGGGAAACCGGCCTTCTGCAGGTGCTGCAGCAGGACCGGTGCCTGCGCGTCGGGGATGTCCCCCAGGAACTTGAGCGTCACGTGCATGTCCTCCGGAGGCACGACCTTCAGGTCGGCGCCGCAGTCTCGGAGTTCGGCGACGAGGGCACGCAGCGAGGGTGGGCAGTCGATGGGGATCCCGAAGAAGGCGCGCACCTAGTCGGGCCCTCCGAGCGTGACTTGGCGGGTCGTCTGGGCGAGCTGGCTGGCTCCGAATTCTGCCCGCACGATCGATCCGAGCACGTGCCGGGACGCGTCGCGCAGACGGGCGAGCTCTTCGGGGGTCGGCGCGCCGGGATGGTAGGCGGGATCGTTGAACGGAAGCTTCAACGTGGAGCGGGAGAAGAGTCGTCGTGCGGCTTGTCGTTCTTCGGCGGTCGCTTCCTTGAGGGACGGAGCGTAGTCGAAACTGCCGCGTCGGAGTTCTTCGCGGAAGATGGGTCGGTGGAAGAGGTCGTGCAGGACTTGGACGAAGAGGCGGCTGGATTCGGGTTCCGGGAGTGAGAGTTCGCGGATCCGTTGTGCCACGGCGTCGTAGATCGTCGCACGTTGCTGTTGGGGTCGCAGCTGGTACACTTTCGCAGGCGGGATCTCTCGCTCTTCCAAGACGCCGACGTCCGCGAGGGCTTTGAGGTACCCCGCGAGGGCGAGGCGGTGGAGCTCGACGTTGTACGGTTCCTTGAGCCGTTTCCCGAGTTGGGAGATGGAGGCGGGTCCTTGCCGCAACACTTCTTGGATGAGGTCGCGCAACGCGTGGCCTTTGCCGAGGTCTTCGAACACGGGGTCACCTGGTAACAAGGGTGGTAGCAAAGAGGTTTGGGGGCCCGGCCGAAGGTTTCTCAATGCGTCCAGGCTTCTCCAAGTACGTTCAATGGCGGACCCGATCATCACCGACGTCGGCAAACGCTTGTCCAAAGCGCTTGAGCGCAGCCCAAAGGTGGGAGAAGTGGATGAGGCGCTCATCAAACGGATCCTCGTCCCGTACAAGCTCATCCGAAGCTACTGCCGCGTCACCGTGGAGGGCATGGAGAACGTACCCGTCGGACGCTGCGTGATGGCACCGAACCATACGGGATGGCTCGGCCTCGACTACGCGAACCTGGTCATCTCGATCCACAGCGCGATGGGACGGATCCCCCGGGGTGTCGTGCACGAAGCGTGGTTCGCGAACGACACGGTCGCGGACATCGCGCGACGCCTCGGCTTGGTGCCGGCGACGATCGACGTGATGGTCGAGCTTCTCAAAGAAGGCCGCCTCGTCATCATTTTCCCCGAAGGCGAGCATGGCGCGTTCAAGGCCGTCACGGAAGAATCGAAGTATCGTCTTTACGAGTTCAAACGCGGCTTCGTGCGGGCCGCAATGATGGCGAAGGCGCCCATCATTCCCGTTGCGATCGTCGGCGGCGAAGAAGCCAACGCCAGTCTGGGCACCTTGAAACTGACGGACCGACTGTTCCGGCTCCCGCTACCGATTCCTCGAAACGTGTTGCCGCGGCCGGTCAAGTGGCGCATCAGCATCCTCAAACCGATCCCCATGGACGAGTACACCGCGAAGGACGCGAAGAACAAGCCGTTGGTGCACAAGATCGCCGCGGACATCCAGGACCTCATCCAAGACGAGATCGAGGTCCAATTGCAGAAACGCGGCAACAAGTATTGGTGATGCGGACCCAATCTACTTGCGTCGAGGGGGGGCCGGTTTTTCTTCGGCCGTGTCCCACAGCAGCTTGCCAAGGAACGCCGCGATGAGGAGCATCGCGGGGACGACGAAGAACGGGTTCGAATTGTAAGGCGCTTGGCCGAAGTTCGGGACGACGAACGAGTCCCAGACGAACCGCACGAACACGATCAGGAGCGACACGAGAACGATGGAGGCGACGAGGCTGAACACGAGGATGCGCAGTTGACGGGACACCTTGTAGGATCTGCGGGGGTCGTTCTCGAGCATCGGCAGGGTTTCCGCCATCGAAGAGCGGCCGAGGCCAGACCCGTTTTAAACATTGTCGGGCGCCCGTAGCCTCGGTTCGATGCGTTCTTATCCCGACCCTGACGTCCGACTGGACCTTCCGGGGCCCCTAACCGTTGATCAACGGCAAGAGCATCCTAAGCCGCAACCTGTTGCTTCTCTCGTTCGTCAGTCTGCTCAACGATTTCTCGACCGACATGGTGTTCCCGATCCTCCCCTTCTTCCTCGGCGTCCTTGGGGGCGGCGCAGTCCTTGTCGGCGTCATGGAAGGCTTGGCGGACAGCGTCGCCGCGTTCCTTCGGTACTTTTCGGGACGGGTCAGCGACCGCGTCGGCAAACGCAAGGCCCTCGCGGCTTTCGGGTACGGCCTGTCGGCCATCGTCAAGACGCTGTATGCAGGCTCGGTCCACTGGTCACATGTGGTCGCGATCCGCGCCGCCGACCGCGTCGGCAAGGGGTTCCGCGAAGCTCCTCGCGACGCCATCCTCGCCGAAAGCATCCCGCGCGCACAATGGGGCTTCGGGTTCGGCTTCCACCGCATGATGGACACGAGCGGCGCGCTCTTGGGGCCTCTAGCGTGCTTGGTCTTCATCGGCCTCATCGGCACGAGCGAGGAGTCGCTTCGAACCATCTTCCTCATCGCCGCCATCCCGGGACTCCTCGGACTGCTGCTGTTCTTTGCCGTCAAAGAGACCGGCGGCCCCGCCGCGATCGACCGCGTCAAGCACCGTTTCATCCCCGGCGTGGCGTTGCGCGGTCCGCTTGCGCGGTACCTGGTCGTCGCTGGACTCTTTACTGTCGGTCACCTGAGCGTCGCGTTCTTGATGCTTCGCGGCTATGACATCGGGCTCTCGCTCGTGAGCGTCATCTACCTCTACATTTGGTTCAACGCGGCGGAAGCCGTCGGTTCCTTGCCGGTCGGACAGATCACGGACCGCGTCGGACGCCGACCCATCCTCGCGATCGCCTTCGTCGCGTACGCGTTCGTGTTCGGGCTTGCAGCGTACAGCGATCTTGACAGTTATTGGAAATTGTTGCCGTTCTTCATCATGCTCGGACTCTGCCGCGCATTGCGAGAAGGACAAGGCCGAGCCTTCGTCGCCGAACTGACACCCGGCGAACTGCGAGCCACAGGCTTCGGCGCTTATCACGCAATGATCGGGCTACTCGCGCTTCCCGCCGGGTACCTCGCCGGGCGGCTCTGGGAGATAGATTTCCGTTGGACCTTCGGTGTGGCCGCGATCGCCTGCACCACCGCCTGCCTGTTCTTTGTCTACAGCTGGCGCACTGGCCGGTTTGATCGTCGCGTAGATGATGCCGGCCAACACCAACAACCCGCCTAGGTACACGAGTCCCGGAAGGGTCGGATCGATGCCGAGCCCATACGCCATCAATGCGGACACGAGTGGCTCCGCGAGGATCGTCGTGGAGATGACATGCGGTTGGATCCACCGGAGGATGTAGTTGATGATCGTGTGTCCCAAGATCATGGGGACGAGCGCGAAGAGGAACATCCAGAAGTACGTCATCGGCCGGTAGCCAAAGAGCGGTTCCCCACGGACAAGGACGAAGAGGAGCAAGAACACGGTGGAGAACCCGTACACGATCGTCGCGTACGCGGGCAGGCTGAGGTTCTGGCGCGTGAACCGTCCGGCGAGGAAATAGAGCGACGCGGCAAGGGCCGCCGCGACGGCCAAGAAATCGCCCAGTACGGGGTTCGGTCCGCCGAGCGCGGCTCCGGCGTCGCCGAGGACAAGGACCAGCGATCCTCCAAGGGCGATCGCGACGCCGGTCCAGACGCGGACTCCGATGTGCTCACGAAGAATGAATGCGGCTCCGAGCGGGACCCAGATCGCTTCGGTCGTTACGAGAAGGGCGCTCGAGGCGACGCTCGTGTGGTTGAGACTCTCGATCCACGTGCCGAAGTGGGCCGCGAGCAGAAACCCGACAATCGCCAAGAACCCGAGTTGTTTGCGCGACACGTTCTTGCGTTCGCGTACGACCGCCCGCACACCCCACGGTGCAAGCATGAGTGTGGCGAAAAGCAGCCGGTAGAACGACATCACCAACGCTCCGGCGTCGCCGGCGTATTCGACGCCCACGGCCGTGTCCGGCATGTTTCCACTGGCGTATTTTGCAATGATGGAACTCGGCGAAACACTCGCGACGGCGACGGCGAGCAGCACATAGTGGATCGCCTGCGGCTTTTGCACGAGGCGGCGCACTTGGTCCTCCCATAAAACCTCGCTGAATGCGCGGGTCGTGGTGTGGCTCGGCTTGAAGTCCCCGAGGCAGTTCTCGATCCGTGGAGTCCGAACGGCTCATCCGGCTCACGGTCCTGTCGGCGGCCTTGATCGCCGTCATCGCGTTCGGCGCCGCGTTCGCCTTGACCGCATCCCCGAGGGTTAACGTCGACGATGGCCGATATCTTGGCGCGCGGCTTCTACCACCCGGCCCAGGGGATGGCGGCTTACCCGTCATCCCGGTGCGCGTCGACGAGATGGGCTTGATTCAGGGCGTCTCCTCTCATCTCGACTGGTATTCGTACTGTCGGCCGGACATGCCAGGTCTTGGTGGAGACTTCGAAGGGGACAATCGGTTTACCTATTCGCTCAGCGAGGAACGGATCTGGGCAGCCGAGGCGCAGGGCCTCGAGGTCTGGTTTGAACCGTTGTTGGACCGCGAAGTCAAAGCCACCGATTTTACGGAGGATTGGCAAGGCGCCCACGTCAAGTGGCGAAGCCAGGGCGTCACAGATCCCGGCCGTCAGATGAACGCCATCGTGCTCAAGGTCCCGAACGGCACCTATTCCGACGAGGTCACGCGTGAATTTGCGCCAGACGGTTTTATCGCGTTCAACGTGGACGACACGCATTTTTGTTGCCAGGTCGGATGGCGATTGAACACGTCACCCAAGGCCACGACCTCGGTCCGCGAGGACGACGAGGGCGGATTCGATCTGTTGTACGACAGCTGCCACGACGACCGCTACGATCCTCGAGCAATCCAATCCTACGATCGCCCGCCAGGCGGAAAGTATGCGTTGGACCGGCGCGGCTAACATTACTGCCCCGAGTCAAATCGGGGACGACTTCGCAGACCTGCGCGAGGAAGTGCACCAGCGGACCACGCACTATTTGCGGGGTGGCGGCGTCCCGTTTGCGGGAAGGAACCGCTTGAGGGTCGCCGCGCTTGCTCTCGTGTTCTTGCTGGCTTCTGGATGCGTGAGCGTGACGCATTCTGAAAAGTTCGGTTGGCAAGAACCGTTCTGGACGTTTTCCGACTTTCCACAATCCGATGTGTCAGGTTTCAACGTAGCGGAAACGAGGTTCACTTTCGCTCCTTCCCAGACGACGAACGAGCGGACCGAGCCCGTGATTCCGCTCATGGAAATGAAGCACCCGTTCCTTGGTTCCATGTGGGTGCCCGGCAAGTTTGGTCTTGAACGAGTTCATCGCGGCCCCTTCACGCTCCACTACCCGTTTGTCTCGATGAACGAGGGCGGGAGGGACATCGCGCCGGAGCTCGAGATCCTGTGCTTCTTGGAATTCCCGATGACGCTCGACTCGGTCCGGCGAGGATTCGCCGCGTTCGCGACGAACGTGACCATCGTCACGCGTGCAGAGGCCGATCGTTGGTCGGTCGAGGCGTTTCCCGATGAAGAGCAAGAACGTCTTGATTGGACGCCGCCCCCCGGCACGACCTACGAATACAGCCACTCGGTGCCGGTTCGTGTGGCCCTTCGGTTAGACAAGTTGTTTGACGAGCAACCGGAACCCGAGCAAACCACACCCGCCGGTCTTGGCAGGGCGCAAATCCGGACCGGAGCCTGGGTCTGGGAGTTCTTCTTAATGCAGCGCTCAGCTTCAACGGACGAACTGGATCTCACGATTGACGCCGGAGGAAGGACTGAATTCCTTCGCCGGGCCTCGGATCGCGTTGGTCGGGAGCAGTTGGAAAATGAACTCGTCGAAACTTTCCGCGCCCTTGAACTCAAGGGGCCCGCTTCCTCGGAACGAGCATACGGCTACGAGCGAGTGGAACACCGGCTGGGGGACTAACTAAGCCGGGCGCTTCAACGTGTGGATCGGCATGCCTTCCGCGTCCTCGGCGGCTTCGCAGATCGCTTCCCCGAGCGTCGGGTGCGGATGGACGGTCCACGCGATGTCCTCGACCGTCGCTCCCATCTCGAGCGCCAAGGCGGCTTCGCTGATCAGGTCACTGGCTTCGGGTCCGATGATGTGCACACCCAACACGAGGTGCGTCTTCTTGTCAAAGACGAGTTTGACGAACCCGTCCGTGTCGCCGCCCGCGAGGGCGCGGCCGCTGGCCGCGAACGGGAATTTTCCAATCCCCACATCGTGACCGGCTCTCTTCGCGTCGTCCTCAGTCATGCCTGCGGTGGAGACTTCGGGGTCGGTGAAGATGACGCCGGGCACGGTCGCGAAGTCACGGAGCGCCGGTTTTCCGGCGATCACCTCCGCGGCGACCAATCCTTCTTTGCTTGCCTTGTGCGCAAGTTGCGGAGGACCGACCAAGTCGCCGATCGCGTAGATGCTCGGCACGTTGGTCTGCATCTTGTTGTTGACCTGAACCCACCCTTTCTCGTGAAGCTTTACACCCGCCGCTTCGAGACCCAGTTCGGCGACGAGTGCCCGGCGCCCGACCGCGACGAGGCAATGGTCGGCTTCGACTTCCTGAACTTTTCCGGCGACCTCGAATTGGACTTTGACGCCGTTCGACGTCGGGGTGGCCTGTTTGGCTTTGGCTTCGGTGAAGATCTCGATGCCACGTTTTCGCAAGTAACGCTCCATCATGCGCGCGACTTCGCCGTCGACGCCGGGCAACACCTGGGGCATCAGTTCGATGACGGTGATCTGGGTTCCGAAGTTCGCGTAGAAGCACGCGATCTCTAGCCCGATGGCGCCCGCGCCGATGATGGCGAGTTTTTTCGGCAGTTGCGGGAACTCCAATGCTTCCGTGCTCGTGACGATCCCCTTGCCGTCCGGCTTGAAACCCGGGATCTCGATCGGAACGCTGCCCGCTGCCAAGATGCACGACTTGAACTTGATCTGCTCCGTTTTGCCGTCGGCGAGTTTCACCTCGGCCGTGTTCGGTCCGGTGAGCTTCGCGGTGCCCATGAGCAGCTCGGCCTTGTTTCCTTTGACCAAGTTGCCGACGCCGTCGCCGAGACGTTTCACGACGCCCTTCTTCCACGTCTGAACTTTCGTCCAGTCGACGGAGACGCCTTGGACGTTGATGCCGAACTCGGCTGCTTCCCGCATTTTGCGGTACAGTCTGCTGACGCTGATGAGTGCCTTGCTCGGGATGCAGCCGACATGACCACACACGCCGCCAACCCATTGCCGCTCGACGACGAGGGTCTTTTTTCCCAACTGCGAACTGCGGATCC
>CAYOZB010000103.1:0-11397 GCA_964408365.1 uncultured Halobacteriales archaeon | reverse complement strand
GGGTTCCTGGTCCGTGGCGGGCGAGTAGGGTCCGAGTCCGCCGCCTTCGCCCATGTACGCCTGTTGTCCGCCGCCGCTGGGGGCGCCTGCTGCGCGTGCGCTGTCTTGGTCGCTCGCGACGCCCATGGCGGATGGGGCCATGGGTTGCGTGGAGGCTGGGGCGTACCCGCCTCCGCCGGACGGGCCCATGGACGATTCCTTGACCGAGTACCCGTCGCTTCCGTGGCTGGCGTACGTGTAGCAACAGTAGCCGTAGTTGCGTTGTCCAGGGCTGGCGACGAGGTCGAGGCGCTTCGTCTCGCCGGACTTGATCTCGGCGTTCTCGACGACGTCGAAGTAGTCTTGGGCCGAGGCGCGCACCGTGTAGTATCCGCCGTGGACCTTGATCTTGAAGCTGCCGTCCTCATCGGTCGTGGCTTGGCCGTAGTCGCGGGTGAGTTCGTTGTAGAACGACACGTACGCGCCCGGAACGCCTTTTTCGCTGGTCTTGTTGACGACGTAGCCTTGGAACACGGCGTCGGGGACGGGTCGGGGGATGAGCTTGAACTCCATCTCTTCGGGTTGGTCGGCTTGGGCGTCGATCGTGAAGACGCGCGGCATGTACTCGCGGTCGCGCTCTCCTTGTTCGCAGGGCGGGGAGGTGTAGTAGGGTTCGGGGGCGCTGACGCCGCCTTTGTCGGATTCGGGGGACGAGGCGGGTTCCGTCTGCGCTTCGCACGGGGCGTAGTACCATTGGTAAGCGCTTGCGGTGACGATGGTGTAGCCGGGTTTGGTCCAGAACTCGAAGCTGCCGTCCTTGGCGGTCTGGGTGTAGTTGTAGTGTCCCCATTTCTGGTTCTCGAGGTTGAGTTGGGCGTAGGAGATCGCTTCGCCGGTTGCGGCGTCGACGACGCGTCCGAACACCCGCACGGAGTCGGCGGGGATCTTTTCGAGTTCGAAGTTGACGGTCTTCTTTTCGCCGGACTTGGCTTCGATGGACTGCTGCTTCTGGATGTGCTCGTTGGCCTGGGCCATGACGAGGATGCGGCCGGGCATGGTGCGGACTTCGTATTTTCCGCTCTTGTCGGTCATCGTGCTGTTGTACTGCGAGACGGACGGTTCGTAGTAGAAGTATACGTCCCCGGACTGGCTCGAGCGTTGCTCGTACGGCATGTCGTACGCGCAGACGGTGTTGGGGTCGCTGCTTTGGCAACCGTAGTCGGGTTGGACGTTCACCCAGGCGTCCGGCAGGGGCGTGCCGTCGATGCCGGTGACAGTGCCGGAGATGGTGATGGACTGCTGGGTGGATTTCAGCATGGGTAGGTCGAGGACGCGGTCGGCGCGGATCTCGAAGTTGGCGTGGAGCGCGTCGTAGCCTTCCTTGCGGACCATCAAGTTGGCGGATCCTTCGCTCAAGACGGCGCTGTAGGATCCGTCGGCGGCGCTGCGGACGGTCTGGCGTTGTTCGGTGTTGCTGGGGTAGCTGTAATCGTAGCCTTGGCTGGGGTAGTAGTAGTTCCAGATCTCGATGGCGACGTCGGCCATGGGTGCGCCGGAGGCGTCGTCGCGGACGACGCCGCGGAGGTTCATGGGTTGGCCGTAGACCTGTTGGTCGGGTGCGCGAAGAAGGAAGCTTTGTTGGATGCGGGAGTCCGTACCGCCGACTTGGATGGGGACGAAGGCGGCGACGAGGTTCGCCGCGGTGGCGCTGGCGTTGTATTTTCCGGCGGTGACGCTCGAGAACGTGTACTTGCCGTTGGCGTCGGTGACGGCGGACGTGGGGTCGCCGCCGCCTGCGAGATAGATGGTGACGGTGGCGTCCTTCAAGGGGACGCCTTGGTTGTCGTAGACGTAGCCTTCGACGGTATAGAGTGAGGCGGGGAGATTCTGGGCGTCGGCGCTCGGGGTCTGGATCGCGGCGATCGTGAGCGTCGCCAGGATGAGGACGACGAATGCTTGGGAGGCGCGACGTTCAATGGACACGGCTTGGGTCATGTTCGGATACGCTCGGAACCTACTCAGCCTCCTCGGCGATATATAAAAGTCGTAGAGGGTGGGCGAAAACCAAACATGGCAACGGTACCCACTTAGCTCCTTCCGTGTTGCCCGGACACATGGGAATGGTTGGTCGGCTCGGTCTTCTCCTGGTCTTCGTGTTGGTTTCCTCGATGTTTGCGTGGACGGCGACGTCCAATTCGGCGGGGGCTCCACAGAACGCTGCGGACACGGGTTGTACGTGTCATAACGCGCAGCCGGACACGGCCGTGACGGTGGGCGTGGAAGGGTTCCCAGAGGCCTACGCGGCCGGCACGACGTACGATGTGACGATCACCGTCACGGGGGGTCCGATCCCGGTTCCGGCGGCGAGCCAGAACCAAGGCGGATTTGCCATGAAGGTCTCGGCCGGTCTCTTGTTGGCCGACGATGGCATCACGATCACGGGCGGGACGTTCGCGACGCACAGCGCGTCGACCAACAATCAGCGCTCGTGGGCGTTGCAATGGGTCGCTCCCGAGACGAGCACGGGCGCGGTCAACGTGACGGTCGCGGCGAACAGCGTCAACGGCGATGGCGCCAATGCGGGCGGTTTTGATCGTTGGAACAAGGCGACGTTGACCGTTGCCCCGATGGGCGGCGCCGCGGCGAACAACACGACAGCACCGGCTCCGAGTGAATCGGAAGGCGGCATTCCGGCGTTGCCGCTCGTCGCGGTGGGTCTCGTGGTGGTTGCAGTCGTCGCGCTGCGGCGAAGGATCGAGTAGGGGTTCAGCGTCGCGGTTCGGCGCCCGGCACGTCGCTTCGGCGCACGACCAGGTGTGTGGTGGTGACGGCTTCGACGACGATGTGCGACCCGGGGCCGATGGGGTCGGCGGAGTCGGCGCCCCACATTTTTCCTTGGATCTCGACGCGGCCTTGGGTCGTGTGGGGACGGACCAGTTGGACGACGATGCCGCGCTTTCCAACCAGGTCCGGTGATGGACTACCTCCGCGTCGATCGATCGGGGATGCGAATTTTCGGTAGAACTGGAACGAGAACATGGCGGCGACCACCGCGACGAGACCGGCGACGGGTCCGCTCGAAGCGCTGGTGAGGAAGAACGGCCAGACCATCTGGAGTAGCCCGACGACGAATCCGACCGTGCCCGCGACGCCGACGTAGTAGCCGGGGAAGGTGAGTTCGGCGACGATCAGGGCAAGGCCGACGACGAGGAGGCCGAGGCCCAAGAGGTCCACCATGAGGCGTGGGAAAGGCGGGTGGGTCGCTTAAAGTCGCTCGGACGCGCGAAAGGTTAAGACATTGTTTCGAAGATGGTCGCAATCGTGCTGGTCGGCATCGATGAGGCGGGACGGGGGCCCGTGTTCGGTCCGCTTGTCGTCGCGGGCGTGCTGGGTGCTGACCAGGAGGCCTTTCGCGCGTTGGGCGTGAAGGACTCCAAGCTTCTTTCTCCTCAGCGTCGGAAAGAATTGGAGCCGGAGATCCGGAAACTCGCCGCCCGGGTCGTGACGGTCGTCGTGTCGGCGGACGACATCGATGGTCGTCGCAAGGACGAAGAGAACCTCAACGAGATCGAGGTCGTCGCGTTCGGGACGATCGCGAAACGTCTCGCGGGTACCGAGCTGTACTTGGATGCTGCGGACGTGAATGCGGAACGGTTCGGGCGATCCGTCGTCAAGAAGGTCGGTCGACGTAGCCCGTACACGAAGATCGTGTCGGAGCATCGCGGCGACCTGACGTACCCGATCGTGTCGGCGGCGTCGGTCGTCGCGAAGGTGCGACGCGACCGGGAAGTGCGAAGGTTGGCGCGGCCGTTGGAGAAGGAACTCGGACTGCCGCTCGGCTCGGGGTATTCGCATGATGAAACCACACGGACGTTCCTGGAATCCTACCGGTTGACGTTCGGAACGTTCCCGGCTGGGACGCGTCGCAGTTGGGACACCGTGCGTGCGATGGAGTCTCGGTTGCTCACGCGACGGTTGGAGAACTTTCTTTCATCGGCGGCACAGGGGCGACCGTCACCGTTGTAGGCGGCGCCGTGCCGTTGGCCCAGGCCAAGAATTTTGCAAGCGGCATCCCAGATTTCCATCGAAGGACGTGGTTGCCGCTTGCCGTCTTGTCGATCTTGGGCAAGCGGTCGTAGAGGAGTTTGCAGCGTCCCGCGAGTTTCATTTCGGGCAAGGAAAAGAGTCGCCACGCGTCGCCGCGCACTCCTTTGAGTCGGAACGCGTAGAGCGGGAGGACGCCGGAGCGTTCGCATTGTGCGCGGATCACGTCGATCTGTTCTTTCAAGCGGGGCGAGTCGCTGAAGTGGAGTAAATCGTGTTTTGAGGATTTGACTTCGAGGAGGAAGGAGAGGTCGTGTCGGAGCGCCACGAGGTCGGCGCCGAGAGAGCCGGCGGCGCGGACGACGAGGAACGGGGAGATCTTCGAGCCGGTGTAGGAAAGGAGTTCGGAGGCGTCGAGAGATTTCAATACGCCGGAGAGGACGCGTTCGTCGCCGCCCAGGATTCCCTTTAATTCTCGTTCGTAAATCGCGCCCATCGTTGCATCCCGTCTCTGCACTGGAAGTAGTGCCAAACAAGGATATTGTTTGCGAAGGGGTCGGTGAAAGTGACGATGCGTTTTCGCCTCGGTTAGGCACTACAAACTCTGCGTGATGTAGTGCCTAACTGGGGGTGTTTTCCCTCGAAGAATTGGCAACCGCGTCGGATGCGCGGCGACGTTGTGCCTACCTTGGGAGCCACTTTCAGTCGTCCCCTCCCCCTCTTCATTAACGTCGGGGCGCGTGTTCGGGTTTGTGGACTGGGTCGCGTTTGACACGGAAACAACCGGACTCGGTCCTCAAGCGCGCCTGGTTGAGATCGGCGCGCGGCGGTTCTGCGAGGATGGGACCGTGTGGGATTTCGAGACCCTCATCGATCCCGAGACCGCGATCCCGAGCGTGGTGCAGCGGATCCATGGCGTCAGCGACGACATGGTCCGCGGGGCTCCGAAGGCGCGCACGGCGTTGGAACGGTTTTTCACGTTTGCCGAAGGAGCCGCGCTGGTGGCTCACAATGCGCGGTTCGACATGGGGATGATCCGTCAGGACGCAACGCGCACCGGCAAAGGAATCCCTTCACTGTTGGTGCATGATTCGGTGCGTTTGGCGCGACGGGTGTTGCCGCATTTGTGGAGTTATCGGCTGGCGAACGTTGCGCGTCAGTTGCGGATCGAGTCTTCGACGTGGCACCGCGCCTTGGCGGATGCGGTCGTCGTGGGCGAATTGGTGAAGCGGTTGTTGCCGTTGGGTTCGTTGAGTTTGTTGGGGTTCCCGTTGTGGAGCGCCGGTTTGGTCGGACGGCTGGACGACGGTTACCCCGCCGTGGAGACCAAATCTGGGCACCAAATGGTTCGCGTGGCCTTGCCTCCGGCGTCGAGTTAAAGACCGGTCGGTCCTCGTGCCGGGGTCGTGGCGAAGCGCCCCGTGAAGGTCGGCGTGGTCTCTGTTCAGGGAGACGTGAGTGAGCATGTCGACGTGACGCAGAACGCATTGCGACAATTGGGGCTTGTCGGACAGGTCGTGCCGTTGCGTTCGGCGGCGGATGCGGAACGGATCGACGCGGCCGTGATCCCGGGCGGGGAATCGACGACGATCAGCAAGTTGCTGGTGCGGTTCGGCGCGTTGCCGGTGTTGCGTCGGCGCATCCTCGAAGAAGATCTACCAGTGTTGGGCACGTGCGCAGGTGCGATCCTTCTCGCGAAGGAGGGCGACAACCAGGTCTCCAAGACGAGCACCGAACTGATCGGTGTGATGGACATGGCGGTCGATCGCAACGCGTTCGGTCGTCAGCGGGAATCCTTCGAAGCGGACCTTGTGGTGGATGGGGAGGACTCGAAGGTGCACGCGGTTTTCATTCGCGCGCCTGCGATCACGCGCACGTGGGGAAAGTGTCGGGTCTTGTCTACGTTCGGGGATCGGATCGTCGCGGCGCAGCAGGGGAACCAGTTGGCGTTGGCGTTCCATCCGGAGATCTCTGGGGATCCAAGGTTCCATGCGCGCTTGTTAGAGCCGCTCGCCCCGTAAGGGCCCCTTCACGCAGATCGGCGGCGTCGAATCCCGGCGGCCGTGGCACCTACGAGGGCCAGGGCGGCGATGCCGGGTCCTGGCGCGAGATGGCTTCTTGCTTCCTCGCAGTCTCGAGACGGTTCGATGTCCAAGGCGGGGCCTGCTTCGCGGGTGATCCAGAGGTCGCGGCAGCCGAGTCCGATGCCGGGTCGTCCCGTGGCGGGCGGGGTTTCGGTGCGCCAGTCTGGTGTGAAGCCGAACTGCGACCAAGCGCGGGCGCCGTAGTGGGGCGGGACGTAGGTCGTGAGGCTTGCGACGAGCGCGCGGCTTCCGGGGCCTTGTGCTGTTTCGCTTTCGTTGAGGATCCCGAATTCGGTGCTGAGGGTCCCGAAACGCATCCAGGACGCGCGTGGGGTGGCCGTCGCGATGAGCGTCACCTTCGGAGGCGTCTGCTCCACTGCGCGGAATTGCAGGTCGACGACGGGGGTGGGGATGACGTCTTCGGGGTCGGCGGCTTGGCGCGACTCGTTTCCGTGGAGGAATCCGTAGTGCTGGATCCACGAAGTCATGCTGCCGCCGTAGCCCGCGAGGTGTGCGCGGACAGTCCAGAACCCTTCGCTTTTCGGCGTCACTTGCCATGTGAGCGCGCGGGTTTCCTTTTCGCGCAACGTGAGGGTCCGGTTGCCGGCGGGGCTCTTTTCCCAATCGGGCGGGATGAAAAGGTCGACGGTGACGTTGCCCACGTTGATGTGGGGGTCGATGTCGAGGGTGACCGAGAACCGTTCGTGAAGCGTCGGAGTGCCGTCGATGCGGAGGGCAAGGTCGTGCGGCGAGCTCGGCGAGGTTGCGGACACGATGGGCAGGACGAGGACCACGCCGATGAGCAGGATCCGCCACGTGTGCACAAGGACCGGTGTCGGCGGCGGGGGGTATCAACGTGTTGGTGACGTTTGGAAACTGGCGTCTATTGGGTGACGCTGTGTGCCTGCTCGAGACGTTGTCGCGTTACCGTTTACGTGCGATGAAGACGACCGAGGCAAGCACCGAAAGAAGCACGATCCCCAGACCGGGGCTCGGCGTGGTGGACCGTGCACGCGGGCATTCGCCTTGGTCCGAGAACGAAAGGGCGCCCGTCTCGGCATACACGACGGAGATGCCTTGGCATGCGATGGAAACGTAGGAGGGTTCGTCGACGGGCCGTGGCGAATCCCAGAAGGGCATCGCATTGAATTCGACGCTTCCATAGGCGCCCCATCCAGGAGGCAGGGTGTCTCGGAGGGTGAGCGACAAGGACTGGAAGCCGCGACCGTGGGTGACGTTCGTCGCGTTGAGGATGTTTCCGCCGCCGCTGACGTTGCCCCAGCGGACCCATTCGGTCGTGGTCAATAGGGTCGCGTTGACTTCGAAGCGACCGTTCCCTTCGTCCACGAAGCGCACCCGTACAGTGCCCTCGGCGGGGCCGGGTAGGACCTCCATCGCGTCCGTGGAGACGCGCGAGAGCGTCTTGTGGGTGAACCCGTAGACGGCGTCCGCGACGTAACTGTACTCCTTCACATCGGGATTGACGGGGTCGCCGTAAGAAGACGGATCGGCGGTGAAGACGACCTGCGCTGCCCAAAATCCGTTTTTCTGGACTGTCGTTTCCCACGTCAATGTGCGTCGCTGTCCTTCGTCGAAGTCGAGAATGTAGGCGGCGGTCTCCGGTCGGCTGAGCGAGCTCGGGACTTCTAGCTCCAGCCGAACATCCTGTCCCCCCCTGCGGGAGAGGACGTCGAGCGTGATGGTGATTATGGAGCCGACATTGCCGCTTCCGTCGACCTCGATGTCAAACTTCCACGGCGGCGTGGGCTGGTTGGCGGTCGACAGCGGCACGAATAGTGCAGCGACAAGGACCACGAGGACCAACCGCACAAGCGAGCTTGCTGTGGACGCGACGTTTCTAGGTTTTGGTCGTTCGACGCGTCGGCTCACGAGGAGAGGCGGCGCTTTTCTTGCACTTCGGCGGGTTTGCCGATCTTGTGCAACACCAAGCCGCTCAACGCTTTGGGTGCGAAGAACGTGGACTTGGGGGGCATGTGTTCGGCGCCGTCGGCGATGGCGCGCAGCTGCGCCAGTTTGGTGGGGAGGTGGAAGATGGCGGCGGAGGCTTTGCCGTTCTTCACGAGGGTCGCGGCTTCGGCTTCGTCGCGGGTGTAGTAGACGTCGTCGCCCCACTTGGCTTCGGGGACGCCGATGGCTTTCTCGACGATGAGTTTCTGGAGGAAGGACACGTCGAGGCTTCGCCACGTGAAGCTTCGGCCGGGCGCGATGGTTTCCGGGATGGCGGAGACTTTGCTTCGAAGGATGGTGAAGGTCTGTCCGCCGAGGTAGAGGGCGAAGCGGGGACCCGCGCCCGCGACGCCGCCGGCGTCCAACGCGGCGGTGATCTCCTCGCCGACCTTCGCGGTCGTGATCCGGTGCTCTTCCACGGTGAAGTCGGCGGCGAGTTTTGTGCGCAACGCGTCCGCGTCGATCTTCTTCGGCGCCTTGATTACGCGGTGGGTGGGTTGGATGGTGAGTCCCGGGTCGCTCATGTTGACCATGAGGACCATTTTGTACTCGTACGCGGCCGTCTTGGAGGGACGATATTCCCGCAAGCGGCGCTCCTCGGCATATTTCACCGCGGTGGAGTAGCGGTGGTGTCCGTCGGCGATGTACGCTTTTCGACCCTTGAGGCCCTCGACGACAGTGCCCACGACGGCTTCGTCGACGAGGCGCCAGAGTTTGTGGATCGTGCCGTCCGGCGCGGTGGCGAGGAGGTCGGGGTTGCTGCCGGCTCCGTCGATGTACGCCCACAACGTTTCTTCGGCGGTGCGTCCAGAGTAGAGGAGCCAGATGGGTTCGAGGTCGACGCCTGTGGCGCGCAAAAGTTTCAATCGGTCTTCGGCCGGTTTTTCGAAGATGCGTTCGTGCGGCAAGACCTGTTTGTAGGTCGGGTCGACCTTCAAGGCGACGACGACGCCGCGCATGCGTCGCTCCTGGTGGCGCAGGCGGTACCAGATCTCGTACGCGTAGATCGCGTCCTCGGAGGATTCTTTGATGATGCCGGAGGCGACCCATTCTTCGAGGAGTTTCGACGCGTGTTCGTACGCGTCTTTGTCCTTGCCTTTCTTGGGCAGCGTGATGTGGACGATGTTGTAGGGATGCTTGCGCAGTTTTTCTTGCGCATCTTCGTTCAATACGTCGAACGGCGGTGCGACGCTCTTTCCGAGTTCGGACTTGGTGGCGTCGAACTCCAATCCCTTGAACGGCCGGACCTCAACCACGGGGCCGTCGGATGCAGGGTTCGCTTGAAGCGGTTTGTGGTGAGGACCGTGGTTTAGGGTTGCTCGACCTCGACGAAGTCGACGAGGAGTGAATCGCTGTAGGCGCGGTCCATTCCGATGAACTTGATCGGACGACTCATGGCGGTGGCGCACATCATGCCATCGTTCGTGTCATGGTCGTACTGGACAAGGTAGCGGCCGTCGTTGGGTGAGGCGTGGGTGACGTTGAGGAGCGCGCCGGTGCAGCCGCTGGGTTGGGCGATGAGGGCAACGACGAATTCTCGCTCCCAGTCGACCTTCGGGACCGCGTCAAGGTCGGCCTCCGGGTCACAGGCGATGAAATCGTTCCAGGTCTTCGCGAAGGCTTTCTCATCGGGGAAAACGCGTCCGTCGAACACGCGGTCTTCGTAGTAACACCATTCGCCAGCGTACAGGTCGCGGAAGCCTTCGCGGGGCGCGTTCGGGTTAGGTTCGCCGGGCGCGATGCCGGGGTTGCCAGGCGAGGATTCGTCGTCCGGGAAGGGCGCGGGGGAAATCGGATCGTCAGGGGATGCCACCTCGATGATGCAGCCCGAAAAGGCCGGGATGGTGATCGCCAAGAGGACCAGCGCAACGTTTCGCATTGTGGGAATCCAATTCTTGTCCTCGGTTTATCTACGTCGTGGCCTCGTTGGCAAGAAACCGAACAGGACCGTCTCGTTCTTCGACGATGACCTCGACGGGTCCGGGAAGGAACCGATCGACCACGACAATGCCGCGGACGGTGCATGCGACCATGCAAGGAGCGGCGCCTGACTCTTCCGACGCTTGCCGTGAGGAAGACGGAACGTACCTCGGGGGAATCTGGTATTCCAACACGTACTGTGAATCGATGATCCGTGCTCGGAGGAATTCGATTTGTGGATCGGGTCCGCAGTTTGAATCAAGACCGAAGATGGCCACCGCGAAATATGTCTCGTAATCCAGCGTCTCCAGTCGCGCCTGGACCCGTGGTTCGAACCCGGCGCTTTTGTTCATTACGCGTTCCCATGCGGGATCGCCAGACGCGGCCCGCGTGATCACCAATGCCTCGGGAGTATCCCATTCTTCGGTTCCGACCATCATTTGGTCCACGAGCAGCCCCGGGCCGAGACTGGGCGGTCCGAGCGCGTCCAGGAATGGAGCCGGTGCGGCCATCGGCCAGGAGTACGTGTAGGTGGTCGGTTCGGCCGGGAGGATACAGCCGCTGAGGAACGCGGAACCGACCGCGACCAAGCCGACGATCCACCGCATGCCGCGAGAAGAGGCGTGGGGGTTCATCCGGGACGGTTTTTCGTTGGTCGATTGGCCAACAGCGGCTACTTGTGGGCCTTGAAATCGCCGCGTTTGTGCGCTTGGGCGTATCCCACGTAGCGTTCGGCGTTGGAATGGTTCGACGCGGCCAGTTGCGGATCCGTTTTCGCGACTTTTGCCGGCAGTCCCAAGACGAGGCTGTTGGGGGGAATGATGGTGCCGGGGGTGACGACGGCTCCGGCGGCGACGAGGGAGCCGCGTCCGATCTTTGCGCCGTTGAGGACAACCGCGCGGATGCCGATGAGGCAGTCGTCTTCGATCGTCGCGCCGTGGACGATGGCGGCGTGTCCGAGGGTGACGTGTCTGCCGATCGTGACGGGGAATCCTTTGTCGGTGTGGATGACGCAGTTGTCTTGCACGTTCGAGGCTTCTCCGAGGACGATGGGGCCGACGTCTCCGCGGATCGAAGCAAAAGGCCAGACGCTCGTCTTGGGTCCGAGGGTGACGTCGCCGATGACGCTCGACAAGGAATGAACATAAGAGGTGGGATCGACGCGGGGCGCGCGGGGACTCATTGGGCCTGTCGCAGCGGCCGGGTCCGCTTAAAGCCGCGGCCATGGGTGGCGTGGCCCGCGAGAAAATCGGGCAAGGTCACCGCGGGGGAACCTGGCCGTTCGGGAGGATTCATCTCGGGCTTCAATCACTATATATGGCGCCGAGGATAACGCCCGGCGCCCAGTCCGAGGAAGGGACATGCCACCAAAGACCGAAGCAGTTTTGCGCGTCGTTGAGGC
>CAYOZB010000102.1:0-11415 GCA_964408365.1 uncultured Halobacteriales archaeon | reverse complement strand
TCGCGGTAGCGGCGACGTTGAGCTGGTGCTTGATCTGGGCGTCAGCGTTGGCGCCTGCCTCGATCTCGAGTTTCAAAGCGGCTTGGGTCTTCGAGTCGAGCATGGCGGTGAGTTCGGAGACGCTTTCTCCACCGGCGTAGCCTTCGGGGGCTTCGCCGCCCATTTCCTTCTTGTCGAAGTACCCGTCGACGCAGCCGGTTGCGGCTGCGACGCCGAGGATCGATCCAAGGAATAGGAGCGAGCCGAGGATGGTCACAATTTTCGTGCTTCGTGCTTTGCGGGGTTGGGATGCGGTCGTATTAGGTCACCGACCACTTGCTCCCAAACCGGCATTATAGCCCAGATTGGATTTGGCTATGAAACGAGTCTCGATGGAGACACACCCGGGGGGTTTTTGGCAAAGAGGACGAGTTCCTTTTTGCCCGGGTCGGGGCGCAGCGCACCGAGTGCCAGTTTGTACATATAGGTAGTATGACATATACGTACCAATGGCGCAAGCGCATACGGTGACCGAGCGGGCCAATCCTACCCTGGCCACCATCTTGGAGATTGAGGGGATCCTGCAGGATGAGTCTCGCGAGGGCGAGGCGATGCCGCTTACCCTGTCCGAAATTGAGCGTCGCATGTCGGCGCGCCGCACCCGGCGTGACACCATCAAAGCCGCCATCGGCGCGCTCGTCCACTATGGCGTGGCCGCCGTTGGAAGCAAGGGCGTCATCTACGTCCGAGCCATCCGCAAAGTCGCCGAGACGCCGACCGAGGCCCTGGTTTGAAACCGACGCGCGCCCAGGCCCGCGTGCTCGAGGGCGTGAAGGAGGACTTTTTCAAGCGTCATCGCAAGGACCGGCCGCGCGCCGACGCTGCCTGGAAAGACCTCGTCGAGAAGGCCACGCTCTTGGAGCAGGACACGACGCTGGGTGATCCCATCGTGGGCAGCAAGTGGCCACGGCAATTCCGGGACCGACCCAATCTCAACCGCCTCGGGCTGCCAAACGGGTTCAGGGCGATCTACACGGTTCTTTTCATCCAGGGGGAAGGCCACATCGTGCGCGTCGACTGGATCGGCGACCACCAGGAGTACGACAAACTCTTCGGATACTCGACCAGCTGAAGGGACAATCGTGCCTGGTTCGGGTGCGGGTCGCGCAGGCCGCCTCAACCGGTTGTTGCCTCTCACTTTACGGTCGAATCCAGGCTCCTTATTACCGCCAGACCAGGAAGGGCGGATTCGATGAAGCCATCCACGGCCCTCTTCCTCATTTTGCTCGGCGGGGCACTCCTCGCGCTGCCCTGCGCGACTGCCCTCCCGGTCGAGGTCGAGCCGTCGGACCTATTGCCCGATCCCATCAAGGTCCAGACCCGCAGCGACGGTTCCGTCAACATGAGCGCCGACACCAGCTCGGTCGCTGGCTTCCGTGAAGAGACCCAACTCAACTTCGACGGCGCCTCCGTCGGCACGGCGCGTGCCGCCGGCGTCGGAGACATCGCTTCGATGCCCCCAGCCGCGAAGGCGGCGTCCGCGGCGGTCGGCACCGTGATCGGAGTCGCCGTCTTGGCAGGCCTATGGAACTACCTCAAGTACGGAATGCTCGCCGGCATCGGCGGGCCATTGTTCTCGCGCATCGCCTCCCACAAGATCCTCGACAACGATGTGCGCAACCGCGTCCACGAATGCATCACAAACACTCCGGGCGTGACCATCAAAGAGATCACCCAACTCCTCGGCATCGGCTGGGGCACCGCAGTCTACCATCTCGCGCGCCTCGAGCAGGAACGTCTCATCGTTAGCGAGCGCCACCGCCAGTTCCGACGGTACTTCAAGAACGGCGGCGGCATCGTCAACGACGACAAGACCGCGTTCTCCGAACTCAAGAACCCGATGACGCAGCGCCTCGCCGCCGAGATCACGTCTCACCCCGGCACCATCCAGAAGGATCTCTGCGCCACGGTCGGCATCAGCGCGTCCTTGGCCCACAAACATCTCAGCCGCCTCGAGCAGGCCCAACTCCTCACGAAGCAACGCGAATGGAAGATCGTGAAATATTTCCCGACGACCAAGCTCGTCGAGATGCTCGCGCCACCGATGCCGACGGTCGGCAGTCCCCTCGCGATCCTGGCGTAAACGCTATCAGGCGTGCTCGCTGGGTAGGGCCAGGCTAGATAAACCTCTAGAACGACGCTCGGCCCGATGCGAAGCCCGACCGCTGCCTTTGGAATCCTCTATCTCCTTGCCATCTTGGGCGGCTGCGTCGCCGAAAGCGCCGACCCCGCGACCGCCGAGCTCGAAGCTCTGCCCGCAGGCCTCGGGATCTTGGAAGGCATCGTCCTCGACGTCGAACTCCAACCCGTCCTCGGCGCGATTGTCACGTTGGACCAAGGCGATGTCGCGGCGACCGGGGTCGACGGAGCGTTCCTATTCCGCGTCCCCGTCGGTACATACACACTGGTTGCTTACGCGCTCGGCTTCACCAATGCGCAACGGAGCGTCGACGTCGTCGAAGCAGAATCCGTGCATGTTCAGATCCTCCTCGAACGCCTTCCCTCGGACACCCCGTACGTCGAAGTCTTGCAGTACACGGGATTCGAAGTGTGCGGCTTTGCCGCGGGCGGAACCGGAGCGACCGGCGAGACCATGAGCAACCAGTTCGGGGTCCCGTGCATGTTCGGCACGCCCGCGACCTCGTACCCGATCAACGTCTCCGAATCTTGGCGATACACCATCCTGGAGATGGAATGGCTCACCCGCGACAACATGTGGTTCATCGCGACGCATGCCCCCGGTCAGTGCGGCACGGACGGCGACTCCGTATGCTGGGGCCAAGCCATGGGCACTTCTCCACTTCGCATCGAGGGCGCCCCCGGCAGCGTCGAGCACGCGCAACGGTACGCCCTTGACGGCAAGAAGACGTTCCCGAACGGGAGCTTCGAACTCGTCCTCGACACGGTGTACGTGGGGATGTTCCGCGAGGAGATCAACAGCACGGCCGGGCCCCAATGCGTGACGATCATCACCACCACGCTTGGTCCGTTGGGGCAGCAATGGAACCCGAACCTCGGCTGCGGCCTTGGGTACGGCTATTCGACGGGGTACAAGTTCACCTATTACGCGTCCATCTTCCACTACGCGGCCCCGAGCGATCCATCGACGTACTCCGCGCGACCGGACGCGTGACGTAGAACAACGACCGAAACCGGCGCCCGACGCCCGGATTGGCCGCGGATTTCTCGCCGGAGCTTTACAAGCCTGAACGGAATAGTTTCGGACATGGCTCTGTTCGGACGAACCACCACGAAGCTCACGCCGCGACAGCGCGCGCAACGCAAGTACGCGGGTGCGATGCGCGGGATCCGCAAGCGCGCCAAGACCGCCACGGGCGGACGCGGACGCATCGGCAAGAGATCGGCGGCTACGAATCTGCGACGCAAACTGGGCATCGGAACCGCGAAGCGAACGACCCGAAAAGTTGCACGCAAGACCGGAGCCGTGCGGCGGAAGGTCGCCAAGCGGTTCTAAGGCGCGGCATCAACCTAATCAACCGGCCCACGCCCTCCCAAATGTGATGCGAAGCGTACCCCTAGGCTTGCTTCTCTTGGGAGTGGCGTTCTCCGGCTGCCTCGACCCGACCAGCGACGAGGACCCTCCATCCGATTCCCAGGAGTCCGAGTGGTATGACCTCCTTCCCTGGGAGGAACTCGGCGCCGCCGTGTACAATGATGAACACGATCACCGCGACCGCGGCCTCCACCGCGAGGTCGCACGCGGCCTCACCGTCCTCAATCGCTCCACACTCTCCGACGACGGATTGAGTCTTGGCGAATACACGGAAGCCGACCACGAACACGGACTCATCGCGGTCGCGGTCGTCACCGGCCCGGGCAGCACGATGCGGATCGTGTTCCTTCGCGAAGACGAACTGCCGGCGTTGAACGTGGCCGGATTCATCGACGAGCCGGACTCGTACGGCGATGTGAAATTCGATTCCCAACAGAAACTCGTGTACATTCCGTATTCCGGGGACAAGGCGTTCTCCATCTGGGACATCTCGAACGTGGAATCGCCGCGTCGTGTGGGCGAAGCGCAAGGCCCGGGATGCCACATGCTCCACCCAATGGTCATCGACCAAGTCTCCCACGTGTTCTGCGCAGGCCTCGGCGGCTCCATCGTGTACCGGGTCGAAGACAGTCCCAGTCCGGAAGGCGGCGTGCAAGCCGTCCCGGTCGCGGTCGCTGCCCCCCAGAGCGATCCCGAGGTCGCCCGTTACGCGACCTATTACGAGGATCTCTCACCGTTGGGTCCGGCCCTGATCACGACGCCCCACGACCAGACAGCACAACCCGATCCCCTCACCGGAAACCCGTTGCTTGTCACCGCGCACGAACTGCAAGGGATCCGCGTGTTCGACGTGAGCATCCCCGCGGCGCCGCGCGAGATCAGTTATTGGCGCGGCGAAGGCATGAACGACGCCAGCCTCGAACGCGTCCACACGGTCGGCATCGCCGAAGTCAACGGCAAACGTCTCGGCTTCGGCGCGACGGAGACCTTCACGGACGTCGAACCGGCCCTCTACATCGTCGACTTTTCAGATTGGGCGAACCCCAAGTTCGTCGCGCGTTGGGTCCCGCCCGGCATCCCCGGCGACCAAGGCATCACGTATTCGTTGCACAACCTGCAAGTCATCGGCACGCGGCTCTACGTGACGAACTTCCATGGCGGCCTGTGGGTCCTCAACATCACCGACCCCGCGAACCCGATCACGGAAGCGTTGCGCACACCCGTGTGGGACACGGAGTACCCGCGTCCTGGCGAGTTCATGCAGATCGGAGAGTTCCAGATCTTCAACGACATCAACCAGTACTGGGACGTCATCGTCGTGAACGGGTACACGATCGTCACAGACATGTCCGCGGGGATCGAAGTGCTCCACGTGGACGGCGACCCGATGGGCGACCCGGAATGGGACGGGTTCACCTGATCATTCGCCGATCGGGATGATCGTACTTCGGCCACGGAACGTCATCACGCTCTCCACGTGGACCGTGACCGGAGTGTTGACGCTCGACACGATGGGTCCGACGTAGTAGGTGGCGCATCCGCTCCAGCGACCGTCGTTCTGGGATTCGAATTCGAGCTCCAAGTGGTACGTCTGGCGCTGCGCGGTCGGCACGAGTTCGTCCGTCTGCTCCATGGGCGCCCCCTCTTCGCAGCCGACGCCGAGCTCGAAGTCGGCCTGGGACAGCATGTCGTTGTTCCAGCGCATCTTGGTGGTGGCGCTTTCGAAACGGAGCATCTGCAGTTCGTGAAGGCTTGCGTCTTCGTTGAGGACGTGGGGGAAGGCGATCCATTCGCTTCCGTCGGGGAGGGTCGTGAAGCGTGCGTTGAGGTTCGGTCCGACGTCCTGTTCCAGGACTTGTTGGACGACGCGTGGGAAGAGGACGACGCTCACGGAGCCGCGGTCGCCTTGGAGGTGGACGGTGGATTCGTCGCTCTCTCCGGCGGTGACCATGCACCAGCCGCCTGCGGCTTGCCCGTCTTGGTTGTTTGCGGCGCCGCCCGTGCAACCGGCGGACGGGAGCGAGTCGGAGGCGTCGGAGGTTCTTCCGATGTTGAGTCGGCCGGAGTCCTCCGTGGTCCAGCCGGGTGCGGAGGCGACGACGCGGAGCGTTTGGCCGCTTTGGAGGCGCAGGATGGCGATGCCGTTGATGTCGGTCGTGCCTTTGGCGACGGCCTGCGTTCCCTCGGCGGCTCCTACGAACGCGCCGACGAGGGGCGTGGAACCGTTGTTGAGTCCGACGACCTTGACCTGGAGTTCGAAGCCGGCTCCGGGCTGGGTCTCGTCGACGGCGGAAAAGTCCACGACGCGGGCTTCGGGCTCGTAGGTACAGCCCGCAAGGAACGACGTGGTCAGGAGGGCCAGGAGGGGGACGATGATCGCTTTCATGGTCGCTATTCCAAAACAGGCAAGGTTCGGGGTCAAAAACTTACCGGAGAGAGTTCTCCCCCGAGCGAATCCGGGGCACGGGGAACTTCGACGAACAACGAAGGAGGGCTCAAAATCGGCTGTCGAAATCCTCTTGCCCGAGCGGATCGCCCTCGAAGTGGAGGACCTCGACGCCTGAACTCATGTCGGTGGTGATGGCGTAGCCGTTGACGATCACGATGTCCCAGTACATGTTTTGGTCATTGCGGAAGCCGGGCAGATCCATCTGTCCCGGGTGCGGGTATTCGGTGTCCCAGACGGGAGTGGAGAGGGCGATGGGAATTGGGGCCGATGGCTCGGTCAGGTCGAGCGCCCAAATACCGGCGTGGAAATTGGCGATGTACAACCGGTTTCCGACCACTTGGAAATTGTGAAGCGCGTACGTGAGCCGTTGGTCTGTTTCGATGCCGGGTGGGTTCCATTCGGCCAAGAATTTTGGGTTCGCGTAGTCGGTGAAGTCGACGATGTAGAGCGAGGGTCGGACGTTGTTGAACGTCTCGGTGGCGCCAAAGGCGATGCGTCGGTCGCCGATCTTTGCCATGCCCACGGTGTGTACGCGGTCCATCGGTTTGTCGAGGGCTTCGCCGGCCCAGTATCCGAGCGGGACGGGGACGGCGGGGTTGGAGACGTCGAAGACGCGGATGCCTTGGAGTTCATGCGCGGTGACGAGGACGGGGTCTCCGGTGAGCGGGTCTTCTTGGAACGTCATGTCGTGGACGCGCATGACCCAGGCGCGCGGCGTACCGAGATATTCGTAGTACGTCGGGTAGCGGACGACTTCGATCGGCCCGACCGGTTCGGCCGGAAGGAGCGGCACGCCGGTGACGGTGCCGTCGGGAAGATCCACGAGCTGGTACACTTGCGCGCCGTCGACTGCGGCGCACCAGACGTAGGCGGTTGATCCGACGCGCATCGGGTGGAGCATGTGGCATCCGACGCCGGGGACGTCGCCGATGCGTTTCGGGTTCGCGGCGTTGGTGATGTCCCACACGGAGAACGCTTTGCCGTCCGGCACCGTGGGCATGGCGTAGGGAACGTAGATGCGAGGTGCGCCGCGGTCGAGCTTGACGTCGCCGTACGCGTTCGGCTCGACGAAGGATCCGACGATGGTGAGCGACGGGAGCGCGGTCTCGTCGAGGAGGATGATCGTCATCGTGCTACCGATTCCCGTCACGACGGCGACCGCGATGAGGCCGCGTGCGGCGTCGGCTTCGGTGTATTCGCCGAGGCTCAGCCCGTCGTCCGAGAGCGCGGAATGGTTGAGAAGTTCCACGCCGCGTCGGACTTCCGTGTGGAGTTCGCGATCGACGTGGTCGTGCGAGTCGCTGTAGAGCAAGGCGCCGAGCTCTTCCCAGGGTAGTGCGGCGAGCTCGTCGCCGGGTTTCGCCGCATCGATTGGCGTGCTGGGCGCACCCAGGCAGCCCGCCACAAGGATGGAGAAGGCAGCGACGAGGAAACGCTTCATGTTCAATCGCCCAAAATCGGTACGAAGGGCCGCGGCGGGTAGTCCAGCGTCGGCGCGCTGCCGCCGAAGGTGCCGTTGACGATCGGGAGGATGATGTGGCTCGAGGCGTCGAGGCGGATCGTCGGGAAGAACGGTTGTCCCGCGCGGTCGATGGGATCCCCGCGACTGACGAGGATTCCGAGTCGGTGGCCGGCGGGGATGATCTCGGCGAAGTTGGTGATGTCGATGCGTACGTGGGTCTGTTCTGCGACGGGGAAGTTTCGGCCTTGGAAGTTGCCTTCGTGGAAACGGAGATCGGCGACGCCTGCGCCGAGACGTCGCAAGTCGAGGTTGTCGCAGTCGGTGGAGCCGACGTCATACACGTGGACAGCGACCAGGCCCCCCGGTTGATCACTGGCGAGTTTTAGGTACGCCATCGGGTTCCCGGCAAGCAACATGTCGGAGGACGCAGGCGTCGTCGTGAACAGGAATCCCGTGGGTCCGATCGCATCCTCTCCCGGAGACGGGCAGACCACTGCATCGGGGAAGCTGGCGTAGGTACCGTAAGGCGTGGTGCTGGAGCGGAAGCTGGCGCTCCCGGTCGCGGGTTGCGGCGACGCGGCCCCATCGGCGAGATACAGGACCTCTTCGCGCGCTTCGACCGGCGGCCACGCCGTGGATTCGCGCCAGGCGCCCGTGTTGTCTTGGTAGTCCATCATTCCGACGCGGGGCGGTGCTTCGCCGATTCCTTTGAGCCAAAAGTCGAGCCATCCGAGGAGCCGTTCGTTCCAGTCGGGGATCCGCATATCCTCGGGCGCGAAATTGGGAAACATGTGTCCGTATTGGCCTTCGAGCATGCGTTTCGGCGCGTTCGGGAGCACGTTCCACACAGCGTTCTCTTGTTGTTGGTGTCCGGAGCCCCAGTGGTCTTGGAACCCGTGGGTGATGAACACGGACGTGGTGATGTCGGGGAAGTGGTCGATGAGTCGTCGAGAGGCCCAGAAGTTCCCGTCGCGCACATCGGTCCCGGTTCCGACCGAGTCTTCGGTGATCGCCTTCACAACGTCAGGGCATGCTCGCTCGGGTACGACCGGTGCGTGTTCGGCGGTGAAATGCTCAGCCGGACCGTTGAGAGGTGGGCTGAGGCTCACGCGCCAGGCGAAGTGGCTGTTGAAGGCGCTGATGGTGGCGAACGTAGCCCCTTGTGGTGTGTGGCTGAACGTGTACGCGTCGCCGACCATGCCGGCGACGACGATCGTCTTGAGCGAGGGCGGGTTCTGGATCGCTGCTTCCCACGGGGTCGTGCCGTGGTAGCTGAGTCCCATCATGCCAATGCGTCCATTGGAGAACGGCATCGCCGCCAGGGCTTCGACCAACACTGCTTGGTCGCGTTGTTCGTTGGGTCCGAACCATTCGAAGCATCCTCCCGAATTGCCGGTGCCGCGCACATTGTACACGGCGACGGCGTACCCGTGCTCGACGAGGAAGCGGACGGGCACGGATTCGGAGACTTGGTTGTTGTCCCACAGGTCCTCGTCGGCGCCGATGTCGTACCCGCACACGGGGTAGGTCGTGGCGGTCGCTGGGTTCGTGTTCGGCAGCCAGGAGCATTGGCCGAAGTAGGGCGCGGACCAGAGCACGATTGGGACCTTGGTGCCTTCGGGGACGTCGGGTCGGATGATCCAGCCGTCCATCTTCGTCTGGTCGAAACTCAAGAGGGGTTGGTGGAGGACCTCGAGCACGTCGAAGGGGCCTTGGAGGGACGGGTCCCACTCGTTGTCCGTCGGGTACGGGTGGACGTCGAGGGGGATCGGGGTGTCGGGCGTGTCGAGCGGTGCTCGCGCGCCCAGACAGCCGCCGAAAACGCCGGCAATGAGAAGGAAGACGGGGAGCGTCTTGAGAATCTGGGAGGCCACGGCGAACAAAGTAGGGATGCTTGTTGAAATAGTGACGGGTGACGCCCAACGGGTCGTGACGGTCCGGGGCCGCTGTCAAGGAAAAGGCGCGGCTTAATGAGGCCCGGTCTCCCCTCCATGCCTCATGGCCGCAGCCTCGTGGATCATGGCGGCACTATCCTCGGTTCTCGTGCTCCTTGCAGGCTGCACGGATTCGACTGACACGTCGCAGTTTCTCGTTCCGCAAGACGAACCACTGCCGGGAGGTCCGCTCGTCTCCGAAACCGCCGGCGGCATCACGGGCATCGTGATCGATGACGGCCTTGCCCCGGTCATCGGCGCCGTGGTTTCCGTTTACAATACAAGCAAGGACAGCGACGCCATCGCGAACGTCACGACCGACGCGGCGGGCGGCTTCGCCGTGGGCCAATTGCTGCCCCAGACGTACCGCGTCGGCGTCGACGCCGTCGGGTTCGCCCCCTCATCCCAACTCGTGCAAGTCAACGCGGCAGAACTCACCCGCGCCACGTTCACGGTGGGTGCGGTGGCGTCGCAAGAACCGTACATCGAACTCTTCATCGAAACCGGAGTCACCGGTTGCAGCATGACCGCCGTGTGGCTCGTCCTCGGCGGCCCTTGTTCCCTCGCGTTCCCCGACACGTACAAATCCCAGTTCCAGCAAGCCATCGCCGACGACTGGGCCTACGCCGTGTTTGAAAGCACGTGGCAGACGCGCGACGCGATCTGGATGTACATCGACCTCGACAATGACGGCACGTGCCTCAACCCCGGAGCGCCGTGCCCCGGGAGCACCATGGGCACGTCACCGATCCGCGTCGACGGAGCCCCAGAAAGCGGCCTCGGCACCGACCGTTTCCAACATGGCGACATCACGTATCCGCCCGCCGGGGAAGCGTTCGACATTTGGGTCAACTTCAGCGACTTCGGACTCCTCTACGATGAGATCAACAATTACGGCAAACCCATCTGCGACCTCAACGGATACTGCGGCGGCGTTGGCACCGCGATCGAGATCCGGTTCGACCTCTTCACATCCATTTTCCACCACGAACCGCCCCCTGCGCCGGAGCAGTACAGCGCGTTGCCAGACGCGTGAAAACTTTCATTCCAGGATGCGTCGAAGCGTCTTGAGGGCGACATTTCGTCCTGAGATCACGACGAGCGTCGGGGTCTTGAAGCGAGGAACACGCTTCGTCACGAGTGCGGCGATGACGACGGCGGACGTGGGCTCCATCACGTACTGGTGATGCTCCAGCATCCAGCGGGCCGCGTCGAAGATCTCCTTCTCCGTGATGAGCGCGACATCGTCTACGAGACTCTGCAGGACGCTGAAACCGGTCCGACCGATCCCGCCTTCCAGGCCACCCGCCGTGGTCTCCACTGCGGGTAGCCGCGTCACGGCTTCCCCGCGCTCCATCGACAATTTCAGTGCAGGCGAATCGACGTGTTGACAAGCGATGAAGCGAGACGTTGGAAACCGTTTCTTCACCACGTAAGCGAACCCGCCGCCCAATCCGCCGCCTCCGACGGGCAACACGAACGTGCGCGCCTCCGGCCATTGACGCAACACTTCCATTGCCAAGGTTCCGCCGTTGGCGGCGAGGATGACGGGGTCATCGTACGCCGAGATCCACGTCCGACCGTTCCTTTCCGCGTCGCGGCGAGCGATCTCTTCCGTGTCGTCGAATCCGTCGAACTTCGAACGCACAACGTCTGCACCGAGGCGACGCATCGCATGGAATTTCGCGTCGTCGACACTTTTCGGGACGTGGATCCGGGCCGGGATGCCGAGTTGTTTCGCCACGTACGCCACGGCTTTTCCGTGGTTGCCGCCCGAACACGTGATCACGCCGCGGCGGCGTTCCGCTTGGGATAATCGGGAGAGTGCGAAGTAGGCGCCACGGACCTTGAACGAGCCGGTCTCTTGCAGGTTCTCGAGCTTCAGGCGCACGTCGACGCCGCAGATCTCGGAGAGCACGGGAGAGGATTCGATCGGCGTTTGGCGCAGCTTTCCCCGTAGGAACCGGTCTGCCTCCCGGACAAGAGACATGCTGAGCTTCGTCACGTTGCGCGCGGA
>CAYOZB010000101.1:0-11525 GCA_964408365.1 uncultured Halobacteriales archaeon | reverse complement strand
GTTCGTCCGGTTTGTAGTGCGCGCGCATCCCCGCGACGAGCTGTCGCGTTTCGCTGTTGCCGATGTCGATCTTCACGATGAACAGTTTGTCCGCCTTCGGGTGATTTTCCACGGACAAGATCTTTCCGATCCGAAGATCCAGTTTCTGGAACTCTTCGAACGTGACCGGCGGTTTCGGCCCGTCCTTCGCGGCGACAGCGCCCGCAGCGGTTGCGGCCCCCGCAGCGCCCGCCGCCTTCTCCGCGACCTTCGCCGGGTCGATCTTTTCGAACAGGATCTTCGGCTCCGCCAATTTCCGACCTGCCGGGAGGGCTTCCATGCCGGCGTCCCAGTTGGCGTCCGCGATGCGTCCGGGTTCGCCGAGGCTATCCCAGATGCGCTGCGTCGCAAACGGCAAGTACGGCTGCATCAAGACGGCGAGGGCTTTGGCGATCTGCAGGGCGACGTTGAGGACCGTGCCGCACTGCGCGCGGTCCTTCTTGACAAGAGCCCACGGGGCCATCTCGTCGATGAACTTGTTCCCGTACTGCGCGAGCGTCATCACCGCTTTGATGCCTTTCTTGAACTGGCACAATTCGATGAACTGGGCGACGTACGCGGACGATTCGCGGACCTGGTCCAACGCGTCCTGCATGCGCGGGGAGAGCGGTCCGCGTTCCGGGATCTCGCCATAATGGTTCTGCGTGAAGGAGAGGACACGGTGGACGTAGTTGCCGTAGGCGCCGACCAGTTCGTCGTTGATCTTGGCGACGAAATCGTCCCAGCTCCAGTCCGCGTCTTTTTCCTCCGGCATGTTGGCGCTGAGGTAGTAGCGCACCGTGTCGGGGTCGAACTTCGACAAAATGTCCGGGAGCTGGATGCCGATGCCGCGGCTCTTGCTGAACTGTTGACCCGACAACGTGAGGAACTCGTTCGCCGGCACGTTGTACGGCAGATCAAGCGGCCGCGGGATGCGGCCTTCCTTGAGGAGCCCCTCGGAGTAGCCCATCAACATGGCGGGCCAGATGATCGTGTGGAACGGGATGTTGTCCTTCCCCAGGAAGTAGAACGATTTGGCGTCCGGGTTGAGCCACCATTGCTTCCACGCGTCGGGCTTTCCTTGGTTCTGGGACCATTCGATCGACGCGGTGAGGTAGCCGCAGACCGCTTCGTACCACACGTAGATGCGTTTGTCCTCGTACCCTTTGAGGGGGATCGGGACGCCCCAGGTGAGGTCGCGCGTGATGGGACGATCCTGGAGACCTTCCTTGAGCCAATTGTTGGTGAAATTGATGGTGTTCGCGCGCCAGAACGCCTTGTCCGCGAGCCAATCCTTCAATTTTCCCTCGAACGCGCTCAGTTTGAAGTAAAAGTGCCGCGTCGGACGCGTCTCGGGCGTCGCGCCGCACGTTTTGCATTTCGGGTTCTTGAGATCGATCGGATCCAGCGTCTTGCCGCACTTGTCGCATTGGTCCCCGCGCGCCTGCGGGTTCGTACAATGTGGGCACGTGCCCTCGACGTACCGGTCCGGCAGGAACCGCTTGTCCTTGGGGCAATAGGTTCCCTTGCCGTCGCGTTCCTCCATGTAGCCCATCTCGCGGTGGACCGTGAAGATCTCCTGGACCCACTGCTGGTGGTTCTTCGTGCTCGTCGCCGTGAACAGATCGAACTGGACGCCGAGCTGTTTGAGGGACTCCTTGTGCTCCGCGTTGTATTTTTCCACCAACTGGCCGGGCGTGATGCCGGCCTTCTCGGCCTGGACCATGATCGGCGTCCCGTGACAGTCCGAGCCCGAGACCATGAGCACCTTGTCGCCCTTGGCCCGATGATAGCGCGCGAAGATGTCGGGGGGCAGCAGGCTCCCGGCGACGTGGCCCAAGTGGAGGCTGCCGTTGGCGTAGGGCCATGCGACGCACACAAGGATCGGCTCTGAACTCATTTGGAGCGGCCTGCCAAAACGCGGACGCTTTTAAGCGTGTGCGGCGGCTAGAACGGGCGCCACCAAGGCGACGGGACTGCGGCCACGTTCCTGCAGGAGACCGAAACCAGATGCGGATACACTAGTCGAACCGAGCCCAAAGTTGGCCGAGCATCTCCTAAATATAGGAGGTTATCCTAATGGTAGGATATGGCCAGTCTCGCTTGGCTCGATCCGATTCTAGGGACAGGCTCGAAGGTCCGCGTCCTTCGACTCCTTGCCGGGAGTCCAGATCGATGGATCACTGAAGCAGAAGCGAGCCGTCAGCTAGGATTGAGCCCGAATACAGTAAATCTTGCCTTGCAAGACCTTCGCGCGGCGGGCGTCGTTGAAGCCGCGCCCGGCGATCGACCGTCGCCTGTGCGGCTCGCAGCGTCCCCTTTACGTCCGGTCCTTCGGTCCCTGTTTGCGTCGGAAACAAAGGCGGTCGAATTACTTCGCGATGCCGTTGGCCCCCTGTTGACGGTCGACTCCGCCTGCATCCTGTTCGGAAGCGCTGCACGAGGCGAGATGCGCCCCGAGAGTGACATCGACATCCTTCTCGTCGCCCCTACGCGTGATGCCGCGGCACGACTCGACGTTGAGATCGTGCGCGCTGGCAGGCGCGTCATCCGGCGCGATTTCAGGTCCATCTACCTAACACCGGGGGAGCTACGGGCCAAGTGGGACACGCCGCTTCTCAAATCCATCCGCGAGGAAGGGGTTCCCCTGGGGCGCCGGGACCTGGAGGCATTCCGTTGAGGAATCGGACATTTCCGCCCGAAAAAGTGCGAATCTATTGGGAGAAATCGCAACGGTTTGCGGGCTCCGCCCGGGCGGCGACCGAGGCCGGTCAATGGGACCCGGCCGTTTCTGCCGCGGTCCACGCCGCCATCAACGGCCTCGATGCCCTTTCAATTGCACGGCTCGGTCGACGCTCATCATCAGATTCCCACGAAGACGCCGTGGATCTTCTCGACGAAATGAAGAGTGACCCAGCGGCCGTTCGGGTTGAGATCGCCAAGCACTTTCGCGCCCTCGTGGAGGTGAAGCACTTGGCCGAGTATGAAGCCCGTCTCTGCGAGGCCAATGATGGCCACCAAGCGATGAAGCACATGGAGCGCGCCTTGGTCCAAATCCAGAGCTTGTTGGCCAGCGACACGCGCTCCAAGCGGCCTTGAAAAATTTAGAAAAAGAAGAAACGCGGTCGGGCGATGTGCGGCGCCTGGGCGGAAGCACGTCGCTGCTTCTCCGGCTCTTTCCGGGTCCGGGCGATGTGGTGGGCGAGGAAGCTCGTGGTCAGGTCACCTCCTGGGTAATGGGCCGAGCGACGCCCCCGACCTAGTACATTGGGACTGTAGTTTCCTACTGGTGTGGGAGCCGAACCCATACCGCTACGTTAACCCACGCCAGGGCGTCATAAGGGACGACCGCCCGTTCCCGAGCAAGGCGCCCCCGCTACGAGCTTCCGGCAACCAGGTCGCGCGGCGCCACATACATTCCGCTTTCTCCAACAATCCTATTGCCACGACGAGCGACTCCTCGCGACGTGCACGCAACGGTACCGCATGCGCGACGGAGTCCTCGAACCCCGCGTCGCGACGGGCGTTTCCCCGCCCCCTCGCGCAAGATAATAAGTCAGGCTCGTGCCTTCGCGCGTTGGAATGTCGGCGCGAGGCTGGCTTGGCTTGGCGCTCGTCCTCCTTGCGCTGTCCGGCCTCGCGGCCGTGCTCCCGCAAGGCCGGACGACGTTGGAGGAGCTTGCGCCGCACGCCTCGCGGGCACCGTCCATTAGTTTGGATCCAGACGACCTGCCCACAAATTTTCCGACGCCGACCGAGCTTCCCGACCTCGACATCTCCGAGGAAGAACTCCAAGAACTCCTCGAGCAGCTCCGAGCCGCTGGCCTTTCCGGCGTCTTGCCCGTGCCGCCGAACCAGTCCATGCCGTCCCTCCAGGACCCGCCCGAGGCGGCAAGCGACCGCGAGGGAGGCCCGGATGAGGTCACGTGCATCGTGTTCTACTCCCGTTCTCTCGAATGCCACAACCGCGGCGCCGTGTTCAAAGACGTCCAACGCACACCCAACGGACAATACCTCTTTGAGGTGGACCAAAGCGGCCTCGTCCAATTCACACCCTCAGCCGCGGCGACGGGGGAAGTGACCTCTACCGGAGTGCTGCCCCTAGACGTTTCCCCTACGGGGTACACGATCATCCCGAGCATCGCGCCGAACCAGCACCTCGTCTCGATGCGCATCGTGAGCGGCAACCCCGCCACCCAGGTACGATTGTTTCGCGACGTCAACGACATGGTCTGGGCCAACGCGGACCGCACCGCCACCGTTTTCTTGGAGATCACGTGGGCGTTCTCCCTCGACTATTACAGCCTCACCTGGCCCAGCGGCCACTCCTTCAGCGACATCCCCAGTGCGATGCGCCCGCCGATCACTTCCGACGTTGCAACGATCGGACGACAGATCACGTCGCACGTCGGCGTCACCGACGACGGCGACTACTCCCAAGCGATCCGCATCCTCGCCACCTACTTCCAAGAATTCGGAGAAGGCGACATCCCACCGCGGGAGCAATACGCGGACGACATGCTCGCGATCGCGTACGGCGAGAACGGCTGCTGCCGTCACCGTTCCCAAGCGTTCCTCGTCGCCGCCCAAAGCCTCGGCGCACCGACCCGGATGGTCGTCAACGAAGCCCACGCCTTCGTCGAAGTCTGGTTCCCCAGCCAAGGATGGAGAATGATCGATCTCGGCGGCTGCGGACAATACAATGTGCAACAAGTCGTAGAAGACCACGAATCCATCCCCGTCGACACCGACGTCGCGGACAATTACGGCGACGGCGAGGGACCCGTCGACGATACCCCGGCCGTCCCGACGACCATCGACATCACCCAATACCCCACCGAGGTCCGACGCGGAACCCCCTTCGACCTCGCCGGCACGGTCTCTTCCATCAACGGCAACCTCCCGGCGAGCATCCCCATCACGATCTACTACAATCGGACGAAAGAAACCCCGGGCACATCGTTCTGCGCAACCTCCACCAACGGCCAAGCCACCTGGAACGCTCGCTGCGAACTACCCCCCTCCGCGCCCGCCACTAGTCTACAACTCGTCGCGCATCTCGCCGCCGCACGCATCGGCGACCAACGCACGGCTCCCGCCTACTCCGATCCCCAGATCAGCGTCCTCGGCACCACGAACCTCACCATCGAAGGCTCCACCCGCACCGCGGTCGGCATCGACGTCGCAGTCTCCACCGTCCTCACCGACGACACCGGAAACCCCGTGCCCGGCGCCCAGATCCTCTTCAACAGCCTCGGACGCAACACACAAAGCCAGACCGACTGGACCGGACGCACCCAATTCCCCATCAAGTTCGACCAACCCGGCACCTACCAACTCCGCGCACGGTTCCCCGGAAACGACTACCTCGAAGGCGACAACGCCACGTTTTCCGTCACCGCCATCCACCTCGACGTCGACGCCACGCTCGACACCGCCCAACTCCTCGACGGCACCGTGCGCGTCACCGGCTCCCTCCACGACGAACTCGGACCCGTCCCCAACAGCAAAATCCTATTCACCCAACAAGACGCCTCGAAAGAAGGCACCACCAACAAAGACGGCCGCTTCGACGTCCGTCTCGAAGACCTCACCATCGAACCAGGAGCACACATCGCCACCGTGCGCCTCGTCGACTTCGGCGTCACCCTCGACCTTCCTTTCAACAAGACCGTCCCCGTCCTCCTCACCCTCAACACGCCAGAACGCGCAGACGTCAGCAGCCCGTTCTGGTTCGAAGGCACCCTCGGCTACGAAGACGACGACGTGGTGAAACTCACCGCGCCCCTGAACATTACCTTCGTGGGCCCCATCACCAAGAGCGTCGAAGTCATGGCGGCCGACGGCGACTACATCGGCTCCATCCTGCTGCCCGTCGGAAACTACACTGCCACCGCCCGAACGCCCGCCGCCGCCGGACTCGCCGCCGCCGAAGCAACCGACCAGGTACGCGTCGGGATCCTGCGGCACGTCGCCTCCCACCGACCCCTCGTGGTCGCCCCGGGAGAAGTCCTGACCCTCACAGGCACCGTCCTCTTCGACCAAGAGCCGCTCCAGGGCACCGAAGTGACCGCGTCGATGGCCGAAGAAAAAGCCGAAGACACGACCGGAAACGACGGCCGCTACGAGACCTGGCTCCGCGTACCCGACAACCTCTTCGTCGGAACTACCAAAGCACAACTCGAGATCCCCGCGCTCGACCACCGTGAGAACATCGACATCCAGATCGGCAAACCCACCCGTTTCCAAGTCGACGCCTCCCGCGTCGCCTTCTCGTTCGGCGAACCCATCACCGCCTCCGTGGCCTACGTCGACGAAGCCGGCGCAACCGTCCCCGTCCCGTACAATTTGACCGTCGACGGCCAACCCATCGCCGGAACCACCACCGAATTCGCCCTCGCAGGCACCTGGCTCGCACGCGTCTCCACCATCGAAGCCCAATCTGATGGCGCCGGAGAATTCGCCGGCACCTCAGTCAATTATCGCGTCCTCGTCCTCAACCCGCTTGTTCCAGCGTTGGTTCTGCTCGTCGGCGGCGCGATCCTCGCCTTGTACTTGGTCCGACGAAGCCGCGGAGGCGCATCCCAACAAGTACTCGATGTGCCGTCGGCGGCCGCGCCGCCCCAAGCTGCCCCGGGAGAACTCGCGTCGGCCCACTTGTTGGAACCGAAACCCGTTGGCCCCATCCCGGCCGTGTTCGATCCCACCATGGATCCGATCCTCGCGTTCCACAACGGGTTCGGCCCCGACGCCAAGGTGCTCCTCGACGGAACCCCTTTCCCGTCGCAAATCGCCACGGAACGAGTCACCGTCAACATCACCGACGTCCCATTGGGCGTCCACCGACTCGAATTCTTGGAAGGGAAAAAACGAACGGCCCAGTTTCCGCTGAACGTTTCACCGTACCATCCTCCGGTCGGACAATCCGGACGCTCCCTCGTCGGACGCGCCCGAGGAAAACCGTTGGCCGAAACCGACCCGATCCGACTCAGTCTCTTCATCGACGCGGTCGCAAAACTCCGCGTCCCCTACGAACTCGCATCCGAATTCCGAAGCGCCTACGAAGAAGCCCTCTACGCGGGACGCGACTGCACGCGCGCACAATTCGCCCGATACTTTGACGCGTACTACCAGATCGAGCCCATGGTCCGCGAACCCCAACCCGGGAGAACCGCATGAGCCCCGACCCATCGGACCCCTACGGCGGCTGGCAACCCGTCGCCGAAAAACCATCTCAATCCGCACGAAGCCGACTCTTCCTCCTCATCGCCTCGGGCGTCGCCGTCCTCCTCGCCATCGGCTACGGCATCACCTACCTCGTCGACCCCACGGGCACGGATGGCGTCATGCTTCTCCTTCGCGCCGCCCTCGCCGTCGCGGGTGGCGCGTTGCTTGCCATCGCCCGCGGAGTCGCCCGCAACGATTCCCCGCGCATCAAAAGCCTCATCTCCTTGGGCGCGACCGGCTTCGCGGCCGGACTCGCCGACGCTTCGTTCCTCCTCTTCGACGCCGCGACCGATCTTCCCGACGTGTTCCGAACGCTCATCTTCCTCTTCATGGGCATCCTCGCCGGCCTCCAGGTGCTGCTGCTCCTTCGTCGCGGAAAATCCGACAAGGACAGCGTCCCCGCCTTTTTCGCCCAACACGCCGCCATCGTCGCGTTCCTCCTCTTCCTCATCGTCACCCGCATCGCCCTCAAGGATCTCCTCCGCAGCCTCCTCCCGGCGCTCTTCCTCAACCTCCTCTTCCTCATCGCGTTCCTCTCGGGCGCGATCTATCTCATCGCCCGCTTCCTGGGACGCTTCGGCTCACCCATCAGCTGGGGCGAAGCGAAACGCCACGAACAGACCGTTGAGCGATTGAGCGACGTACGCATGGAGGACGTGCGCGAACTCCTCAAACAATACGTCAACACCGGACGCAAACTCCCCGAATACCAAGACATGATCCGCACCGTCATGCAACGCGTCGAGGCCAACCCGGGCGACATTGAACCGCTCCTCGTACGCGCCCCCGCCCCGCTCCGACCCACGCTAAGCAACACCCCCGCGGGCGTCCTCCTGCTCGCCACGTTCGCTCTCGCGGCCGCCCTCGGCATCCTCGGCGCCACATTGTACGGCCTCACAACGAACGGGCCCGGGGTCTGGCTCATCGGCCTCATCACCACGGGCGCCGCTCAGCCCGCCATCAGCGCCCTTGTGCGGTTCAACGACACCGACCCCGCCCCGAGCGCCCAATACTGGCTCTCCGCCGCCATGGCAGGCGCAGGCGCCGCCATCCTGTTCCTCCTCCAACCCAGTCTCATCCTCCCCGTCGCCGTCGGCGGACTCGTCGCGGTCCTCTGCGTCGTGCGAGGCACCGCGACGCTCTTCAAAGGGAAAAAACAGGACCGCGGCCCCGACCAGGCCTTCCTTCGCGCCGAAGCAACAGCCATCCAAGTCCGCCGCGCACGCGGCCTCATCGTCTGGGGCGTCGCCATCCTCCTCGCCGCTCCCCTCTGGAGCCTCGTGTCGTGGCTCGCGACCCGCTGGATCAAACTCGGGTACCCGCCCCTATCCTTGACCGTCGCCGGCTTCATCGCCGGCGCCTTGTTCCTCGCCAGCGGCTACCTCCTCGGACCCGCCCTCACGCGCCACCGAGAAGAGATCCGCGGCATCCACAAACAAGAGACCGGCTTGCGACAATCCTATCATCGCGTCCTCGTGAAGAAACTGGAAGGTGCCCGAACGTGAGTCCCCCACCGCCGAATGATTTGTCGAAAGTGATCGATACTGTTGCGCGTTACTTCGTCGGGAATCGACCCCTTCTCGAAAAAGTCCTCGCCGGAGCGCTCGCGAACGGCCACATCTTGTTCGAAGATTACCCCGGGCTCGGCAAGACCTTGCTCGTGAAGATCTTCGCAAAAGCCATTGGTGTGGAGACCAAGCGTGTCCAGTTCACGCCTGACGTGTTGCCCGCGGACATCCTGGGCACCAAGATCTGGAACCCGCAGACACGCAAATTCGACCTGTTCCAAGGCCCGATCTTCAGCCACATCATCCTGGCCGACGAAATCAACCGCGCACCACCCAAAACACAGAGCAGTCTTCTGGAAGCGATGGAGGAACGACAGGTCACTATCGAAGGCCAGACGTTCCCGTTGCCGCCGCCGTTTTTCGTGTTGGCGACGCAGAACCCGATCGAACAGGAAGGCACGTACCCGCTCCCGGAAGCCCAATTGGACCGGTTCCTGTTGCGCCTTAGCACCGGTTACCCGCCTGACATGCCTGCCGAACGAGAGATCCTTCGTCGACGCATCAGCTGGAAATCCGAGGATCCCACGAAGGACGTGCCGAGCGTCGTCGGACACGCCCAGTTCGTGAAGTTGCAACAACAGATCGAGAACGACGTGTTCATCCACGACGCGTTGCTCGATTACATCGCCACGTTCGTGCGCGCGATCCGCGACCACCCGAAGGTCGACGTGGGCCCGAGCCCGCGTGGCGCGTTGGCGCTTTTGCGCGTGTCGCGCAGCCTCGCGCTCGTGCGGGGAAGGAACTTCGTCGTGCCGGATGACGTCGTCGACATCGCGGTCGATGCCCTCGCCCACCGCACCATCCTGGAAGTCGACCAAGTGCTCGAAGGAATGCGGTCCGCGGACGTGGTGAGCGAAGTCATGCAAAGCGTCCCGATGCCCGTGCGTTCGGCCATCATGAGGTAATCACGCGTGCTTTCCCGGTTCGGCTCGCGGCCCTTCTTCCTCGCCGGCCTCCTCCTCACGGTCGGGCTGGCGACGGGGAACTCCATCTTCCTCGCCTACGCTGCGATGCCGCTGCTCCTTCTTTTCGGCGCGACTTTGCTTCGCCAACCCACAGTGGTCAATGCGACCATCGAACCGTCGCGACGCATGGTCTACTCGGGCCAACGATTGACGTTCAAGGTCCACGCCGACGTCCGACCGGGACTCGGACCCTTGGACGTGTTCGTCAAACTCCCCTCGACGTTCCGACTCACAAGCGGCTCCAACCTGGTCCACCGCTGGGCCTCACCGGGTCTGCGGAGCGTCGACTACGAGTTCGAAGTGGCCTGTGATAGACGCGGCATCTACGAACTCGAACCCGTCCACTACGAGACGACCCATCCGACGTTGCTTGGCGCCGCGCAGAAAGGCCAAGCCGGCGTCGGGGTCGCGCTGCGCGTCCAACCGCGCTGGTCCCGCTTGCGCCGTCTTCGGAACCCGCGAACAAAGAGCCGCACGATGGCCCCCGAGATGGATCTCTCTCCCACGGGTGTCGCGACGACAGAGTTCCAGGAGATCCGCGAGTACCATTGGGGCGACCCGCCGCGCGCGGTCAATTGGAAAGCCAGCGCACGGCTGGGTGAAAGGGGCGACAAAGCCCAACTCATGGTCAACGAGTACGAACGCGAGGGACGCAAGCTCGCATGGGTGTTCCTCGACGCGGGCCAGCACGACCTCATCGGCACGAGCCTCGACAACGCGTTCGAGCGACGCGTCGAAGCCGCCTTCACCATCTCCTCGTACTTCCTCGACCGCGGCTTCAGCCTCGGCTTCAGCCTCTTCAACTCCGCCAAACAAGACCACCTCTACCCCGAACAATCCTCCAAGCAGAAACGCCGCATCCTCGACCTGTTGTCGCGAATCGGCCCTTCCGCCGAGGCCGAGAATCTTCTCAACGCGGTGAACGAAGCGCGAAGCTACATGCGACGCGGACGGACCGTCGCCTTCGTCGTCACGAGTCTCGGATGGACCGTCGACCCCCTTATCCCCGGGTTGCGACGTTTGACGTCGACGCTCGGGCAGCGACGCGGCCGACTCCCGGTCCGGCTCGTGCACATCAACCCGTTCGGCTTGGTCCCTGATGCGCAGGAGAACGAACTCGCCACCGTCACGAGCCTCTTGCAGCATGGAAGCTTGAAGGAGATCCGAAAGATCGGCATCCGTGGCATCGAATGGGACCCCAAACGACGCTCCCTCGCGGGACTTCTAAGGAGAGTGACTGTGTGAGACCGCACCTGGGATGGCGGTTCGGCACGCTTCTTGCGTCCATGGTGCCACTTGCGTTGGCCGTGCGGGACGCGCCCGGCTTGAAGAACATCGACATCATGCGCACCACGATCGGCGAGACGACGTTGGAGTTCAACCCGTACGTGCCGCTCATGGCCGCGGCGCTGGCCCTCACCGTCGCTGGGAGCCTAATCCGCAAAGCCCGATTCCTGATCTACTCCGCACTCACCGGCGGACTCGGCTGGGCCCTCGCCGGCGCCACGCAACTCCCACTCTGGCTCATCGGACAACGACTCGGACTCATCGCAAAACCCGAAACCAACATCGTCCTGCTCGGCGCGATCTCCATCGCCGCACTCCTCGTCCACCTCTTCATCGACGGGTTGAAAGAATACCACGACGCAAGCCTCCAACGCGGCGTACCATTGAACCTCGTCGAATGGGACCAACGACGCATCGCCGTCACGTTCATCGGAGCCGTCGCCGTCGTCCTCGTCCTATC
>CAYOZB010000100.1:0-11579 GCA_964408365.1 uncultured Halobacteriales archaeon | reverse complement strand
CCGATGCGCAGGGCGTCGTTGAGGCTCCACGCAAAGAGCGGCCCGAGGATGAAGACCAAGCTTTCGCGCGACGTGTAGGTCCCGCCGGCGACCCACTCGGCGGCCGCGAACCCGGTGGCTGCGACGAATATGGTGGCGAGGAACAGAGGCGCCAAGTATGGCGACGGTCCCGTGGATGGAGTTTGTTGGAACTGGAGGAGGATCGCGAGGAGTCCGGCGGCGTAGATGATGAAGAGCAACGCGCGCCTTCCTCGCCGTTGCAATCCACCGTCTCGAAGCGCGACCATGGCTCCGACGAGGCCGATGCCCAGGATGTTCTCGGTGCCCGGGTAGACGACGGTCAATCCTGAGGTCGGCCGGACGTCGAACAAGGCGGGGAGGATGAAGTAAAAAATGCGAAACGTGGCCATGAACGCGACGATACTGAAGAACAGGGCCGCGGGGCGTCCTCGTGCGGTGGCCGCCAACAGGATCGCGGTCGTCGCGACGACGAGGCCCAGGACGCCGTCAATCCATACGAGCCACTCCCACGCCATCGACGCGCAGGATAGCAAGGGTGCTACAAGGGTTTCGCGGCCTGCGGAAGGAACGCTTCAGTCGATGGGTTCGAACGTGTCGGACAACGCTCGATCCAGCTTCGGACCCATTTGCTTTAAGCCAAGCGGGGTGTCCGCGGCCCGACCAAAGTCGGATGCGGCACAACTCGATCCAGTTGTTCACCTACGCGAGCCTCGCGATCACGAGTCTCGCGATGCCGCTCTACGCCCGTGACCTCGGTGCGACGACGGCGTTCATCGGCTTCATCGGAGCCGGCTACGGCCTTGCGTCATTCCTCAGCAACACCGTTTTTGGCCGCGCCGGGGACCGGTTTGACCGCCGCCTCCTCTTGTTGTCGGCGTTCCTCGCAAGCGCGTTCACCGGCGTCCTTCAGTTCCTCGCCACCACGCCGACCATGTTCCTCGCGGCCCGCTTCTTTTTCGGCCTCACCATCGGAATGATCTCACCGACGTTGAGCGCGTATGTGTACGATGTGAAGCGGCCGCTTGGCAAATTCACCTCGTACAACGCCCTGGGTTGGCTCCTCGCGTCGTTGCTCATTGTCGCCGTCGCCGAAGCGGGAGAAGCCGCCAACCCGCCGCCCTTCCTGAGTTCCCTCAACGCCTTGTTCCTTCTTGCCGTCGCGTTCTGCCTCATCGGGTTCGTCCTGAGCCTCGGCTTGAAGCCGATGCGGCTCGGGCTCAACGTCCCCCTGTTTCCCCGCGACCTCTTGAAACGGAACCTGCACGTCTATCTGAGTGTCTTCATCCGACACTTTGGCGCCGCGTCGATCTGGGTGATCTACCCGATCTACATCATCGAACTCGGCGGCAGCGTTGCAATGGTGGGTTGGGTCCACATCGTCAACATGGTGTTCCAGGTCCTCGTGTACCGCAACGTCGAACAGGTCCGCCGACTCGCCTCAGCCCAGACGCTCATCGCGATCGGATTGGTCCTCTCCGCCGCGACGTTCCTGAGTTTCACGTTCGCCCAGAACGCGTGGCAACTCCTTCCCCTCCAAGCACCGTTGGGCGTCAGCTTCGCCTGCTTGTGGCTCGGCTCGATGAAGGAGATCCTGGAACGGAACGAGGAACGGGCGACGGCCACCGGTTTGCTCAACGCGTCGATGAACCTCTCGAACGTCGTCGGACCCTTGGCGGGCGGACTCATCGCGGCCGCCCTGGGTTTCCATGCGACCATGTACTTCGCGACGGGGGCCACGGTCGTGAGTTTCCTATTGTTCCTTGTCTTGCGACGTCCGCGCGACGCGGAGCCGGCGGCAGTACCATCGACCGTGAGCGGGCCCGCCGGAGCCGTCGAGCCCTAGCGAGTTCCTAAAAACGAGCCCAGGTCTTCCCCGGCGGAGCCTTTGCGTGGCAAATTCTGAACCCGCCTTTTCTCCCCCTGGTGACTACGAGGATGCCATGGCAGCAGGAAACGGCGAACCGCTTACCGTGCGCGGCGCAATCCAGACGATCACCAAACTCGAAGGCCTCGAGATCGGCCTGCTCCAACGAACGGAAGGCATCACCAACATCGTGTGGGGCCTCGTCGTCGCCGGGATGTTCTTCGCCTACCAAGCGTTGGGATCAGCGTTTCCGGACACGGCACCGTACTGGGGTCCCGTCTTGTGGATCCCTTGGATCGCTGCGGGGGTCTTTTCCACCGCCGTCGTGTGGCGCTCAGCGCACCTCGCCGCCAACGTGCCGTTCGACAAGACCCACAGCCGCCGGGAGGGCTTCGTGTACATGGGCGTGTTCGTCACCGTCATGTTCCTCGGCTTCATGGTGTTCGGCATCTTCCTCGCCGACGAAGGGCTTCGACTCCGGGAACCCGGCTACATGATGGGACTCATGTCCCTCGCCATCATCATCGTCTCGTTCTTCGTCCGCCACCGCGCCACCCCGGTTGCGCGTCGTATGCACTTCATCGTCGGATCCATCGGCATCATCGCCACGATCCTCCTCGCCCTCCTGTCGCCCGACGACAACAGCGCGTACTTCTTGCAAACCGTCGCCGGCGCCCTGTTGCTCGGGGGCGGTTGGCTCGTCTCAGGCGCGTACTTGACCCTCAAGGGGTAAGGATGGAACCGCCGCTCGATCCAATCCTTCATCAAGCGCAACGACTGCGCATCATGACGGTACTGTTCAAGAACCGCGAACTCGCCGTCGCCACAATCAAGCGACAACTCTCGATGACGGACGGAAACCTCGCGAGTCACTTGGCGCGTCTCGAGGACGCCGCGTACGTGAAAACCGGCCACGTCCTCGTGGGCGTTTCGTTCGAATCGCACGCAAAGATCACGCAGACCGGAAGCGACGCGTTCCGCACGTACCTGCAAGCATTGCGGCGCATCTTGGAAGAAGTGCCCGATGCCCTCGCGCCGTCAGTCCCAGAAGCTTCGGGTCCGCGCGTAGTTGATCTCGGCCGCAAGGACGTCCCGTAGGAACCCGATCTCGTCATCGCGCAGTTTCGACAAGATCCGCGCCGCCGTTTCGGGCCCGACGCCGCGACCCGCCAACGCCAACACGGCCTGCTTGCCGTACGTGGCGACCAGGTGTGCCTCCTGCTTCATTCGCCCCAGAAGCCGTTCCTCGTCCGCGCTCCGGCCCTTCTTCTTCATCAATCGCGCAACGTCCTTCTCATACTTTCCCAACGGCGCGAGCATGATGCTCGAACATGCGCCGCAGCGCGGGTTTTTCGGAAGGTCGCCCGCGCGCATCTCGCGCGCATGACCGCACACCACGCACGTGAGGTGGACTTTGGAGTCTTCGAGACGTTTCTTGAGAGTCTGAAGGATGGAGGGTTCGGCGCGTTCCGGCGAGAGTTGTTTTGCCTCGTTATGCCGACCCAACATTCCGAGCGGCGAGATGCGTTGGTCGACGAGACGGATCTTTCCCCCCCGGATCAACCGCAACGCTTCCGTCATGTGTGGCACGTCCATCCGTTCCCACAACAAACGGTCGATCGCCTCTTCGTAGAGGGGTTGGGTCTTGTAGAGGTCGAGGAGCCGACGAAGGCTGAATTTTTGCGCGTCGACGGAACGCCCGAGTGCGCCGAATTTGCGCGCGACCTGGACCATGTAGTACTTCACAAACGTCGAGCCCTTGAGGATGAGTCGCAACAGGGCTTCGACCGTGTCCGGGTCGATCGACAGGAGGACTTCGCGCACGAGTTCGAGTTTGACCTCCTTGCGGCTCTCGAGGAAGATGCGGTACGCGTCACTCGTCGAGGACACCACGTCGCCGGTGCGTTGCGCAAGGAGCGCCGCGAGGGCGCGTCCGACGGCTTCGTTGGTGCGCGTGCCAAAACAGGTGTTCAAGATCACGAGCCGTGTTCCGGCTTCGACAGTGATGACCTCGTCGGAAGGCACCTCGAGGTTCTTGCGTCGGTTCGCGTCGACTTCCCCCTTGAAAGCGGAGAGCGCTGCGTCGTTCAACGAGTAGGTCGCGCGGACTTCGTCGAGTTTGTCCGTCGCGACCAACCGTCGCAAGGTTCCGACTTCGCGTGCCACGGTCCACGGGACCGGGAGGTCTTCTCCTTGCCAGGAGGGGATGGCGCCGAGGCTTTCGGCTTCGCGCACCAGGATGGCGTCGTCTTGGACCTCGACCACGGTCCACGTGCGGCCGCGCATGATGAACTGGGCCGTGGGTTCCATGAAGCCGATGACGAAGTCCTCGTCCAGGGTGCCGACGACGCGTCGTCCGGCCACGTCGACGACGCGGAACGTTTTCTCGTCGGGGATCATGGACACGTTTTCGATGAAGTAGCGTCGGCTGCTTCCGCGTCGTCGGAACTTTGACTTGTCGGCGTCCAGGCCGATGGTGCCTTGGCCGTGGAGTTGGAGGAGGACGGCGACAAGTTGCTCATGGGTAAGGTGCTCGTACGGCGCGCTTCGGTTGAGAATGACCAAAGCGCGGGCAACATCGACTTCCATGAGTTCGATGGACATGTGGACGAGTTGGTTCGCGAGGACCGCGAGGGGGCTTCGGCGGAGTTCGATGGGTTCCAAGGTGCGGTTGAGTGCGCGACGTGCAATGACGGCGGCTTCGGCGGCGTCTTCGCCGCCGTTGGCCAAGACGACGCCGCGGGATGTGCCGTGGGCGATGTGTCCGCTTCTTCCCACGCGTTGGAGCAAGCGTTCGATGCCGCGCGGGGAGGAGATTTGGATGACGAGGTCGGTGGTGCCGACGTCGATGCCGAGTTCGAGGCTGGACGTGCAGATCAGAGCGCGCAGCGCGCCGTCTTTGTACGCTTCCTCGGCTTCGATGCGCGTGTCGCGAGACAAGGATCCGTGGTGGACGCCCAGCGGGAACGGAGGGTCGAAGAGGTGGAACCGGGAGGCAAGGAGTTCGGCGCCGTCGCGTGTGTTGGAGAAGACGAGGGTGGAGCGGGAGTCTTGGACGAGGGCGCGCATGCGTCGCAAGAGGGCGGCTTGTTGTGGCGCCGCCAGGATCTGCGCTGCCAACGCTTCGTCGCCGGGGGAGACCATGGGGAGTTCGACGGTGAGGGTGATCTTCTTGTCGGCGCGGACTTCGACCACTTCGACCGGTCGGTGCGGTCCGACGAGCACACGTGCGACGGAGTCCGGGCTGCCGACCGTGGCGGAGAGACCCACGCGTTGGAACCCGGAAGGCGTCGCCTTGGAATTGGGGTTGATGATCTCTTCCACGCGTTCCAAGCCAACGGACAATTGGTAGCCGCGTTCGGAACTGGCGAGTTCGTGGATTTCGTCGATGACGACCCAACGCACCGTCTTGAGGTTGGCGCGCAAGTTGCGGCCGGAGAACATGATCTGCAATGTTTCCGGAGTGGTGATGAGAAGGTCGGGCGGGTGGAGGGACTGTTTCCGACGCTCGGCCGGTGTCGTGTCACTGTGGCGTGCTCCGATCTCGAAGCCGAGTTGTCGTGACCAGTCTTTGAGACGTTTGAGCAGGTCGCGGTTGAGGGCACGCAAGGGCGTGATGTAGAGGATCTTCACGCCGTTGGGCATCGGTTTCTTCTGCGCGGCGTACGCGTCGCGTGCGCGAAGAAAATTGTCGAGTATGGGAAGCATCGCCGCTTCCGTCTTGCCGTACCCAGTCGGAGCAATCAGCAGGGTGTGTCGTCCGGATTCGATTGCGGGAAGCGCCCGCTTCTGCGCGTCGGTGGCTTCCGCGAACTCGAGCTCCGCGAGGAGTTTCTGGAGTTCGGGATGGAGAAAATGGAAGGCGCTTTCCGCCATCGGTATGGGCCGCTCAGGCCGAGAGCGGCCACATGACTTTCGCGGCCGTCACGACGACCGCAAGGAGCAGGCAGAGCACGATCACGATCTTCGGGTCGATCTTGAAAGCGGTCTTCTCTTCGGCATCGAAGTAACGGATGAGACCGGCGGCAGACTGGAATCCTTCGCCTTTCTTTTCCTTCGCCATGTCCTGAGCCTCTCGAGGACTCCTTCCATGCCCGCCGACTTATAAATGAATCGCCACGGCGGGGTGGGCCCAGTTCGGATTTGGCGCAGTTATTATCACGAACACCCCGTAGGGGAACCTCGTGGGTTGGGCGTTCGACCACCCGTTCGCGTGGGTGGGCCTGTCAGCGTGCGCGTTCGCGTGGACGTTGGCAGCTTTCGTCTACCTGCATGGCCCGACGCGCCCGCAGAACCGCCGGCTCGGACTTGTCCTCTTTTTTGAAGGCGTGGCGGTCGGCGCGGGCACGGGTCTCATGTACATGATGACCGAACGGGGCGACTCGTACGCGTTCCAGGCCGTCGCGGTCATCGCCACGCTCGTGCTGCCGATCCTGTACCTGTGGTTCCTGACGACGCTCGACGCGCCGTTGGTTCGGTCCCTCCAGCGTCCGGGTCCGCAGATCCTCATTCCCGTCCTGGCCGCTGGCGTCACGATGTTGTGGTTCCTGCGGCCGGAGATGTTCATCGCCGGCATGGAGCCCACGTGGTACGCCGAATGGGACTCGTCGTCCGGTCCGTGGGGCTCGTGGCGCCTGTGGATCTCGATCGCGATCTACGTGTTCGGCCTCTTCGTCGCGGTCTCCGCCTACCGCCAAGCACCTCCGGGCAGCGTCGCGCGCAACCGCGCCCTCGCGTACGTCGTCGCGTTCGGCACGCGGGACCTTCTCCTCGTCACCATCTACGTCCTACGGCAGACCCTGCCCGGCGGACCCGCCAAGGACGTGTTCAGCATCCTGAGCCGTCCGTTCGTGACGTTGCTCTTCGTCGCGCTGGTGTCGTATGGCATCCTCAAGACCCATCTCTTCGACCTCGATGTGCGCGTCAAGTGGACCATTTCGCGAGGCACGGTCGCTGCCCTCATCCTCGGAGGGTTCTACGTCGTCAGCGAACTGAGCGCCCGCGTGTTCCAGCAACGGTTCGGCGCCCTGTGGGGCATCATAGCGGCCGGCCTCCTCCTCTTTGCACTCTCCCCACTCCAACGGTTCGGGCACAAGATCGCAAATGCCGCCATGCCCGACGTAGTGCCGATCGGGCTGCGCACCAAGGCCGAACGCCTCGACCTCTACCGGCACCAGCTCGAGATCGCGTGGATGGATGGTCGCTTGACCCGAAAGGAAGCGCTGCTTCTCGACACGTTCCGCAGTCGGCTGGGGCTCAGTCCCGAAGAGGCCGCCGGCCTGCAACACAGTCTTGCGGCCGCTGTGCCAGCGCGCCTGGGGCGCGGGGTTCACAGGCCCTCCTAAGGGGTCGTCCCCCATCGTCGACAGAACGGCCTGGCTCGCCTCAAGGGTCTTACGAACGCCCAAGTCTTTTGACTCATGAAGTTGGCAAATGAGTTCTGAAGCTGTCATGCGCGCCGAGACGTGGCTGGAATCGGTTCTGGCCAGCCCCTTACAGATACGAAACGAGTTTGGGGAACATTGGCAACCGTGCGAGACCGACCGGAAACCAGCCGAAGTGGGCCGGTTTCATATGGAAACGGTTTAAGTGCGTTCCACCCTAAGCCGGACCCTCCGATGCATTGGGCAGATGTCCTGGCTCGTCAGACCGCCGAAAAGGGTGATCACCACTTGCTAGCGACGGCCATCACGCCGTCGGGCCCCATCCACGTCGGAAACATGCGGGAAGTGCTCACCACGGAGATGGTGTTCCGTTCCCTTCGTGACGTGGAGAAAGCCGATGCCAAGATCATCTACATTGCCGACTCGTACGATCCATTGCGGAAAGTGTACCCGTTCCTCGATCCGAACGTGTACCAAGACTACGTGGGCCGCCCGCTTCGCGAGATCCCCTGTCCGTGTGGCAAGCACAAAGACTACGGCGACCATTTCCTCCAACCGTTCCTTGCCGCGTTGGATCATTTGGGCGTCGAGATGGGCGTCATGGACGCCTACCAGATGTACCACGATGGATTGTACAAGGAAGCCATCATCGACGCGATGGGCGCCACCGAGAAGATCAAAGAGATCATCGAGACGGAATCCAAGCGCAAACTGCCTGCGGATTGGATCCCGTTCAACATCCAGTGCGAAACATGCAAGAAACTCCCCAACACACGCCCTCTACGCGTGGACGGCACGAACGTGGAATACGCGTGCACCTGCGGTCACAAAGGTCGCGTCGACGTATCCAAGCCTGGCGCCGGTAAACTGCCCTGGCGCGTCGATTGGCCTGCCCGTTGGAGATTCTTGGGAGTCACATTCGAAGCGATGGGCAAAGACCACGCCGCCGCCGGTTCCAGCTGGGACACCGGGATCCGTATCGCCAAGGAAGTGTACGGCTACGAGCCGCCCCAGCGGACCGTGTATGAGTTCGTGATGGTCAAAGGCGTGGGAGCGATGCACAGCTCCACGGGCACGGCCATCTCCGCGGAGGAGATGCTTCGGATGACGCCGCCCGAAGTGTTGCGTTTCCTTATCTCCAAGAGCCAGCCGAACCGTCACATCGAATTCGATCCCGGGCTCGGCATCCTGACGCTCGTGGAAGAATTCGAAGAATGGGAAAAGACCGCCTTGGGCGCGCAGGAAGCGCGGGCGGGCATGAACGACGCGTTGCGCACGTACCAACTCGCGAACCCACGCAAGACCCCCACGTCCGTGCCCCTTCATGTGCCGTACCGACACTTGGTGACGGTCGCCCAGATCGCGAAGACCACTGACGATGCCATCCGCGTCCTTCGACGCACCGGCGACCTTGTCATCGACCCCAGCGGCGAAGACCGGGAGCGGCTCGAGCATCGGCTCGAGCATGTCCGTTACTGGGTGCAGCGGTTCGCGCCCGAGGACGTCAAAGTCCAACTCCAGGAAAAACTCCCGAACGTGGAGTTCACCCCGCAAGAAACTGCGCTGCTTCGCGACTTCCGACAAAAGGTCGCAACGCTCGAATGGCGGGCGGACCTGATCCACAACACGCTCCACGAGACCGCCAAATTAAGCGGACTCAAGCCCGGCGAGGCGTTCGCCGCCGTGTACAAGGCGTTCCTCGGCAAGCCCCGCGGCCCCCGGGCCGGGCACTTCCTTTCCAGCCTCGACAAGGCATTCGTGCTTCAACGGCTCGAAGAGGCCGCGTCGTAGGGGGAAAAGAAGGGAACGACGCTGGAGCCTGAGAGCCGAACTACGTTTGCCACCCGCGCGGACCGCGGTCCAGCGGAAGTCCGCAACTTCTTCGCGCGCTGGGTCCCCATCGGGATCATCGTCGGCATCGTCGTCGGCGCACTCGTCGCCCTGTTGCAGATCGTCATCTTCGAATGGACCTGGGAATTCGTCCGCGGCGTCTACGTGCAAAAACCCTGGCTCATGTTCGTGCTTCTGCCCGCCGGATTCCTCACCTCCGCGCTCCTCATCCGCGGCATCCAACCGGGACGATACTCCCACGGCACGGAGGAAGTGCTCAACGCCTACCACACGCCCGGCGCGCAGATCCGCTCCCGACCCTACCTTCGACGCACCGCCGGTTCCCTCGCCACGATCGGCGTGGGCGGCAGCGCCGGGTTGGAAGGCGCGGCCATCTTGACGGGCTCCTGGTTCGCAAGCTACTTGGTGCGCCGGATGAAATTCCTGCGACTCGAAGAAGAAGACCGACGCGTGCTCCTCTTGGTCGGCGCCGCGGCAGGAGTCGCCGCCATCTTCCGCGCACCGTTTACCGGGCTCCTCTTCTCACTCGAACTCCCGTACAAAGGCGACGTCGCGAAGAACGCGTTCGTGCCCGGCTTGCTCGCAAGCGCCAGCAGTTACCTCACGTACGTCACCATCGTCGGCACGAGTCCCATCTTCCAGTTCGACGGAGGGATCGAACTCATCCTCGGCGACTTGCCGTGGACCCTGCTCATCGGGTTGGCCTGCGGGCTCTTGGCGTGGGTGTTCGTCAAACTGAACCACCTCACGCGCGGGATCTTCCGACACCGACTCGTCCCGTGGGAACTCGGCGCTGTCGTTGGTGGACTCCTCGTCGCGACGCTGGGCTACGTCAGCCTCCAGTATTTCGGACGACCGCTCGCCTTGGGTCCCGGGTACGACACCGCGGGGCATTTGTTCATTGGCGACTACACCCTCGAACTGTTGTTGATCCTCCTCGGACTCAAGGTCGCTTCGACGCTGTTCACGCTCGGAACCTTCGGGGTGGGAGGCATTTTCTTCCAATCGTTCTTGATCGGCGGAATGGTCGGCGCCGTCATGCACGCCACCCTCGCGTTCTTCGGTTGGTCCGCGTCCTTGCCCGCGTTGTTCGTCACCGCGGGCATGGCAAGTTTCCTCGCCGCCGCGTACAAGACCCCGATCGCCGCCACGGCGTTCGTCGCGGAGGGTACTGGGAGTGCTGAATACATCATCCCGGCGTTCGTCGCCAGTGCCGTCGCGTACATCGTGAGCGGAGCAACGAGCATCAGCGACATGCAACGCGACCCGACCACGAAACGGTTCGATGCGTTGGACGGCCTCTTCGTGCGCGACGCGATGCAGACCGGCGTCGTCACGGTTCCCGCGAACCTGTCGATCGACCAGTTCCTCAACGACTGGGTCCTCCGATACCGTCACGTCGCCTACCCCGTCACCAACGACGGCGACCTCGTCGGATGGATCACGTTGGAGCACGCGAGCGCGTTCCCGCCGGACGCGCGGCGTTTAGCCACGGTGCAAGACGGCATGTCGAAGACGATTCCCACGGCGCGTCCCGATGAACCCCTCGTGAATGTTCTTCGACGCATGCAAAAGGGCGGCACGCCACGCATGCTCGTCGTCGACGAGCGTTCTGGAACAAGACTCGTCGGAATCCTCGCGGAAACCGATTTGCTTCGCCTCGTGGAGCTTCGCTCCGAGCAAGGACGAACGTAGGACAGTCGATTCTACCTACGCACCAAAGAGTTTAATGCACACGCGGACGGAGGAGCGCCTCGGTCGGGGGAACCAAGTGTTCTTCCACCGCAGCGACGGGAAGGGGCAGCAAAAATTACCCAATTTTTGCCACCTACCCAACCCACCTCCACCCACCCCGCCCCTTCCCGATCCCTGTCTTTCGGGAACCCGGTCGCTGAAGCAGAGCACTTTTTTCTCGACCTTGGCCGCCAGGCTTTAAGACAATCGTAGAATTTGGGCGTTGACGTGGCGCTGGACGCGGGGCATGTCGTTCAGGTGCCACTCCTCATTAATCTGGGGTTTACGAGTTGGAGGCCTTTGAGGCGGCCTTGGTTGCCGTCGGCGCCAAGCGATTCCATGATTACTCCGGGACCGCCACTTGGAGGCCCTCAGCGCTTGCACGGCCTCGATAGTAGAACACAGCAAGGACCGGGCCAGCACTGCGGTTCTCGTCGAGAATGTGTGGCGATGCCCGGCCCCGGCGGTATAAGGGGTGGGTAAGCGGGCCCGGACGAGACCCGGCGAACCCCAAAGCGCCTTTTTGAACCCCCCTAGGTTTGGCGCCGACTGATGCGGGTCGGGATCGTCGGTTGCGGAGCCATCGGCAACGACCTCGCGAAGTTCGCCTCGAACCAGCCCGAGATCTCGTCGATCCTTCTGTTCGACCAGGACGCGACCCGCGCCGAGCACCTTGCCCGCACGTTGCAAAAGACGAAGGTCGCGCGCTCAGGCGACGTCCTCGT
>CAYOZB010000099.1:0-11660 GCA_964408365.1 uncultured Halobacteriales archaeon | reverse complement strand
CAACACGTTCACCGGCGTCGTCCACGAAGCGACGAACCTCGTGAAGGCCAAGATCGACCCCGACGAGATCCCCGGCAGCGCCGCGGTCAACCAACCCACCAAGTTCGTCTTCTCCATCACGACCGAAGCCGGCACCCTCCTCGAGCACAGCGACGCACTCTTCGAAGTCCGACGCGCAGCCGACAACTGGCTCGTGTTCCGCACCCACGTGCACACGCACAAGGAAGCCATGGTGCTCAACTACGCGTTCCCCGAAGCCGGCGACTACAATGTCCGCATCGTCGGCTACCAAGCGTTCCCAGGAAAGACCGACCTCGCCTTCGAACCCGTCACGTACACCAAAGAAGTCACCGCGACACTCGAACCCCCCATCAACGTGCCCACCGCATTGCTCACCGAAAACGTGGCGCGAACCTCCGACGACGCGGAAACCCCGTATCTCCTCGTGTTGACGACCGACCCGCCCGGCACGGCCAGCGCACCCGCAACGGTCGGCGCCTTCGGCAATGTCCGCCTCAACGCCCTCATCTTCGACACCACCGCCAAAGCCCTCGTGCCGCACGTCAACTTCGAAGCCAAGATCACGAGCGCCACCGGCGTCGAACGGTTCACCAGCACAGCCTTGCACGAATACGACGGACACCTCGAGGTCGTCGACCAAGAAGGCACCCCGGGCACGTACACGTACGAAGTCACCGCCTCGAAGGGCGACTGGAAGGAAACGAAGAGCATCCAATTCACGGTCGTCCCCGCCGGCGCCAACGCGCCCCCCGGCGCAGGCATCACCATCGTCACCGCCACCGGGTTGGACACCATCAAGGCCGGCGTCCCGCAGAAGATCGAATTCATGGCAGCGAGCCTCGCCGGCACTCCGCACGCGCACTCCGAGATCGAACTCCAAGTGCTCCGCGGCGACCGCACGGGTGTCCCCATCCTCATCAACAAACTCCACACCCACGGCGACGGAAAGTTCGGCGCCACCATCACGTTCCCCGACGCAGGCGACTACACGCTGGTGATGGACGTCGAAACCGTGCACGCCGACGCCACGCCCCGATACTACTTCGAGGAAGTCGGCAAAGCCCCCGTCGTCGCCTTGAAGGTCGCCGAAGGCGTCGAACTCCCCAACGTACCGTTCTCCAGAATGGTCTCCGACGCAGAGACCCCCGAAGTCAAAGGAGAATCCCCTCTGCCTCTCATCGTCGGCATCCTCGCGCTGGGCGTCGCCGTGATCGCGCGCCGACGCCAGACTTAAGCCCAGCACCGGCTTCGGCCCGAAACCTTGGCGAAAGAATTCTGGGCGCGTCTTGAGGACGCCCGCGGCAACGTCACCGGGCCCGATCCGGCCTGGAAACCGCAACGACAGTTCCTCTGGGACGTCGTCCACGACACACGCGGCCTTCTTCGCGAAGAAACGTTCTACGATGACCTCGAACTCATCCGCAAGATCGACAACGCTTCTGGGTCCGGTGGCGAAGCGTATGCGCTTGAACCCAAACGCGTGCGCCGCGTGTACGAAACGATCCTGGAACGATCCAAGACCTACGACGCCAAGTTCCGCCTCGTGACGCCGGCCGGAAAAGAAGAATGGGCCGCCGTGAATTTTTTTGAGGAAGCCGGCGCCGAATACGCTCTCGTCGGCGGATGGACCGGGCCCTTCCTGCGCACCATCTCGCCGGAACCCGACCAGAGCAGTGTTCCCGAGACCGGGCCCGTACGTGTCGGTTCGCGCGAGTTCCGCATCCGGTCCGTGCCGTACCACGAATATTTCCGCATCGACTTCGAGTCCCTCATCGCCCTCATGCAACAAGCAGAAGCGAAGGATCTGCGTGTGCGGTTCCTTCAACGGTAGACGCTGCGGAACGTCGCCATCGTCAGGATCGTGCCGAACACCATGAAGCCGCCGATCACGGCGAACGCGATCCCGATGTCCCCCCAGTCGAATCCGGTGAACATGAGCCCATGAAGGGCGATGATGATGTACTCCGCGGGATTGCCGCTGATGATGGTCTTCACGATGTCGCTGCCGATGGCTTCCTTCGGCATGAAGCTCGTCGTGAGGAAGATGAGGATGAAGAAGATCGGGAAGATCGCCTGCACGGCTTGCGCGTCCTTCGTCTTGATCGCGACGTTGACGACCAACACGCCGACACTGAAGATCGAGAACAAAACGGCTAACGTCAGCATTAGGAGGGCGCCGAGGAACCCGGTCTCGACCTCCGCGCTGAAGAGGAGGCTCAACGCGAGCATCAAACCGGCTTGCACGAAGACCCGGAACCCGTCGCCGAAGAGTCGCGCCAACAAAATGGACCACATGCTGATCGGCGCGAGCAGGATCTTGTTGAAGTAGCCGTTCTGGAAATCGTTCACGATCGACACGCCCGCGTTGGCGATTCCGAGCACGCAGACGAAGAACACGATGGCGGGCGCCACGTACTCGTAATAATTGTCCGTGGGGAACGTGCCGCCGCCGCGTTTGATCTGTTGCGGGAGCGCCTCGAAAATGGATCCGAACAGCAAGAACTGCACAAGCGGCGGGACCATGCTGAACGCAAGCACCGCGGGCAACCGCGGGAACTGGATGAGCGCGCGCACGAGGAGAAGCCACGTGGGTTTCCAGAGCGCCATTACTGTTTGCCTCCGTCGGGTGTTTTGGCTTCCGCGTCTTCGATTTTTCGTCCCGTGTACTTGAGGTACACATCATCGAGGGTCGGTTGTTGGATCCGCAACGACGCGGGCGATGCTTGCGCAGTGTCGAGCGCGCGCAGGATGCGCGGCGCGGCCTCGGCGCCGTTTGGGACGTAGCAGTTGAGCGTGTTGCCGCTTCGTTGCGTGCGCGTCGCGAGCCGGCCGCGGTTGACTGCATCCTCTGCCTTCGCGACCTTGTCGGCGTCCGCGGGACCGTACTCGAGCACGACGCTCTGGCCGCCGACGCTCGCCTTGAGCTCGCCGGACGTGCCGATGACGACGATCTTTCCCTGGTCGATGATGGCGATCCGGTCGCACAAGCGGTCCGCTTCTTCCATGTAGTGCGTACTGAGGAGGATCGTGGTGCCGAGTTGTTGTCGGAGCCGTTTGAGGGTGTTCCACATGGTCATGCGGCTTCGCGGATCCAAGCCTTCCGTGGGTTCGTCGAGGAACAGGACCTTGGGGAAATGGATGAGCGCTGAGGCGAGGTCGATGCGTCGCTTCATGCCGCCCGAATACGCTTTGATGCGTTTGTCTGCGGCGTCCGTGAGTTCGAAGAGCTGGAGAAGCTGGTCGGTGCGTTTCTTGATGATCGCTTTCGGCACTCCGTAGAGCCGACCTTGGAGCATGAGGAACTCGCGGCCGGTCGCCAAGTCGTCGACGCCTGCTTCCTGCATCGCGAACCCGATCATTTTGCGGATCTCGTTGCGCTCCTTGGTCACGTCGATGCCATTGACGAAAGCACGTCCGCCCGTCGGGACGACCAGGGTCCCCAGGACTCCGATCGCCGTGGACTTTCCCGCGCCATTCGGCCCGAGGATGCCGAAGATCTCGCCCTGCTTGACCTGGAACGAAATGCCGCGCACGGCCTTCGTGCCGTTCGAGTACGTCTTTTCGAGGTTCTCGACAATGATGGCCGGGCCGGTCGCCGCAGGTGCCGGAGCCGCAACGGTCCGCGAAGCGGGCGTTGTCGGACGGACGGTCGCGGTCACAGGACTCGATTTCACGGCGCTCCGGCCGAGTTGGGTCACCCACTTCAAGATGACGGAAAGGCCCGGTGAGTCACAGAGAGCCGCCCCGAAAGCCGAAAGAAGGAGCGGCCTCTTCCCGCCTGGTAGTTTCGGAGCTTGGGAATCCATGTTGAGCTTGAATGGCAAGCGCGCACTCGTGTTCGGCGTCGCCTCGGAAGACAGCATCGCCTGGGCCCTCGCGCAACGGCTCGCGGAGCAGGGCGTCAAGATCACCCTCGGCTACCAGAAACGGTTCCTGTCGCGGCTCATGATGCTCGTCAAAGAGAAGCCGTGGATCGAAGCCTGGCACGAATGTGATGTGACCGTCGAAGAAGACGTCAAGAAATTCTTCTCCACCGTCCACGGAAAATACGACATCCTCGTCCATGCGATCGCCTTCGCTCCGGCCACCGCGCTCAGCCGCCCGATCCTCTTCACCTCGGCGGAAGACTTCGCAACCGCGCTCAACGTGTCCGCGTATTCCCTCGTGCGGTTGACGCACTACTCGATGCCGGTGTTGAACAAAGGCTCCAGCATCCTCACCTTGACCTACTTGGGATCCGAACGCGTCGTCCCCGGCTACCGCGTCATGGGAACCGCCAAGGCCGCCCTCGAGAGCTTGGTGCGCGAATTGGCGATGGCCATCGGTCCGGCGGGTCACCGCGTGAACGCGATCAGCGCTGGTCCCATCAAGACCCTCGCCGCTTCGGGCGTCCCGGGGTTCGACAACATCCTCGAATGGATGCGCCAGAACACGCCGCTTCGAAAGAACGTCACGCAAGACGACGTTGCGAAGGCAGGATGCTTCCTATTGAGTGACCTCGCCAGCGGAGTCACCGGGCACATCCTCTACGTCGACGCGGGGTACAACATCTCGGGTGCACCCGCCGACCTGGAGCAACTCGCGGGCGCCATGAAGGCGGTCGCCGCCCAGAACCCGCCCACCCAGTAGAGCAAGGAATGAAAGGGAAGGGGCCGAAGCCCCCGCACCTGGCACCCGAAGGTACCGAAACACGAGCCATGCCTTTCGACGCGGCCAGTCCCCAGTCGCCGAAAGCGACCGGGGCGGTGTAGCCACACAGAGCCTACAAACGGGCTCCGCGGGTCTAATGGCGCAATCAGGGCGCCTCGATGAAATACCTTTGGTCCCCCGGCCGGTTCTTCGGGGGACCAAAATGTCCATATGGGACTTCGTCTGAGGTTTTGGTGCGCATGACCGCCGGACCCCGCCTCGGAACCCTCCTGATCCTCATCACCCTAGTCCTCGCTGGTTGCGCTGGAAAAGCCAACGACACACCGCCCGGGCCAAGCTCGTCTGCACCCATCGGCGAAGTCCACTGCGACGGTGACCTCTGCGCCGGAAACGAGACCGGCGTCGAAGGCACGGTCACAAGCGACGAAGCGCTTCCTCTGCCCGGCACGGAAGTCGCGCTCCTCGAACTTTCCCTAAGCGTCAAGAGCGACGACGCCGGCCGCTACGCGTTCCGAGAAACGCCCCCCGGCACCTACACACTTGTCGCCTCCAAACTCGGGTACGAAAGCGTCGCCAAGAAGATCGAGATCGCGGAAGGAACCATCTCGCAACACGGCATCCAACTCCTTCCCATCGCCGTCGTCGAACCGTACCACGAGACGTTCGTGCACCGCGGACGCGTCGCATGCGGCCTTGGCGGCGTCAGCCCTTGCGCCGTGTTCCTTCTCTTCAGCCTCACGGGCCAACCCGACCCGTCCGGCAACGCGCAAGGGATCAACTGGACCTACGACGAGGATGCCTACCCCAACACCGTCATCGTCGAAGTGGTGTGGCAACCGACCGCCACGGCGACCGGCCAGGCGCTCACCTACGGGCTGTTCACGTCGCTCGACGGTCTCGAGCGAAGCTACATCGACCAAGGCAACAAGGGCTCCCCGATCTACGTGCGCGCCAGCGAAGAGGAGCTACGCAAGGCGTACGCCGATTACGCGAGCGACTTCAACTTCATCCTGTACCCCGACTCAGAGGGCGCGACGTTCCAGCAAGACTTCAACCTCTACCGCACCGACTTCTACAACGGCGAAGCGCCCGACAATTGGACCTTCGTCCCCGACGCCTGAAGCTTCCATCAGGTCCACGCTCCTCAGGCCTTGCGGAACGATCTCAGCGCGGCGACGACTTTGTCGTTCTCCGCCTCGTTGTTGTAGAAATACGGAGAGATCCGCACTTTGCCGCGTCGATAATCGACGGCGATCTTCTTCTTCGCCAACCGCGTCACGGTCTTGGCGGCGTCCTCATCGCGCACCATGAGGATCCCCGCGCGGTCGGCCTCGAGTTCGGGCGACGCGATCTTGAACTTGGCGTCGACCAGTTTCTCGTAAAGGTCCGTGATGAGCTTGTTCTGTCGTCGTCGGATCCCGGCGACTCCCGCGGCGAGCACGGTCTCCATGCCTCCCAATGTCGCAAAGACGGATCCCAAGGCGGGGGTGCCGAGTTCGAACCGGGCGGCGGTGCGTCGGAAATCGAATTTCTCCGTGTCGAACTCGAACATGTGTTCGTTCGCGAACCAACTCGTGATCTGCGGCCGCCACTCGGCGATGCGGCTTCGCTTGACGTACAGAAGGGCGCAGCCGGGGCCGCCGAGGAGCCATTTCAATCCGCCTGCGATGAACACGTCGCAACCCATCGCATGTACATCGAGGGGCAGTTGTCCGGCGGATTGGTAGCCGTCGATGATGGAGACGGCTCCTGCTTTCTTGGCGATCGCCGAGAGTTTCTTGGCGTCCTGGATCTGCCCCGTCGTGTAGAGCACGTGGCTCGTCACGAGCACGCCCGTGCGGCTCGTCATGGCGTCCTGGAACTGATCGATCGGCACCGAGACGGCGTCCTTCGTGCCGACCATTTTGAGGTCGACGTTGGTCTTGACCATCCACTGGTAGGGAATCGTCGGGAAGTCGAGCTTCGACGTGACGACTTCCGGGTTCTCTGGATCGTAGATCGCGCTCGAGATGACACTCAACGCGGCGCTGACGCTCGGAAGGATGGCGACTTCGTCGGGTCGCGCGTTGATGATGGACGCGAAGGCCTGGCGCGTCTCTTCCAATCGCGCCCACCAAGTCTGGTACCAGGAGGGTGCGCCGCCGGTGCGCCATTCGCGAAGGTACTCGGAGATCCGCGCTTCGGTCCGTTTCCCCAACGCGCCTAAGCTGCAGTTGTTGAGGTAGGTCTGTTGGGAAAGGATCGGGAACTCGGAGCGCAACGAGTACGGGTCCACGGGCCGCTCGCAACCCGGGTCCGGCTTAAACAGGTTGGGGGGCAGGGGGCGTAGTCTCCTGGAGCCGCGACCACGTCACGACATGGGGAGGCAACGTCGGCGAAGGCGCAGCATGTCCGAGCGCCGCGAGCACGTCAACGGATGGGATGCTCTTGCCGGGCGCGCGGAAGATGCCGCGCACCAACGCATCGGCGACGAGTTTGCCTTCGCTTTCGAAACGTTGCTCCACGTAGAACCATTTCGCGTCCCAACCCACGATGCGGGTCACAAGGTCGAACCGTTGGAAGGGCCGCAGGGGTCGCTTGAACTGGATCGTGGCGCCGCCGAGCACGGTGATCCAACGGTTCTTGCGCATGTGCGTCAAGAGCCCGATCTGGGAGATGAGGTCCCATCGACCGGAATCCATGAGGGTGAGGTAGCGTCCGTTGTTCATGTGTCCGAAAAAATCGAGGTCCCCCGGCCACGTGTGGAACCGGAGTCGGCTCTCCTCGAACAGGAGATCGATGCCGCGATGCTTCCGTCGTCGGAAGACGACGCTCAACCATCGCAGGTACGGGTACAACGGTTCGCGGGAGGGAGGAGGTCGGATTAATCCTTGACGCGGGCCACCAAGAGTCCGTCGCCGATCGGCAGGAGGCACGCTTCGACCTTGCGGTTGGCGGCAACGTGTTTGTTGAACCGTTGGATCGCGCGCACGTCCTCGGCGCGTGCCTTCTTGGCGGGCTTGTCGGCGACGCGTCCCCACGCGAGCGTGTTGTCCGCTGCGATGAGTCCGCCGGGGCGCACGAGGCGCAAGGATTCCCGGAAATAGTCGATGTAGCCGCCCTTGTCGGCGTCGAGGAGGACAAAGTCGAATGCATGGGAGTCCATTTGTTTCATGTGTTTGAGCGCTTCACCCACCTGGATCTCGACGTGGTCGGCAAGACCGAGTCGCTCGAGGTTTCGTCGGGCGACATCCGCCGTGTCCGGTTCCAGTTCCAACGACACGACGTGCCCCGCGGGTCCCATCGCCTTCGCCATCACGGCGGCACTAAAACCGAACAGCGTCCCCACGTCGAGCGCGTGCTTCGCGCCGATCGCCGGGAGGAGGATCTTGAGGAACCGTGCCTGATCCTCGGAGATCATGATCATCGGCAGCCCCGCTTGCTCGCCGTGCTCGGCCATCTTCTTGAGGAGTTTCCGCTCGTCCGATGCGAAGAGGTCGATGACGTACTCGTAGAGTTTTTCGTTCATCGGGGAGCCCTTCATGCCGACGCGGAAGCCCGCGCTCGAGCTAAAGCCGTACCGTTACCCGTTTCTTCCACGAACCGCTCGGGAACCGCGCAAATGCCTGCCAAGCCCACGCCATGGATCGACATCACGATGGAATTCGGCGCCCCTGCAGGCACGTTCCCGGGCGACACGCCGTACCACATGGAGTGGACCGGGCGGATCGGCGACGGACAATGGGCCGTCAACCTGTCGCAATTCTCGTCCAGCCCCCACAACGGAACGCATTCGGACGCGCCGATCCATGTGCTCGAAGACGGAGCGGCCTCCGAGTCCCTCGATCCGGACGCCTACATCGGACCCTGCGTCGTCGTGGACGCGACGAATGTGAAAGGCAACGCGTTGCCCGCATCACTCGTTGACACGATCCAGAGTCCGCGGGTCCTGTTCAAGACCCGGACGAAACCACACGGCGACAAGTTTCCGGACCCGTTCAAAGGCCTGTCCCCCGATCTTGCGATGCGCCTTGCCAAATCGAAGGTGCGGTTGGTCGGCACGGACGCGCCCAGCATGGACGCGGTCGAATCGAAAGGCCTCCCGGCGCACAAGGCGTTGTTCGGCGCCGGCTCCCATGTCCTCGAAAACCTCGACCTTTCCGGCGCCGAACCCGGCCCGTACGAGCTCGTCGCGTTGCCCTTGAAAGTTCGTGGACTTTGCGCTGCTCCGGTGCGGGCCCTTCTCCGGAGAGTATCGTAAAGTCCGAATTGCACCGTGGACAGGTTCCAAAAAGCATATTAGCGACCGGCCCCCCATCTAGGTTCGTTCCTCGGCCGGAGCAGTCGGGCGTCCCCCCGAAAGCGATCGACGGCCGCGGAACTGTCATTCCCTTCCACAAAGGCCTTCCAGGTTATGGGGCCGACCGTTTTTCTCGACCGGACGGTATGTTCATCTCGGACGCGCGCCTTTTCGCGGTTCCTTGGATACGTTGACGCACGGGTTCGTCCCGTACGCCGCCTTCACCCTCGCCCGACGACCACGTGTGGAACGCATCGCCGCCGCAATCGGCGGAATCGCGCCGGACATGGACGCCGTCTGGGCCTGGCTCTCCCATTCCCACGAACACGCGTACCCCCTCGTGCATCGCGGCTTCAGCCACACCATCTGGGGAGCTCCACTGCTCGCCACAGTCCTCCTGTTTTTCCTCGCGCACCGAAAAATCGCCGGACGTTTCCGACGGTTCGAGAACATCTGGTTCACCCGCGGGGCATTCATCCCACTCTGGATCGGCGCCTGGTCGCACCTTCTGCTTGACGGACTCACCATCACCGGCATCCCCCTCCTCTGGCCGTTCTTCGACGGACGGTTCACCACGGACTGGTTCTTCTTCGGGATTCCCTACCTGTTGCCGCTGAGCCTGTTTGGCTGGATCATGATCTACCGCGGCAAAGCCACGGACCAAGTTGTCAAACGGGTGTTTGCCTTGATGGTGGTCGTCCTTTTCCTGGCAGGTTCGGTCCGCGCCTATTCGTATCCCCGAGACTTGACGGGCGAAGAGGACGTCACGCCGGGTCCCGTCGACTGGATGTGGATTGTGTCCTTGCGAAACGAGACCGGCGTCGAGGTCCACTCCACCGGCTGGAAAGGAAGGATCGGGCCCTCAGTGTTTTTCGAAGACTCGGCGTATGGAGCGCCACCCCATGTGCGCTCAGCGTGCGAGCAGACGGTCGGCTACGTTCCCTGGCGCTGGTATTTGTGGGGAATCCCCGTCACGCGCGCGGCCCACGTAACGTCCCAAGATGGCGTCACGACGCGCGAAACAATCGGCGACCATACCGAGGCGGACATTGGCGGAGAAGAATTCGAGAACGGCACCTGGATTGTGACGTACTACGATTCTGCGATCTTGTTCAACGAGCGATATCCCACCTTCCGGTTATGGCAGAACCCCGTCCGCGACGCGAACGGTTACGAGGAAGGCGGGATCTGCACGTGGACCCCGTCGGGCGACGTCAAGTTCCAACGCGCCCGCGGCTGGATCGGCAGCTGATCGAGACGATTCCGGGAGAAAGGCCTTGGACCCAGAGCCGAACTAGAAAAGCGTGGTCGGTCCTGGAAGCGACGTGTCCCATTCGCTTTGGTTGCCCGTCGCCGTCCTGTTGGTGGCGGGCTGCCTCGGCGCCCCATCCGCCGACCCCATCCCGCCGGACGCCCCGATCGACGATGGCATTCCGAGCTTCCTCGAACTCGACCACGACCATAACGACGCGTCCCTCCACGAGGGCGCCTTGGGCTTTTCCCTTGCCGCGTACCTCCCGATTTGCGCCGCGTCCGCCCCGTGCTCGTTCGGCGAGATCGATGTCATGGACGACATCTTGATCCAAGCCATCATGGAGCCCGACGGCGGGTTCGCCCTCGTCGACATCCAGACGCCGACATCGCCTCGACTCCTGTCGACGACGACGTTCGGCCGCGCCGTCGCGACGGACGTCAAACTCTCACCAGACGCCAAGACCGCGTTCGTCGCGGTCAGCAACTGGGCGCCGCTTGTTGGAAAAGCTGGACTCCAACAGGATCCCACGAGCGCATCCGGGCTCGCGCGCTCGCAAGGCGTCCAGGTGTACGACATCTCGGACCCACGCGCGCCCGTTGCGCGTTGGTTCGAACCCATCGGCCTGGAAGGCGTGCACATGGTCGACGTGCACGTGATCGACGGTGCCACGTACGTCGTCGTCACGACCCCAGCGTACTTCAAATTCTACGCAGCCAACGCCCAAGGGACCACCACCGAGCCCGTGTGGATCGGCCGCTACGACCCCATGGTGGGACGGTTGGTCCACGTGGCGGATTACAGCCCGCCGGAAGTGATCGAGGCCGCACCAGTGAGTGGCGCAGGCTCGTTCTCGGCTCACGACATCACGATCATCGACGATCCGGACGAAGGACCGATCATGTTCGCCGCGTACGGGTTCGGCGTGGCCGCCGCGAGCCTCAAGGATCCCGCGTCGCCCCGACACCTCGGCTCTTGGAGCCTTGTTGCAGCGGGCTTCGACGCGTCCGTCCACAACACCCACACGGTGATGGTGCAACGCGTCGACGGCCGAAGGACCCTGGTCATCACGCCGGAACAAATAGAGAACAACACGCTCTACGTGGTCGACGCGCAGGATCTTTCCAAGATGACGCTGCTCGGCACGTGGAGCCTCCCCGGCGACCTCGAGAATTACCGTGGCGTCATGTGGAGCCTTCACAACGTGAACCTCCTCGACGGGACCGCCTACGTCGCACACTACCATGGCGGCGTCTGGGCACTCGACGTCTCCACCCCGGACGCGTTGCGGGCTCCCCGCATCCGAGGATACTTCTCCACCGTCGAGACCGGAAACGTGGGCCCCGGCCTACCCGAAGTCTGGGCCGGCCCCACCGCGCCCAACGCGTGGGACGTCATCCCTGGAAAAGGCGTCGTGTTCGTGTCCGACATCACCTCCGGCCTCTACGTGCTCGACGC
>CAYOZB010000098.1:1160-11770 GCA_964408365.1 uncultured Halobacteriales archaeon | reverse complement strand
GGGCCGGCCTCGGCGTCATCGTGATCGCGGCCCTCGCAGCCGTGTGCCTTGGCCGCCGACGCGCGTAGAAACCATCAAGCCGCCGGCCTCGCTCCACCGCACCTGTGCGGATCGGGCCGGCGCTTCTTTTCCCTCTTCTCCTCTCCGCGTGTCTCTCCTCGCCGAGCGACCGGTCGCCCACGGATTCTCCCGTCACACCCGAACAAGCCGACGCGGTGTGGTCCGCGCGCAAAGACATGCCCATCCCACGCACCGAAGTCACGTGCGTCGCACATGACCAAACCATCTACGTGCTCGGCGGCTTCGACCAGACCAACACCGCCACCAACTTTTTCCACAAATACACCGCCGACACGGACACGTGGACGGCCCTCGCCTCGTTCCCCGTCGCCATCCACCACACCGGCCTCGTCGCACGAGACGACGGCATCTACGTGTTCGGCGGGTACACCGGCAGCTTCCCCTTCGCCGGCACCAATGCCGTCTGGCACTACACGCCCGGCACAAACGAATGGACCCTATCCACCACACTGCCGCGGCTTCGCGGAGCCCACGCCACGGCCGCCTTGGACGATAAAGTGTACCTCATCGGCGGAGCCCCACAACAACCCGGAGCCGAGACCTACAACAGCGTCGACATCTACGACTTCTCCACGCGCACCTTCCGGACCGGACCCACGCTCTCCGCAACCCGCGAGCACCTCGCGGGCGCAACGGCCGCCGACACCGTCGTCGCGGTGGGTGGCCGCCGGATGTCCCTGTCCAATTTCGGCACCACCGAAACACTCGCCGCCGACGCCACATCATGGACGAAGGCCGCCGACATGCCGACCCCGCGCGGGGGCATCGCGGCCGCCACGTGGAACGATTCCGTGTTCGTGTTCGGCGGCGAAGGAACCGAGGGCACCTTCGATGAAACAGAATCCTTCAATGTCACGACCGGCATTTGGTCCACGTGGCCCATGACGCCGCATGCGCGGCACGGACTCTGCGCCGCGGCTCTCGCCGATGGAATCCACGTGATCGGGGGCGGACCCGAGCCGGGACTGAGCGTCAGTGCGCACCACGAAGTGTTGTCGTTCAGGGAATCGTAAAAAAGGGAAGCCGGGGAAGAGCATGGGAAGAGAAGGAGGGAAGGCGGCGCCGGCTTGTCCGGCACCAGCCCTTTGCGATCCTATTCTTCATCTTCGTCTTGACGTGCCCGCGTGAGCACGAGGAGACCCGCAAGACCGATCACGAGCATCGGCAAGCCGATGTTGGGCACGCCGCGGCCTTCGCCGTCGTCGGTCCCGGCGTCGTCGGTCATGCTGCCGTCGTCCGTGTCGCTCGGACAGGGGCTCGCTCCGGCCGTTCCGCTCGCGCCGGCCGTGGAGTTGCCACCGCCGCCCGAGGTCGGGCTCGTCGTGTTGGTGCTGTTGGCACCCGCGGACGTAGTTGTCGGGCTCGGGGACGAACTCGTCGGGAAGATGATCGTCATCGGATTCGGTGGGAATCCGCCTCCCGAAGGTGAGCTCGAAGTGGGCGACGTCGAGCCAGTCGCGTTGCCGCTCGCGTTGGTCGTCGATGCCGGTTCGGACGACGTGGTCATGTTGCCGCCACCGCCGCCACCAGCGCCGCCGCCTGCACTCACGCAGGCGCCATCGTCGAACGGATCGGATTCCGTCGTGGGCGCCGCCGAAGAATAGTTTGCACTCGTGGTGCCTGCGCTCGCGCTACCGCTTGCCGCCGTGGTTCCGGCACTGCCAGAGGCGGTCGCTGTTGGGCTTTGGCCGAACGCGCTGCCGCTTGCGAAAACTAGGATCGTGAGTCCCAGAACCAGGGCCGGTATCACCGGCCGCGGCATGCGTCGCCGGGGTTCGTTCATTGACATTTTTAGCATTCACTCCTTTTCGAGTGGAATGAACCCCGTCTTGTTCGTTGAAAAGGCTTGTCAGACGTGGCTGCCCTGGTAATCGAACGAGAGTCGAATCACGATTTTTCGAACAAATGCGCCGCCAGGAACGACGTGATAAGCGTAAACAGCAACAACGCGCCAACATCGACCAAAAACGGCAATTCGCTCACGGTGCCGCCTTTGATCGCCCAACGCAACCCGTCGACGCCGTAACGCATCGGGTTGAACGCGATGATGATCTGCAACCAATACGGCAACGTCTTCGTCGGGTAGAGGGCGCCGCTGAGGAAGAACATCGGCATCACGAGGAAATTCGTGAGCACCATGAACACCTCATGGCTCTCCACCTTCGCCGCGATGGCGATGCCGAGGTTGACGATCGACACCCCGATCATCGCCATGATCACCACCGCCAACAAGAACCCCGGCACGATGCCGAGTTCCTGCGTGAACCGCAACCCAAACACGAACACTGAGATGACCAAGAGGACGATGCCTTGGATCAACGCAGTCGTCATCCCTCCGAGCGCCTTGCCCATGACGAACGAGATCCGCTTGACGGGAGCGACGAGGATCTCCTTGAGGAACCCGAATTGCCGCTCGAACAGGATGCTCATGCCGCTGAAGATGCTCGTGAACAACATGCCCATCGCAATGATGCCGGGCGCCGAAAAATCGAGATACGAATCGTACCCAGGCGGGAGACTGATCTGGGTCGAACGCTGCAACCCGTAGCCGAACATCCCCATCCAGATGAGCGGCGTGACGAGACTCATCGCGACCCGCGCCGGTTTTCGTGCAAACCGCAACATGTCGCGGTTCCACACCGTGATCGTGTCGGCGAGCAGGCTCATCGGTGGTGCCTCCGTCCGCGCATGAAGTACCGCATCCGTCCCTGGTGATCCATCTCTTCGTCGCGGATCCCGTGTCCGGTGTGCTTGATGAACACGTCGTTGAGCGACGGTTTCTTCAGACTGATGCTCGCGACCGTGCCTCCGCCTGCGCGCAACGCGTCAAGGATCTTGGGAATGGCGTGCTCGCCACTCGTGACCTCGAGTTGGAGACCATCGGGAGCCGCCGAGACGCGCCGCACTTCCGGGACTGCTCGAGCCACGGTTTGGAAGTCGGCGCCATTCGTTCCTGACACGCTGACGTAGATCACGTCGCCGCCGATCGCGGACTTGAGCTCCGCCGGCGTGCCTTCGATGACGATCTTGCCGCGGTCGATGATGCCGATCCGGTGGCACAGCATGTCGGCCTCGTCCATGTAATGCGTCGTCAGCATCATAGTGACGCCACGTTCGCGGTTGAGTCGACGGATGTAATCCCACAAGTGCGTGCGCGTTTGCGGGTCCAAACCCAACGTGGGCTCATCGAGGAACAAGACCTCGGGCTCATGCAGTAAGCCCCGCGCCAGTTCCAACCGTCGACGCATGCCGCCCGAGAATTCCTTGACGCGGTCCTTCGCGCGATCCGACAATTCCACCATCGACAGGAGCTCATCGATGCGTCGGTCGCGGTTCGCCTTCGGCACCTTGTAGAGCCGCGCATGGAACACCATGTTCTCACGGGCCGTGAGCTCCTCATCGAGGCTGGGGTCTTGGAACACGATTCCGATCTTGCGTCGGACCTCGCCGGGTTTGCGCACGACGTCGATGCCGGCCACTTCCGCGCGGCCGCTCGTGGGTTTGAGAAGCGTCGCCAGGATGGAAATGGTCGTCGTCTTGCCGGCCCCATTGGGTCCCAGGAACCCGTACAGTTCGCCGCGTTCGACGTTGAGATCGACCGAGTCGACGGCCTTCACGTCCCCGTAGTGCTTCACCAAGGCTTGCGTGAAGATCGCGGATGGCAACAACCGCGGCACGAGGGCGTTGCGCTAAAACGCTTTGGGCCTCACCGCGGCCCGACGGCAGGGTTCCCTTATCGCAACGTGCGTCGGACCGTGAACTTGGCGGCCGTGAGGACCTTCGTGGCTTCTTGCGGTTTATCGACGCGCAAGTAGAACCGGGCCTGTTGCTTCGTGACGGTTCCGCTGCTACCAAAGAGGCTCTCGATGTTGATGCCGGCTTTGCTCAACAGTTCGCAGATGCGCGCAAGTTCGCCGGGTTGGTTCGGGACGATGACCTCGACGACGTCCATCCCGATCGTGACGAATTTCAACGCACGGACGACGCGCTCCGCTTCGGCGGGGGTCTCGGTGAAGAACCGGAAGAACGCGCTCTTGCCGAGGACCTCGGCTTCGACGGCTTCGATGTTGATGTTGTTGTCCGCGAGCGCACGGGTGACCTGGGCAAGGGTGCCGGGCTTGTTCTCGAGGGTGACGTGCAATGCTTTGAGGCTGGGCCGTTCGATGGCCTTGGCGATCTTGGTTTCGGGCAAAGGGAAGCTCTCCGTTGAATCGTCCACTAGGGGTCCCCGAATAAGGGTTTCGTGTGGGAAGGTGACCGATGGCGAAACCCTTAACGGATGCCGCCGATGGCTCGGGCGGATGAAAATCTACACGCGCGGCGGCGACACCGGACGCACCAGCCTCTTCGACGGTACCCGCGTCCCCAAATCGGACGCCCGCGTCGGCGTGTACGGGACCGTCGATGAACTCAACTCCCTTCTTTCGCTGTGCCGCGTCGCCATCGAGGATAAGGACGCCAAGGGTATCATCGAACGCGTCCAGAACGAATTGTTCACGTGCGGAGCCGACTTCGCCACGCCGCTTTCGAGCACCAAAATCGCCAAACGTCTCACCGCCGCGCACGTGCTGCGCTTGGAGTCGGACTCCGACATCTTCTACAACCGCGTCGGACCCCCCGGCGGGTTCGTGTTGCCCGGCGAGACAGAAGAAGGCGCGCGTCTACATGTCGCACGCACCGTGTGCCGTCGCGCCGAACGCGATGCGGTCGCCTTGAGCGAACGCGATCCCCTCAACCCCGAGGCGATCCGCTACCTCAACCGCCTCAGCAGCCTCCTCTACGCGCTCGCACTGTGGGCGGACAAGGTCAGCCACGGGAAGACCCTGAAGAACCCGAAATACGAGTAAGAAGGAATCCCATGACGACCGTCATCATCATGAAATTCAAGGTCGCGCCGGGACGCGAGAAAGAATTCGAAGACTTCGTCGCCGAACGTGCCAAGACCATCAAGAAGACCCCCGGCTTGGAAAAGATCTACCTCCTCGTGCCCCTCGGCACCACCGAGTACCGTCTCGTTTCCTGGTGGGATAAGATCAAGGACCACCAGGCCTGGATCCGGAAGGAATCGTACGAAGTGAGCGAGAACCCGAAACACGCGGGCCTTGTCATCGGCACCATTCCCTTCGAAGTCGGCGAAGTCCGCAAACAATGGTGAACCAAGCGTGCGGATCACCGCCTCGTTCGTGCTCATCGTTGTGATCGCCGGTTGCCTGGGCTCTTCGCCGGAGAATCCGACGCCGACTCCAAGCCCCGCTTCTCCCGGCTACGGCCCGGTAACGCCCCCCGTGCCGTCCTTCGATTTCTCCACACTCATCGACCCGGACCACGCAGCACACAGCCTCCCCGGACTCCATCTCTCCGGCGCAGGACTCACCGAGGTCGGCTACGCCAGCGTCCAAGACCTGATGCCCATCGGCACCACAGGCTCGATCACGCAGATCGACGTCCACGACGGGTACGCTTTGGTCGCCGGCAACCGACACGGACCGGCCTTCGCCATCGTCGACATCCGCGACCCCCAGAACCCGATGACCGTCGGCTTCGCACCCACGCAGGCCGAAGGCTGGACCGCACGGTTCAGCAAAGACGGACAATACGTGTTCTACGGCTGCCAACCCGGACTCCGACCCGGCGTCAACTGCGACGACCCCACACTTCCCGCGCCCGTCACAGAACGCGGCGTCAGCGTCTGGGACGTACACGACAAATCCGCCCCCAAGTTCGTCGACTTCCTCCCGGGCTCTGGAAACCACAACCTCCAAACCCAAATCATCAACGGGGTGGACTACGTGTTCACGGAAACCGTCGACATCATCCGCTTCGACCGAGAAACCAAGAAACTCGAAGCGGTCGCCAAGGTCCCCGGAACCCACGACGCCACCGTCGCCCAGCATCCCATCACCGGCGACTGGCTGTTGTACACCGGCACCGGCGAATTGGCCATCTACAACGTCAACGACCCCGCCGATCCGCAAGTCGTCCTCGAACCCGGCACCTGGACCGAAGGCATCGGATGGCACGAACAAGTCCCCTTCCCCGTGGCACTCGAAGGACGCGCCCTTCTCGCCCTCGCCGGAGAAACCGGATCCTCCACCCCGAGCGAACTCTTGGAACCCGTCTCCATCGTCGACATCACCGATCCCGAAAAACCCATCACACTCGCCCAATGGGCTCCACCGTTCCAACCCACCGCCGCCTGGACGCAATACACGTTCAGCGTCCACGAGATGGCCGCCAACGACCGCGGGCAACTCGCCATCAGCTGGTTCCACGCAGGCGTCTGGGTCCTCGACCTCTCCACCCGCGAACGACAAGAAGACCCCGCCCTGATCGCCGCCTTCGAACCCAACCGACCCCTCGACACCGTCTTCGTCCCCGCCGCCGACGAAAACCAACCCCTCGTCCCCTACGTGTGGGGCACCGCATGGGATCGACGCGGCTACCTCATCATCCCGGACACGTACACCGGCGTCTACGTCACCGAACCCGAATGGGGACTCTTCCCCACCATCGACGGCGGCGCGTGAACGCGACCCACTCGCCCTCGGCGCACTAGAACCTATTAGAATCGGAGCGAGGCTGCCCCACGGTCCATGAAAATCGGAGTCGACTTCGACGACGTCCTCTACCCCTACCACGACTACCTCAAGAAACGCCTCATGGACATCCACGGAATCGACCTCCGAAAATCCCGCGTGACCACCTTCTACTACGAAGACCACCCCCTGGTGCGCGCCAAAGGACTCTCGCGCGAAGACATCTGGAAAGAAGTCCGCGCCGCCTGGCACGAGACCGAAGACCACGAACACGCCGCCCTCCTCGACGCGGACGCACCCAAGATCCTCAACCGACTCGCCAAACGACACACCATCACCCTGATCTCGGCGCGCAGTTCCGACGCGTTGCCCACCCTCAGAATGTTCCTCGAGCGACACAAGATCAAACCCCACAGCGTCGAACTCGGGCGCTACGAGAAACGCGGCTTCGACGTGCTCATCGATGATTTTCCGAAGCATGTCGAAGAGAACGCCGCCTCCGGCGGACATTCCCTCCTCTATACGATCGACGAGAACAGCAACTACGACGAATCCCGGCATCCCCGCATCCATCGGATCCACTCGTGGAAAGAAGCCGAAGACGTGATCAAACTCCTGGAGCCACGAATCGACGGTGCCACGCGAACCGCTTGACGTCAAGAAACGTCGCGCCGCCGAGATCCTCGGCCGGCTTCACCGCGCCTACCCCGACACGACGATCAGTCTCGAGTACGGCACCAACATGCAGCTCCTCGTCGCCGTGATGCTCTCGGCACAATGCACGGACGCGATGGTGAACAAGGTCACGAAATCATTGTTCCAGAAGTACAAGACCGCGGACGATTTTGCACGCGCGAACCCCAAGACCCTCGAGCGGGAGATCCACTCGACCGGTTTCTACCGAAACAAGACAAAGAATGTGATCGCTGCCGCGAAGGTCGTGCGCGACCGGTTCGGCGGCGAAGTGCCCTCTACGATGGAAGAGCTGGATAGCATCCCGGGCGTCGCCCGAAAAACGGCGAACGTCGTCCTTCACGAAGCGTTCGCCAAGGCAGAAGGAATCGCCGTCGACACCCACGTCACCCGAATCTCGAACCTCCTACGCCTGACGCGCAATCACGATGCCGTCAAGATCGAACAAGACCTTCAACGATTGATCCCGCAAGAACAGTGGGGACTCGTCACGTCGGTGCTCATCGACCACGGACGCGCCATCTGCATCGCGCGGCGACCGCTCTGTGAGGTCTGCGTCGTCAACGATCTTTGCCCCTCGGCAAGGCGGTCCGTCGAAGCGTCCCTAACGAACGCCTAAAGAGGACGCGCCTGCCTGCGCCGGCCCGTGCCTGTCAAAGGCGGAGAATATGCCACCGAGATCCCCCAACCTGGCCATTGGCGCGAATTCCTGAAGTGGCGACGCGACCACAAGAAGCTCATCAAACTCCACAAGGCACGCGGCGAAAAATTCCCCCAAGTCGGCTCCGACCCAGAAGGCCTCCTCCGCTCCGACAAGGACTCTCTCACATGGGCGGGCCATGCCTCCACGATCCTTCGCGTCGGCGGACGTACCATTTTGAGCGATCCCGTCTGGTCGAACCGCGTCGGCGTAATCATCAAACGACTCACCCCACCGTCGCCCGCCTGGCACGAAGTCCCCCCGCCCGATCTCATCACCATCTCCCACAACCATTACGACCATCTGGACTCGTCGACGATCCGACGCGTGAAGAAAGAAACGCCCGTCGCCGTGCCGCGCGGCGTCGGCGCCTGGTTCCGCAAGAGACGCTTCCGCAACGTCAAAGAGTTCGACTGGTGGGAGACGAAGGAGTTCGACGGCATGAGCGTCACGTTCGTCCCGAGCCGACACTTCAGCGGGCGCACGTTGTGGGACCGCAACAAGAGTCTCTTCGGCGGATGGATCATGGAAGCAAACGGCCGACGCACCTACCATTCCGGGGACACGGGATACTTCGCCGGGTTCCGGGAGATCGGCCAACGTTTCCCGGGGATTGACGTCGCGTGCCTGCCGATCGGCGCGTACCTTCCACGCTGGATCATGCAAGAGGTCCACACGGATCCCGATGAAGCCGGACGCGCGTTCCGAGACCTCGGGGCGCAACGCATGCTGCCTATCCACTGGGGCACCTTCCGGCTAAGCGACGAAGCCATGGATGCGCCGCCCGAGACCCTTCGCGCCCATTTTGAGAAGGAGAAAATCGACCTGAACCGCCTGCTCCTGCCGGATCTCGGCTCTCCCATCCGTCTCGGTTGACACCATTCCGAAATCCCTTCCCAAAAAGGACCATAACACGGAACCACACTAGTGGCATCGATGAAGCGCAGCCACCTCCTCCTCACCGTCGCCGCGGTCCTCGTCGCCATCCCTGTCTTGATCCTCGTCTCGATGGCGGACCGGTTCCTTCCCGAAAAGACGCAGAACCTCGCCGAAGACGTCCCCCGTGCGGGCGAAGGCACGGATGTTTCCAATATGCCGGGCGACGCGCCCATGACGGGTTCGACCGTGCTGGCCGAAGGGACGTGGGGCGGGAAAGCTGGCCACTCCGCGTCCGGCACGGTTCAGTTGCTTCAAGTCGGGGAGCAGTATTACCTTCGGTTCGAAGATTTTGAGATGACGAGCGGCCCGATGGTGTACCTGTATCTCACGCCGGCCCAAGACGCCGATACAAAGAGTGAGATCGACGCCGGCGTCCGCATCCTCATCGACGGGGGCGCCGACGGCGGAGAAGCCACGAAGCGCGGCACCTTCAACCAACTCTTGTCCGCGGGCCTCGACATCGCCCAGTACCCGGGAGTCGCCGCCTGGTGCGACGATTTCAATGTGCCTTTCGGAACGGCCCCGTTGGCCTAAAGCCGCACAACAAAGACGAGGTCGTTCGGGCGTTACCGGGCCGTGATGGTCGCGAGGGCTTCCTCGACCTGCTCGACGACGTCCTCGGGTTTGACCTTCGGCCACGCCTTCGCGATCTTCCCATCGGGTCCGATCAAGAACGTCGCCCGGGCCATGCCCATGTAGGTGCGTCCGTACATGCTCTTCTCGACCCACGTGCCATACGCGTCACTGATCGAACCATCGTCGACGAGCAACGGGAAATTGAGGTCGTATTTCGCCTTGAATTTCTGGTGGCTCTTCGCATCATCGCGACTCACGCCCAGCACGACGGCGCCCTTCTTCACCAGCGAGGAGTGATTGTCGCGGAAGCTGCACGCTTCCTTGGTGCAACCCGTCGTGTCGTCTTTCGCGTAAAAGTAGAGCACGACGGTCTTGCCCTTGTAATCGGAAAGCTTGTGGGTCTTGCCCGTTTCGTCTTTGGCGTTGAACGCGGGCGCCTTGGCGCCTTCCTCTGGCATTGCCATGGTTTGGCCCAAACCTCCCATTCCCCTTAAGGGTCGCGGCGACGACGCTTAGCGTTTGATCTTGACGAAGTGTTCCTTGTTCCACTTGATGCTGCAACCGAAGGCGCGGGTCGTCGCTTCCTTCACGGGTTGCCCGGCGAGCATCTGATCGAGCGCGGCGCGCAGTTCCTTGGCGCGTCCGAGAGCCGGGTTCTGCTGGTCGTCATCAAAGCGTCCTTGGTACCGGAGCAGCCGTTGTTGGTCGAATACCAGGACTTGTGGTGTGCAGACAGCGCCGTACGCTTCCGCGACCTGCTGCGTCTCGTCGAACAAATAGTGGAACGCCAGCTGATGCTGCTTGGTGTGTTGGACCATGTGTGCGAAGTCGTCCTCGGGGTATTCCTCCGGGTCGTTGCTGTTGATCGCGACGGATGCGACGCCTTTGCCGCTGTAGTCCTTGGTGACAGCGTTGAACCGGTCGCGGTACGCTTGCGCGTAAGGACAGTGGTTGCAGTACCAGACGACGACGAGGATTTTCTTGTCCTTGAACGAGTCGAGCGAGTAGGATTTGCCATCGACTCCTTTGAGGTTCGAGAACTTGGGAGCGGGGTCGCCGAGCTTCAGTTTGTACGCGTCGCCGTA
>CAYOZB010000098.1:0-1060 GCA_964408365.1 uncultured Halobacteriales archaeon | reverse complement strand
CATGACCAAAAACGAGCAGGTCGTCGCCATCGCCAACCAGGACTACAAGTGGGGCTTCGTAAGCCCCCTCCAGGAAGACACCGTACCTCCAGGTCTCAACGAAGACATCATCCGCCTCATCTCCCACAAAAAAGGCGAACCCGACTGGCTCCTCGACTGGCGCCTCAAAGCCTACCAGTACTGGCGCAAGATGAAGGAACCCACCTGGGCAAACATCAAACACCCGGCCATCGACTACGACGCGATCCGCTACTACTCAGCGCCCAAGAAGACGGACCTGAAGGCATCCATGGACGAAGTGGATCCCGAAGTCAAGAAGACCTTCGAAAAACTCGGCATCCCGCTCGAAGAACAGAAAGTCCTCGCGGGCGTCGCCGTCGACGCGGTCATCGACTCGGTCTCCGTCACGACCACCTTCAAGAAACAACTCGCCGAGAAAGGCATCATCTTCGGCAGTTTCAGCGACGCCGTCAAAGAACACCCCGACTTGGTGAAAAAGTACCTCGGCTCCGTGGTCCCGCAGACGGACAACTTCTTCGCCGCACTCAACAGCGCCGTCTTCACCGACGGAAGCTTCGCCTACATCCCCCCAGGCGTGCGCTGCCCCGTCGAACTCTCCACCTACTTCCGCATCAACGCCTCCGGCACCGGACAGTTCGAGCGGACCCTCGTCATCGCCGACAAAGGCGCCTACGTCTCATATCTCGAAGGTTGCACCGCTCCAATGCGTGATGAGAACCAACTCCACGCAGCCGTCGTCGAACTGATCGCCCTCGATGACGCCGAGATCAAGTACAGCACGATCCAGAACTGGTACCCTGGCGACAAGGAAGGAAAAGGCGGTATCTACAATTTCGTCACGAAGCGCGGCGCCTGCCGCGGCCGCAACAGCAAGATCAGCTGGACCCAAGTCGAGACCGGCTCCGCGATCACCTGGAAGTACCCAAGCTGCATCCTCCAAGGCGACAACTCCGTCGGAGAATTCTACAGCGTCGCCCTCACCAAAGACTACCAACAAGCTGACACCGGCACCAAGATGATCCACATCGGCAAGAACACC
>CAYOZB010000097.1:0-11848 GCA_964408365.1 uncultured Halobacteriales archaeon | reverse complement strand
GGACGGAGGCCCATCGGAGGGCCACGAGGCGGGCGGTCGACGCGCAGGCGTTTCCGGGTTCGAGGTGGGGGTCCATCTTCGGCACCGGACGAGACCCGGCGCGAGCCCCTCACCCCGGTTCAGACCGAAAGGTCGGCCCGAGCTCCGACGCGAGGGAGAAGCGGGAGTGAAGGGGCCTGGAGCGCCATCGAGGACGGGCCGAAGCTGAGACCCTCCGCCGAAGAAACCGGAAACGACGGAGTGTCGAAGCATACGATCGTGGCCCGACGATGGGCGAGGACGCGCCGGCCAAGCGAAGGACGAAGCGGAGCGCTCCGCCTGCGGGCGCGCGCGAAGGCGCCCTCATGGCGCCGTTCAGCAGAATACCAATTCGAGAATGACAAAGATGGCCGTGCCGATTGCTCCGCCCGGCACAGACTCCCGGCCGATCACCTTGGCCCCGATGCCCAGGACGAGCATTCCACCGGCAAGCGCCAGGATGAAATGGACCATGAAGCCCAGGAGGGGGTCACCGCGTGGCGCAAGCTCATCCGCGAGTTCCCCGACGGCCTCGCATACCGCCGGGCCGATCGTGACGACGACGATGATGTATATTCCGAGCAACAAGAAACTCTTGGCCGCGACCTCCGGATCCATCCCAGGCACTGCGCCTCACGTCCGGATCGGCTTTTCCGCCATCTGATGGAGGATTGCAACGAGTTTGGGCGGCTCCGGTGTCCGGCAGCGTAAGTCAGAAGATGACTTATCGACCGAGATTGGCACGAAGAGATCCTGGGTCCCGGTGGCGAACGCCGCGTCGACCATGAGTTTCGTGACGATGGGGAAGGCGGGGCTGCCGTCGTCGGTCGTCACATGCACGAGCCCCGAGTCGTAGTGGACGATCAGACGGAAAGGCGTCGTCCCGGCTTGGCGCACGTACCGCCCTTTGATCTTCGCTCGCTTCAGCGGGCCCAGCTCGTAGTCGTCGCCTTGGAGGTGACGTAACGGCCCGGCGGGCTGCACGATTGGTGGCTCCAGCTCGAGATGTCCATCCATGCGGCACCCTTACGGTTTGGCGGCCGCGGCCCGCTCTTCACGTTGCAGGTCGGGACGCATGGCGGCCAGTACACTCCCCGCGTCAAAAGGGTTGGCCGCACCTTCAACGTCCAATGATGACACGTTACGGTTTGGCACACAAACCTTGACGTCCGGCGCGCCGTATCGTGCAACATGTACCGGTACGGCACCGACTGGCGACGCGACCTCGACGGCGACCAACAGGCCGAGTTCTGGGAGTTCCTGTTCGACGATTTCTCCGAGGGCCACGAATCTTGGGGACACGTTTCCTTCGTGCTGTACGCCGCGTCCTGATCCAATTTGCAAAGCCGGCTACCAACAAGGAATTGACTCTACGCCACGGAACCAGCCCTCGTGCGCCGACCGATGGTTGCCCTTTTGATTTTCATCGTAACGGGGATGCTGATCGGCGTCGTGCTCTTTCTCGCACGATTGCTGCGGCGAGTCCTTCGGGTCTAGACACGGCTTCGGCAAGGCAACGACGCCATTCCCTTGCCGTAGGACGTGTCCCCGGATTTGCATGGCCCGCCGTGAAGAGCCGATAGAGAAGGTTCCAAACGCCGCTTGGCAACCGATCGAAAGCGGGCGCGCGCGGCGGAGGCGCGAGCCGCGAATTCGCCGGCGCGCCGAAGGCGAAGTTCCCTACGCGGATCTTCAGCGCGGTCGACGCGAGCCCGTCGACGACGGTGCCGACCGCCTGGTACGGATGGTAGCCCTCCATAAGGAGCCGAAAGACGAGCACCCCCAGCGCGAAACGGTCGGAATCAAGGCGGTCGACAGGCATCGCTTGCAGGTCGACACCTTGCAGTTCGGGCGGCACGTACTCAGCGCGGGCGACGCGGCATGGGTGGAACCGCCCATCCCCTGTGGGGACTTGGTAGGAGTCGCAGTCGAGGAAGAAGACCGTCCCGTCGGCTGCGACTAGGACGTTCTCGTCGTTGAGATCCCCGACGCGGTAGCCGCAGTCGTGAAGGCCGGCGACGACGCTCGCGATGTTATGCGCGACGACGAACCGGCCTTCGGGAGACCACGCGCGTCCGAAGACGCGGGTCTGGTCCGAAGGCGTGAGGACCGAGGCAACCGAATGGTAGCGCGTACGCTCGGCGCGGGGCATGATGTAGCCACGAAACCATTTCTCGCCGCCTTGGGCGTAGAGGATGTCCCGCGGCCACGCCAGACTCGGCAAGCCGTGCGTCTCCAGCAGACGGTCGCGCACCGGGTTCCGGAGCATGGTCTCCAGTTTCCACCGACGGTCCGGCGTCTGGTTCTCGAGATGGAAGATCTTGGCGCACAGGCCCGCTTCGGCCTCGTAGACCCGGCCTTCGCCGCCTGCGCCCAGCCGTCGTCCAAGTCGGACTTCGTCGCCGCGCATGCCGTAGACGCTCTTCCAGGACCAGTTCAAACCCGGGCCACCTCAATCGTCGCGAGGAGGAGCGTCTTGTCGTCCGGATCAGCCAAACGCAGGCGCTCGGAAGCGAGGAGCGCGGCAATGTCTTGGTCCGAGGCGCTCGGCGCTCGCGCGCGCACGGGGTCGAAGAACGCGTGGACCGGCACGACGTCCGTCCCCGCTCGGCGCAGGACGAGACGCTGCAGACCGTCCGTCAGGAGCGCCACGAACGAAACGTCGCGCGCGGCCGAGCCACGGATCCGCTCATCCCAGCCAGGAGAGGTCAGCGGCGTGGTTTCGTTCACATACTCGGTCGGTTCCGGCGCGGACAATAGGAACGTGCAGCCCTTCGCGCATGCGACCACGGCGCCGTCACCGACGTGCGCGACCTCCACGATTCCTTCGCGCCAGGACGCGACGATGAGGGTCGTCGCAAGATCGGCGATCGGGCAGGAGCGACGCGTGGCCTCGGCCTCGAGCGCGGCGCGCGCGGCCGCGATCAACTCGCTCGGTCCGCAGCCGACGGTCGATTTCTTTGCCGCATCCACGACTGCGCTTACTACGATGGAGGCGCCGACGGCCGCGAGCGGCGCAGAGCCCATGCCATCGGCCACCACCAGCACGACGGCGTCATCCGGAAGGACGGCTGAGGCGTGCGCGTCTTGACAGCCCAGCCCGACGTCTTCGTGCATGCGGCCAGCCACCGAGGCGCCCGCGATGATCATGATCGTGCGCCTCACGAGTACGCGCGCGACCAACCGGCCTCGCGTGGCGTCTCGAGGACGATCTGTTCGCCGGGTCGAGACGCGGAAACACGACGCTGGCTTCGCGACAACCACACGAACATCTCCTTGAACCGTCCTGGCGCGAGTTGGACCGGTGGGCGGTGGACAGGGGCGAGGTCGCGCAGGTTGTCCGCGTTCGCGGGTTCGACCGCGACCGTGAAGAACGAGAACCTACCGCTCGAGTCGCCGTCACGCACCAAGCCCTGGATCTCTTTCCAGACCGGGTCGCCGGGACGCATGTCGGTCGGCTCGCCATCGGTCACGAGGAACACCCACGGCCGGTAGTAGTCGATGCCGTCAGCACGGTAGGCGCGCTTGCGATCCTCGATCACTTCAACGGCCAGCCGGATCGCTTCGGCCAGCGGCGTCGGGCCCGAGGCCGCCACATCCGACGCGCTGATGTTCCCAGCGTCCCCGAACGGGGTGTGCAGACGGACGTCGGCCCCGAACGTGACGACCGCCACGTCCACGCGTTTGGAGGCGAGCTCGTCGCGCTCGACGTCCGCTCGGAACCATTCGAGGCCCTGACGCAGCTGGTCGATCTTGCCGTTCTCAGCCATGGAGCCGGACACGTCAAGGACGAGCACGACCGGCACGTGCGGTTCCTGGGGGTTCGCGATCTCGACTTCATCCGCAAGCGAAGGCCTTGATTCTTGGACCATGGGCCCGTCCTTCCCCACGGTCCACTATGCCCTTATTGGTACCCACTTTTGCAATAGACGGTAGGGTGGGCCGATGTGGATGAAAGACCCCGCGAATGCATACAACCCCTACCCGTTGCGCGCACCCATCGAAACCCTAAGAAACTGCAGCCTCCTAAGGAGTACGTAGATGTCCGTTGGCTAGACAACTTTCTCCGCCGGGTCTGTTCCCCGTCCGGGCGCGTTTGGACGGCTTCGAGGTTGGGAGCTTCGATGACCGGCTCAACCTGGTGGCCGGTCTTACGTACGCCGAGCGGCGGCAAGTGGTACGAGGTATCGCCCAGGCCGGGTCCTTGGCCAGCCCATCGAGCGCTGCCTGGCGAGAAGCGTTCTGGACGTGGGCCGGTTTGGAAGCCCTCGATGCGTTCCAGAAAACGCGGCGGATCCCGTGGGTGTCGGCCCAGCCCGGCCGCAAGACCTTGCTTGCACAGTTGCCATCGGACCTATTGCCTCAGGGCCTACCATTGGATCAAATTGGGAAGGAAGTTGGCCGCATCCGTCAGCGGCTGGCCGAGCAGCTCTTCGATGGCGGACTGTTCATCACGGTCTCCACGCTTCACGAACGCATTGCCGAGAATCTCGACCTCCAAGGACTAAGTGCCGTCCAGGCGGCATCGCGTCTGCGCGCGCGGAAAGCGATTCTTCTTCGTCGTCCAGGCGGTCAGTTTTCACATAACACTCTCAAACGGATTATCTCGTACTACGGCCTTGGTTCCAAGCGGACGACCGGCCTGGAGCGAGGGTATGGTTTACACGTTGGCCGGGTCCACCAAATCGCACAAGCCTTCGCAAAACCAACCGGCCTCGATCTGCGGTCCGTGCCGTGGATGAGTTACCGCACGGCGAAAGTCGAGTCTTCTCAGGCAACGTAAACATCGGCGCCATCGTGCGTCTGCACCGAGAAGCCGAAATGCGTCGCGGCAAGCGCACGCTGCTCCTCGAGCGAAAGTTGCAATCCCGATTTGGCCAACGCGTCGCTCACGCGCTGGACGCCGAGAGGATCGCTCCCCGCCTCCGCGAGCAAGCGCCGGAAGACGGTGGTAAACTCAGTTGGTTCGGCAACACCCGCCGATGCCGGCGGCGGTTCCCGGGTCTCTAACTCTTTCCGTACCGCTGACGTCGCGTCGATGCCAAAAGGCATGCGAAAGTACTCGTCGCGGACGGCCACGGCGGTCTTCGCGTCCACCACGACCTGGTACAGATCCGCCTTCCAGACAAACCAGATTCGCGGCTTCCCGGGCCGCTCGAGCGCCGGAATCGGCAGGCGCCCGCTGGACGTTAGTTTGTCTAGCGCGTTGCAGAGCGAACTCGCCCGTTTCACCACGTCGGCAGGACCCAGCCCCGTCGGCAAGACAAGGATGGGTTCGGCGCCCAACTCGCATGCGCGCGCGAGGTTTCGCAACACGTTGCGCGGGTTCTTCTGCTGAGACGATTCCACGTGGAAGTGAATCTCCTTGCGCGACGTCATGACGGCAGCGACGCTCTCCGGCGACACGCGCGCGACAATAAGGTCCGGTGTGTACTCACGCGTCTTTTGGGTCAGCGGCGTGTAGCAAAGTGGTCCAATCGACGAGAGTGCTCGATAAAGATCGAGAAGGGTCTGTCGATGGATCGGGCCGCCTTCGTTCGACGAGTCGCCCGGGGAGACGTGTTTGCCGAGCTCTTTGCGCCCAAGCGCGGAAAGTCGGTAGGCTGTTTGGTTTTCGTGGCGCGCGGTCTCGACCCAACGTCGGCGCGCGGCAAATCGAAGATATTGTCGGACTTGCGAGCCGGTGAGTTGGGTGCCCTTGGCGGCCAGCAGTTTTTCGAGGAGCGCCACGAAGATCGTCGGGAGTTCGCCGGAGGCCGTCGGCGGCCCGGCCCCCGTGACCGCGACGCCAGGAAGATGGAAGCCGTTGGGCTGGATGCGTGCCAGGCAACCCTCATACAACGCCTCCAGGACTTGGCGACCGCCGGCGCGCGGGTCACGGAGAACGACGTCGAGGTCTTGCAGGTTGTTGGCCTTCGCCCATCGTCGCTTGCTTTGCTCGCAGATCGCAGCGAAGACCGCATCCGCGTTGGCCGGCAATGGATTGGGCGGAGGCACCCGCACCGTCACGACGCGTGGCACCAGCGCGCGGCGGCCGAATTGTTCGGTTGGTTCGTCTTGGAGGAGTTTCATTTCGTATCGGGGCATCATCGTGAACTCGGCAACGTGTGGGGATCCGAATTCGTTCACGAGGTCGAACATGGGGCCGAAGTAGACGGCGTCCTCCGGCTGGGTGCGAAATACGCACTTGGTCCCTGCGTTCCCGATCGCCGTCAGTAGCGCGGGCGAAAGCTGCTTTACGGATTGTAGACCGACGATGAGTCGAGCGTTCTTTTTTCGGGCTTCCGCGAACCACCGCGTCGTAGTCTTGGAGGCGAAGTTCGGAAACTCATCGATGATCAGGGTGATTGGATTTGCGGAACCAGTTGGGCGGCGGTCCACGGCGTACATGATGAGCGTTATCAGAATGTAGCCAATGAGTGAGCAAAGGTTTGGCGGGAGTTTGCTGCGGTCCAGATTTACGAGGAGGACCGTGTTGGGGTTCTCCAGCAACGTCGCCAAGCTCTCGCATTCGTCGCGGCGACTGAACAAGTTAATCATGATCCGATGGAGAAACAGGTCCAGTTTGTTCCGCACGCGTTCGGTGTAATCGGCACGGAGTTTTGGGAGCGTGTTGAGAAGGTAGTCGCGGACCATCGCGCGCGAAGTCGTGGCTGCGGCTACTTCTCGAGTCTGGGGATCGATGAAGATGCCGTACGCGTCCTGGAAGCTTGTGTCTTCACGTTCTCCGGCCGCGAGGCAAGCCATGCGAAGCATCGAAAGGATGCTCGCGCCGGTTTCGTAGCCGGTGACGTCCTCCTGTATGTCGGCGAGGGCGCTCACAATGGTGTTGACGGTGTCTTCGAGGATGTACTCGACTTTCGAGAGGTAGTCGGGGTCGTTTTCGTCGACGATCCGTCGTCCGAACTGCAGGAGGTTGCAGCCCCAGGTCCTCGTGGTGTCCTGCGGATCGATGTACACGAGGTTCGCCAGTCTGGCGGATGGTGTTTCGAGGGCGGCTCGACGGATGATGTCCGGGTCGGGCGCCATTACGACGATCGCACCGGGCATTGAAGCGGCCTGCGCGTACACCTGGTTGAGGTAAACGGTCTTTCCTGTGCCTGTCGCGCCGACGACAACGGCATGCGTGTTGAGCGTCGAGAAATTTGTGAAGATGGGTTGATTCTGGTAATCGTACCCTTGGAAAAGGTAGCCGCGCGCATTGGCTTGCGCGCGGAGGGAAGAGAGAGGGTCCGTTGCCATGGCTAGTTCGAGGTTGCTCCCCACGGGCGTCGAGCCGCCGAGGTGGGCGGGGCGGGGAAGCCGTTCGAGGGGGCGGGCGGCATGCCGAAGCTGGTCTGGTTGAACGAGGACGGCTGCACGAGCGTCGCCATCTCGGGTGCGGACAGGCGCGGGGCGCGGTACACGCGGTGAAGGACGAACGTCCATTTGCGGTTCAGGATCCGCTGGGCGAGCAGGAGTCGCGAGCTGCGGGACCAGTGCTTGAGTTTCTGGAGCTTGAACCGGTTGCCGTCGCGTTTGGTCCACGTGCGGAAGGCCTTGCCGAGGGCTTCGAGTTCGGCGGGGCTGTCCGGGCCGCTGCTGATCTGGAGGAGCCGCGTCTCGAGCTTGAACGTGTCTCGGCTCTCTTTCTTGGCTGCGACGGCGAGGGCGTCGGTCTGGCGGCCGGGGACGGCTTCCGCGCGGTGTTTGAGGTTGAACTTCCAGAGCACGCCGGCGACGCGCTTCCAGATGATCTGGATGCAGTAGGTGGAGCCGGGCGGCGGGGGCGGCATGGCGGCCTCCAAGTCGTCGCGGGGGTTGTGGCCGGTCTTGTGGTGGTCCGTGCGGATCATGTGGTGCGCGTTGCGGACGAGGTTGACGCGTGCGACGCGGACCTTGTCGCCGGCGCGCAGAATGGGGAAGGTCGGCTTGTAGGGGATCGCGGCGATGTGGCGGTTGTGGCGTTCGAAGAGTTCGGCGATGCGGCGCGCCACCAAGGGGTCGGTCGACCCGACGAGGCGGAAGATTCCGTGCTCGGCGCGCCAGGTCTCGTCGATCTGAATCGAGTCGTCGGAGACGATGGCGTTGAGTGCGTTCGTGAACGCGACGGGGTCCGGTGTTGGGTTGTCGTGGCGGGGCGTCTTGACCTTCTGAAGAAGGTACAACGTGACCTTGTCGTCGTTCGGATGCGGGCCTACCCAGGCCGCGTGGGCCTGGTCGATGGGGGTCGCTTTCGTCATGCGGGTTCTTCCTGGGGGTGTTTTTCGTTGTTCATGTTGCTGCTTGGCTGAATGGAAAGCGGCGTGGGGGATTGCGGGCGGCGGAGCCGCCGGAGGAGAATGGCGATGCAGAGGTCTGCGACGTCCGTGGCTGACATTTCTGCGGCCTTCGGAAAGTGTTCGACGAACCGGCGGTGCCATTCGCTGGCTTGGGGACGCAGGTAGTCGAGCGCACCGTTCGTATCGTCGGTTGATGGCATCATCGTGCAGGCCCCCTTGGCCGTTCACGGAGCGGGAACAGCTCTTCCACGTCGACGAACCGAAGGACGCACTTCAGGCCTTGTCGGTCAGCGCGCGCGTAGCAGCGCCCAATGGCTTCTCGAAGGCGATAAGTGAGTTCTCCGACCATGAATTCGTAGACGGCATCGCAGGCGCGTCCTTCGATCGCCAGCTGATCGACGGCGAGAAGGCGACGGATTAGCCGTTTCATGTCGAGGTTGAGAGCCTTGGTTCGACGGGCGCCTTTTGCGGCAGTCGCAGTGGACATCATTTCGGTTCCTCCGCGGATTGTGTACTTAACGTTGGGATTCGCCGCCGGAGCATCTGACACGCGTTCGTTGCGTCCGCGGATTGGGTATTTAAGACCGGGATTCGAAGGCAGGTTCGGAGGGTTGTCGGGGGCGGTCATGCAGGGACTCCAATTTTTTTTGGGGCGGCTCAAAGCCGCCAGCGTCCGCTTCAACGACGAGGAATCCATTTGTACGTTTCTGCGAAAAGTCCGAACTTTCGGATTTCGACGCCTCGCGTCGACGAGAAGGCGGGTTTTCCAAGGCGACGCGGTCGAGATAACAATCGAAGGGCGGTACCGAAGGGTGCGGGGGTTTTCGGGGGCCGACATGGGGGATCCTCCGGAGGATCTTCCCACATCGGCACAGGGCACGTGTCTGCCAAGAGAGCCCAGTGCCGCCGGCTCTTCGCCGGTCGAGGTCCCTGCCCGCATCGCCCTTTTCGCACGCCGAGTGGTGCTGGTTTTTGACCAGGTTCTGCGGGGCCAGGTGTGAGTTTCCTCGAGGCCCTCTGCGGCCCGCTTCCTTGTGGTTTCACCCGGCCCCTCGGCGGGCAGAGGGGGTGTTCCGAGCTCCCGAGTCTACGAGCCCAGGGATTCGGGATCTACTGGGCACCGCCGCGCACGCTCGCGGTCGACGATTTGCGCGGAAGTCTGGTCGACTCGAATCGAAGTGAACGGCGTGATACTATTTCTTCATTACGCGAGAGGGTGACCAGCCCTCCAGGAATCTAAGACCGTCGATGTTCAAGGATGTCGAATCGGGTAACGAAAAAGGCTTCACGGCGGAGCCCGTCCCGGCGCTTGGCCGCGCCGATTTCTCCTTCCTTCTGGGCTCTGTACTCAGGGTACACGTTCCGATAGTCCACACCTGGCAGTCCGAATACGCGTCGAACGCCAGCATCCGCCTGAGCCAGGTGGTCACGGAAGCCCCCAAGAACCACAACCATTCGCCCGCGCCAGTCCTTGAGTCGTTGGGGCCGGGCTGCCACATCCGCGATCATCGCTTGAACGTGGCCGTTGATGAAGTTCATTCTGGACATCAGCCGCGCCACCTCGGGGCCGGCGTGCGGATCCTTTGAGAGCCACGGGTACACCGCAGCCAATGCTTGACGCGTCAGTGTAAGCTCGAACGTGTGAGTGTCCGGGAAGTCTATCTGTTCCCGGGCGGCGATCATGTGGGCGCGGTACGTCATGAAGTGCTGCTCGAACTCGCCTAGCAAGATCTCAATTTGGCGGCGGCGTTCGTCAGCCCGGATCATCCCGTCTCGGATAGCGACCCAGTTTATGGGCTCAGCGCCGCTGTGCGTCCTCACGTAAAATTGTGGAATTTTGTCGGCATTGCTGGCGTGAGGCCCTTCCTGGCTGGCAGGAACTTCTACGACGACGATCGAAAGATGTTTCTTGAAGGGAATGACGAGCGGCGCGGGGTAGGACGGCATGGGGTAGACCTTGACGCGATCGTTGATCCGCTTTGCAAGTTCGCCATCGACTTCCACGCCTTCGATTGTGCGCGGGGTTCCTTCGCTGACACCGATTACGATGAAGCCGCCGCGGCTATTAGCGAAGGCCGACATTTGCTTGCTCAGGGAGGCGATGCCTTCGCCGTCGCGCAACACTTTTGCCGACTTGAATTCGAAATCTTGATTTTCGCTCGTCCCAAGCTCTACGAGCGCCCGAACAACGTCCATCGACCAATCTTCGAGCTTGGTTGGCGTCTTCGTAACCTTCCCACCTAGGCCTCCGCCTCGACTGTCCTTCGGACCCAGTTGAAATTGGTCTGTCCGTCGGCGACCTTGAATTCGAATTCCTTTGGAAAGAGTTTGAACAGCCTGGAGAAGGATGCACCCGGAAGATAGCTTCGGGGATCGAAGTCTGCTTTGCGCTCCCCAATCCATTGGCGCATTTGGCTCAGATTCGCGTAGCCGTCGTCCCTCTCCATTGCACGGACAGCCTCAAGCAGGAAGTGTAGAAGTTCGTCGCTCCCCTTTGCGATTGGTTTCGGGCTGGCCTTCGATGGAACTTTCGGACTCGCCGGCGTCTGCACAAGCAATTCTGTGTAGGTGAAACGTTCGCAGGCCTTCACGAAGGCTGGAGGTGTCTTCTTCTCACCAATTCCCAGCACCCATCGGCCGCCTTCCCGAAGACGCTTCGCCAGGGCGGTGTAGTCGGCGTCCGACGACACGAGGCAATAGCCTTCCAACCAAGGGGCCGTATGGAGCAGATCCATGGCTTCGATAATCAGCCGAGAGTCGGTGGCGTTCTTACCCGGGGAATTGACATGTTGTTGGACTGCCTGGAAGGCGAATTCGTGCAAGGCCTTGGTCCAAGGCCCGAGGCGACCCGAAGCCCAGTCCCCGTAGATTCTCCGGATCAGCGGCGTTCCATGCCTTGCCACTTCCTTCATGATCTCGTCAAGCAACTGCGGCTGTGCATTGTCGCCGTCGACAAGGACGGCGATCCGCCGCCGTGTTTCGGGTTCAGCTGGTTCTTCTGGTTCGGCCAAAGAGGTCCCGCGCGCCCACACCGGAACCGCGGTCCTTAGAAATCATTGTTTAGCTCGCAGGAAGGGAGTTTCTCGGCGCTATTCTCAACGCTCGAGGGGGCGCGCATCGACGAAATTCCGTCGACCTTGCCCGGAAAATGGTGTAGGCCTAGCAACGGCCGGCTGAGGGAGGAGGTTATTTACGTTCGTGTTGCGCAGCTGGAGTGCTAGGCCCAACAGGCCCATTTGCTAGGGACGCCCCGGTCGGGATTTGAACCCGAGTCAGAGCCTCGACAGGGCCCTATCCTAGACCACTAGACTACCGGGGCATTTGGGCGACAGGCCCTGTCTAGGAGCCCGTACCGTTGACCACAGAAGAGTGCGCCAGAGGACGCCTGCAATTGCGGTCGGTTCGCCTGTCAGAGCGAAGCGGCCTGCGGCCGAGCGCTATTTCCTACTTAAGTCCAACGCCGGACCTCTGGCGTAACCTACGATTGGTGGCGCGGCTTACGCGCCGCGGGTCCCGTACGGGAGTGTTTGTGGGATCTCCCATTGCGCGTCGAGCACGTAGAGGCCGGA
>CAYOZB010000096.1:0-11991 GCA_964408365.1 uncultured Halobacteriales archaeon | reverse complement strand
CCGGTGAGGACGAAGATGCCGGTGCCGATGATGCCCGCCAATCCCAACAGGATCAACGTGCCGGGTCCGAGGGTGCGTTTGAGGCGGATCCGCTGGTCGCCCCCTTCGACGAGTTTGGAGAGGTCCTTTTTCAGGAAGAGTCGGGCCAATATATCCCGGGTGGGCGAGGGTCCTTCTTTTTTCTCGCGCGCGACGCGCGGTGCGGGTCGTTCGGGCGCCCGTTGCACGGCGATTTTGGCTGGAGCCTTTTTCTTAGGCTGGATGGCCGGGGGAATGATCTCTGCCATCGGCGGCGCTTCGATCTCGGAGGGTTCTGCGGGCGGCCGCGCGGGTTTTTCCCCCAAGGTGTCGAGCCATCGTTTCTTCGGTGGATCGCTCGGAGGAGGCGCGGCCGGCTCGGCGCGCACGGGGACCTTGCGCTTCGCCATGTTACCTCGCGGGCTCCGGCAGTTTCGAGAAGGTTCCTTCGTAGTACTCGTACCGTATGCTCAACGTGTAGGCGACGTTGCCGCTCGGCGTTGGGCCACTTCGTGGCGTGGAGCGGATCTCCAAGGTCCAATTTCCGACCGATTCGTCGTGCGTGGGCCACTTGGTCTCGAACGCGTTTCGTGCGTTGAGGTCCTGCGGGTCTTGGCGCACGCGGAACGTCGGAATCCCCTGCGGGATCTCGGCGGGTTCGAGTAGTTGCAATTCGAGGTGGATGCCGGAGGCGCCGCCTGTGTGGCTCTGCCCTGCGCGTGGCCGACGGTTGGGATCAAAAAGACCCAAGGTGAGTTCGGGGGAATTGAACGGCGGGTCGGTCCAGGTGAGATCGACGTTGATGCGCGTGACGTTCGCGGTTTGGATGTCGTGGACCTCGTTGCGGACCTGGTTCGACGCCAACGTCGAAGCGCGGTCAGGAAGCCGCACATCGCTCGTATCGAAGCTCGCTTGCCAAGTCTCGAGGCCGACCAGGGACCCGAAGTTGAGGGCGATGAAGGATCCAGAACTCAAGGCGAGGACCGCTCCAATGGCTCCGACGATCAGGTTCGCACGGACAGCCACGCGGCTCCCTCTCCCAGAGGACTCTGAAAGCGGTGCGACGCTCAAATACTCTCCACGTCGGCAAACGTGGCTACCAAACTTACTAAATAGTTGAATTATACCATGGGATAATTGTGATTGGACGTCTTCTTCGGTGGGGCAACAGCTACGGCGTGCGCCTATCGAAAAAGGATGTGGAGAGTCTCGGTTTGCAAGAAGGGGCCGAAATCGTGTTCGACGTTCAGAATCGCCCGGGAAAGAAAATCGATCTCTCCGGGCTTCCATCATTCGACCTAGGCGGCGACCTCAGCGTTCGACATGACGAGGTGGACTGGTCTGAGCCGCGTCGCCGACAGTAGCTTCCTAATCGCTTGCTTTGACGAGAGGGACCCTCGGCGTCCCCGGGCTCTTGGCTGGTTGGCCGACCCGGCGACTATCGTGGTCCCGCCCGAAGTCGCTGGCGAAACGCTCGGAGTGCTCCATCATCGCAAAGGTCGCGCAGCCGCGCTCGCCGTTTTCGATGCGCTATCGAAGCTCCCCCATCTTCGATTTGCCGACGACACCTCGACGATGGAAATTTCGGTTCTCTTCAGCGCGAAAAAGTCGGGCCTCACATGGGTCGACTGCGCCGTCGTCTGGCGCGCTCGCAAGAACAAATGGGTTGCGCTCGCGTTCGATCCGGAATTGGAGCGAGCTGCCGAGAACGACGGTTCTTAGTGCGACACGGGTCGCGGCGCCCGCTCAACGGTCGGCTCGAGCGCCGTGGAGATCGTGTTGCATCCTTGCTTCGCTCGCGCGAGGACGCCGTTGCGGATGAGCTTTGACGTGTGGAACGACACAGCCAGGTTAGCGGAACCGTTCCGCGTCGGCGTCCCAAAGCACGCACGGCTCGACTGGACGGTCTTGGTCTTCGCGACCTTCGCCGATCGGTGGTGGCAGTTCGTTCGCGCGATTGTGACCATGGCGTTCGTCGACGAGCACGGCCGGCGGGCCGAGCGTGATCACGTAGAGGGTGAAGTCGCCGCCCACCCAGTCCGTCGAGCGGACCATGGGTTCCCATTCGCCGTGCATGGCGTCCTCGGCGGGGATCCGGACGCACTTGTTCTTCTCGCCGTCGTGCGGGGACTGGTGGATGATGCAGCAGAGTTCCGTCTCGTGATCGTGCGAGTGGGATTCGAACTTGTACTGGAATCCGTCCGGGTCTTTCCAGGCGACGGCGAACTCGAGCGCAACGACCGGTTCCTCAAGCATGACTTTCCAGCCGACCTGCTGAATCTCCCACAAGAGGGTCTCGGTCTCGCGCGTGTGGCTCAATTCGCCGACGGTTCCTTCGATCATGTGGCCCTCAAGGACGAGTACATTCACCTCGGCCCCTTCGAGCGCGTCCTCGACGCCTTCTGCCAAGGATTCGGCCGCGCCGGCGAGTTCGTCGAGGCAACCGGCGAACGAGAAAGAGACGCAGAGCAACACGATCGCGAACTTACCAGCCAACGCAAGCCACCGAGGCTCAGCGTCCGCTCAGGACCTAAAATACCTTGGCTCTCAGGACGCGAGCGGGGTCCGGTTCAGTGGGAAACGGGCCTGGGTGCGGGGTCGAGGGTCGCTTCGAGTGCGGTGAAGATGGTGTTGCGTCCTTGCTTCTCGCGCGCGAGGACGCCGTTGTGGATGAGCTTCGACGTGTGGAACGAGACCAAGGCGGGTGTGAGTTGGAGGGCTTCGGAGATGTCGCGGTGGCAGCGGGCGCCGTTCTGGATGAGGAACTCGGCGATCTGTTTCGCGGTCGGGTGCTTGACGGCGCTCATGACGTCCATCTCGCGGGGCGTGTAGGTGCCGCCGTTCGGGAAGTAGCACTTCTGGTTGCTCGTCATGCGGATCGAAACGAGTTTCTCGTGCCGAAGTTTCTGAAGGTGGTGGGTGGCCGTGCCCCAGGCAATGTCGAGTCGGCGGCTCATCTCGCTGACGTTGATGCCGGGGTTCTGGCTGATCATGTCGAAGATCTGCTGTCGGATGTTGTTCTCCAACAACGCGCTCTTCGCGATGCGGGTGTAAAGGGGGATCGCGCCCCAGCTGCCGTAGCGTTGGATCCAGTGACCTGCGGCGGCGCTTGCGCCGACGAGGGCGATGCTCATCGTGGCGATGAAGACGCTTTTGCCGGGGTTCGTGGCGACGGCGTTCATGGCCGCGGCGACGATGTGTCCGCCCTCTTCCATGCCGCCGAACAAACCGGCTGCGAGGTTCAATCCGATGAGGCTCAAGGCGGTGCCGACGATCGTCGCAGGCTGGACGATGATGGCGTGGACCATTTCTTGGAACCCGAGGACCTTGCTGACGGACGCCGTGGGGTCAGCAGGGTCAATCGGAGACGGGGGAAGTTGCGGGCCCTGTTGGGGCTCTGGCGGCAGGATGCCGAGGTCTTGCAGAAGCTGCTGCAAGGAATCCGGACTGGCGGCCGCTGAAGGGGCTGCCAGAAGCATTCCCACGGCCAATGCCATAACCAGGACTGAGGACCTCATATGGAATCTGCAAACCGTGCGACCCAGGTTCACGGTATTTGGCGTTTGTGGTGAGCCAGTTGTACCGTGCGGAAAACGTGGAGTTCGAAAGGGACCGAACTAGAACGCGGTTCGCATCATGCGAACGTTACCCGCGCAGGACCGCATCGAACCTGGTGTCGGTCCGGCCCCCCGTCCCCTAGGCGGACTCGGGGAACGGGGCGGGATCGAACTCGATGGTCAGTTTTTCCAACGTGGCCGCGATCTCGGCCGTCGCGGCGCTCGTCACGACGGACCCGGCGGGCGTATCGAGGGTCCCCGGCCTCGCGGCCGCGTAAAGGTTGAAGCGCGCTTCGTAGTCACCGTCCGGCAGCGTCCCGTCGGGGTTCGTGAGCGTGAGGGCGACCTCGATGGTCTCGCCTTGGATCGAGGTGCGCGTCGCGCCCGTGCATTCTTCACAGTTGCCGACGGCGAGCAGGGTGGAGGCCTCCTGCTCGATGTAGTAGCCCCATTTCACGAGCGTCAGTTCGACGGCGATGTACGCGTACGCGTTGCTTCCGGCGTCTTCGACGATTGTTTGGGCATCGTCGATCCGGATTGTGGCCGTGAATTTTGCAGAATCTGCAGGGTAGGGGAACTCGAAGGATTGCAGCGCACGCAGTTCGTGGTCGGCTTCGAACCTGTTCTGCGCGCCGAGGTACGGGTCCTCGGCTCCTAGGATGTCGCCTCGGGTCTGTCGGAAGTAGAAGTCGCCCGTCGATCCGTCGCTTTGGAGTTCATCAGCGCAGGATCCGTCGCAGTATCCGACGTGCTCGAAGGACTCGTACGGCGCCGAGAACTCCAGCGTTTGGTTGCGTCGAAGCTCGCGCTTGGGGACTTTGGGATCGCGTTCCCGCGGCGGTTCCTCAAGGCTCAGGGACACGAGGCGGATCGTGGCATCGTATTCGGCCGTCGAGTTGCCGGGGCTTGGCACGTCCCGGCTGACCTTGTAGTTGACGTTGGGGTTGCCGGGGAGCGCTTGTGCCTGACCCAGGTTATCCCGCCGTTCGGTCCCGCTCGAACCAATCATCGATCTGACGCCGGACAATGTCCTTTTGCCCCTGGGAGAGCAGGCCGTCCTTCTCGATCGCGTCGATGAAGTGTCGCCGTTCCCATTCCGTGACGCGACCGTCGGTGAGCATAGCGCGAAGGGTCTCGACGAGACTCAACGGGAGGAACCTGAGACCTTGGTCGATGGCTTCGGGTCGTTGGCCGCGGCCCAGTTCGTCGATCCGTTTCTCGAGCAACAGGAAACCGGCTTGGTCGATGCGACCGTCCGAGAGTCGTCCGCGAACGTGCTGCTTGCGTTCGGCCAGTGCCGGTTCCAGCCGAGAGGGATCCTCGCGGTTCGTGATGTACACTTGCTCGATGGCGCGCAGTTCACGATCCAAGGTCGCACGGCTGCGGCGGATCCGCGCGAGGCCGTAGAGCGCGCCGATGAGGGTGAGGACGATACCGATGATGAAGAAGGTGCGGCCTTGGTTCTCGTCGTCGAACGCGGCTTCCAGGAAATTCTGCTCCGGGTTGCCGCCCACGAAGAACGTGAGGTGGCTGAGCGCACTATCGTGGGTGGCCTTCGATCTGGTCGATCGCGTCCCGGGGCTTTAGGGTCTTTACGACGGGCCTCTTCAGGGGGTGGAAGGCTTTGTCGCCGGTGACGATGGTCGCAGAAAGCAACGTTGCCACCGCGACGAGTGGAACGTCAACGGGGTCCCGGATCACATCCCTCAACTCGTCGAGCAGCGGCTCGTACTCAGCGAGCTCGACCCACGTCACCGGTAGGGATGCGACCGCATCCAACACATCGCGGGCCGCCCACTTGAGCTTCGTAAGGCCTTGGTGGCTCGCGTTGCGCTTGCGTTCTCAGGCGGTCCATTTTTGGGTCTTGGCGACCGCGTCGGCGGCCGTGAAGGCGCGCTCCATGTGCTTCAACGCTTTGTCAGCGTCCGTTTTCTCAAGCAGCCGCCCCTCGTATTGCGCCAACGATTTGAAATTGAGTAGAGCCTCCAAGTGTCGAGCCAGGAGCGTCCGCAACGCTGGTGCCATGTCGGGGGCGGCGGCCAGCACGTTGAGGACGTCGAAGTGGGAACCGCTCGCGCTGCGCGAGCCGCCGTAGTGTACGCAGAGGGCGTCGGCGAGATTGATCACGGCGTTCGCGGCGTTGGCGACCGCCGGATCCCAATCGGCTTGGGCCGCATTCGTCGCCGCGGCGTGTGCGAATCGGCGTGCCTTTTGCCAGTAGATGCGAGCCTTTTGCCGTGGTTCGGACCGCGTCTTGCCTGAGCGAGTCGGAGTCAAACGATGGCCCCCTCCAAGGTCTTGGTCAACGGCTCGGCCTCCGAAAGCGCGTTCTGGAGCCAGGGTTCGCGTCGTCGTTGCGTCAGCTCCTTGGCGCCGAGGGAGATGATGTGTAGGTCGACAGGAAGGATTGCGGCCACGGCTTGTCGGATCACGGTGGCGGCCTGCTCGGCGAATTCGAGCGTCGGGGCAAGGACAAGGAGATCGACGTCGCTTTCTGCGCCGGATTCGCCGCGGGCCGTACTCCCGAACAACAGGCAGGCCACTCCGGGCGGGGAGGCCGCGCGGATGGCACGCCGAAGGTCCTCCAGCGTGGATCGTTCTTCCGAGAAAATGGTGCCAAGCCGCCGGACGACGTCAAGGTCGGAGCGGAGACGAATGCCATGCGTGGATCCGAGCCGACGGAATTCCAAGAGGTTCACATCCCGAAGGGCTTTGATGGCGAGGTTGATTGTGTTGGGACTGGCATCCAAGGCTCGGGCGAGTTCACGCTCCGTCCACATCCGGCGCGGATCCTGTGACAGCATCCGCAGCACACGGACACGCCAAACATTGCCGAAAAGCGAGTCCAACCACGTTTCAGGACGCATGTCCTAATTATAGGACAGCTGTCCTATAAATAGGAATCCGGCCGAAGGCGGGAGAAACCGGGTCGGGCCGGTGCTGTTCGGGCCCTGCGCGCGTGGATTATCCAAGGCTCGTCAGGGCCTGGTCGCCGGGCGTCAGGCAGCCGTCTCCGATGACGTTCAAGCTCCAACGCAACCCGCCACCAACAAAACCACGATAGCTCCCGCACCCAGCTTCACAATGCCACCGAGGCAGCAAGCGGCCTTGGCTCGAATTTAAGGTTTGGTCTGTTGGAATCGTGCAGGTCGGCCGCCGGCCACCGATGCCTTAAAAGCCGTCTAGCCTAGGAGCCTAATCGTTGCGCGTCGCGATCCTTGACGGATACGTGGATGAGCCCGCCAATTTTGGCGTGCCTCCCTACCTCGCTCCCCAGCCACGCTACGTGTGGGGCGCTGCGGCCGAAGCCGGCGCGGAGGTCGATTACGCGACAATCGACCAGTACCGCAAAGACCCCGACGTGCGCGGCCGACTGCGCCAAGCCGATCTTCTCGTCCTCTACGCCGCCGCGTTGGTGCCGGGGAAGTATCTTCGCGGCACTCCGATCAATTTCGAAGAAGCATTGCTCTTCGCCAAGAAGAACCAAGGCAAAGTGATCCTCGGCGGATCGTGCGCCGTCTACGGATTCAGCCGCGGCGGCGGAGTGGAACCCGCGAGCCGCAACTCCCTCAAACCGTACCTGTTGGGGATGTCGACGCTCGACACCGACGCGTACGTGTGGGACCACCTCAAAGGCCGTTTCGGGAAAGGCGACTTGGAATTCCCGGTATACGGCACACAACCGCCGCAGTCCGCGTTCGTCGAACAAAAAGGCCGCCTGCTCGTCCGGATGACGGACAAGTCCGGCGCGCCGCTCCAGCGTCGCCGCACGATCGAAGAATGGGAACGGTTCGCCCGTGCAGGCGTACCTTCAGTGACGAAGCATCCTGATTTTCCGCATCCGCTGATCGCCGAGATCGAGACCTACACCGGCTGCGTCCGGTACGTCAACGGCGGCTGCCTGTTCTGCCTGGAACCACGAGAAGGCAAACCGTTGTGGCGCGAAGAAGACGACATCGCCAAAGAAGTCGCCCTGCTCCACGAAGCAGGCGTGCGCAATTATCGCCTCGGCGGACAGACCTGCTTCTTCTGCTACAAAACAAAACAACTCGGAGAGGGCGACCGTCCCCGACCCAACCCGGCCGCGATTGAAAAAATGCTCAAAGGCGTCCGAGCTGCGGCGCCGAACCTTCGCGTCCTCCACATCGACAACGCCAACCCCGCCGTGCTCGCCACGTGGCCGGACGAGACGCGGCAGATCGTGCGTCACATCGTCAAATATTGCACGCCCGGGAACATCGCCGCCTTCGGGTTGGAATCGGTCGACGAGAACGTGTTCAAAGAAAACAACCTCAACTCGTCTCCTGAGGAAGTCGCCGCCGCCGTGCGGATCCTAAACGAAGAAGGCAGCGTGCGCGGAGACAACGGCATGCCCCACCTGTTGCCGGGATTGAATTTCATCGCCGGACTTGCAGGGGAATCGGCCGACACGTACGACCAGAACCTCGAATTCCTCGAAGAACTCATGGACGAAGGCCTCCTTCTTCGCCGAATCAACCTGCGTCAGATCATGCCCATCAGCGGCGGCATGAAACCCATCTCCAAGAAACAACACACCCGGTTCTTAGAATTCAAACGCAAAGTGCGCGAAACGATCGACCACCCGTTGCTGGAACGCCTGTTGCCCGTCGGCACGCTGCTGAAAGACGTGTGGCTCGAGACGCGCGAAGGCGACAACACGTTCGGCCGACAACTCGGCACCTACGCGCTCCTCGTCGGGATCCGCTACCGTTTGCCGCTCGAAGCCTTCGCGGACGTCGTCGTCACGGAGCACGGGTACCGAAGCGTCACCGGGTTCCACGCTCCGTTCCCGATCAACGCGGCGACGCCCCGCATGTTCAACACGCTCCCCGGATTCGGTGGGCCAAGATCGGAGACCGCGGCCAAACTTGCGCCGTACGAGAGCGTCGACGAGTTCTTCACGAAGCTGGGGCTCGGCGAAACCGAAGCGTGGCTTCGACCTCACCTATCAACTGAATAGGTTACAGGAATCCTTGATCCGGGGCCGACCGGTTGAATCGGATCGTCAGTCCCACACGATGGCCGACTCCGGAATCAGATTCTTTTTGTCCCGGGCCCGCTCGAGGAGTTCGTCGATGTAGCGTTCCCATTCGGCGATTTCCATCAAACGGTCGAGTGTGTTTCCGTACGTATGTCCTTTTCGACCAAAATTGCCAAGGCGTTGCAACGCAAAGCCGCGGACGTTGCAGCGTAGTTCTATCCGTCTTGTATGCGACTAAGTACGAAATCGGCCCGTCGTTTCGTTACTTCAGGCCGTGTTTCTTGCGAAGCTTCTGCGCCGCGGGCCGGTTCTTGATCGGACCCTTTCCGCCCGGCTGTGCCTTCGCACGAGCGCGGAGCGTCTTCATGTCCCGCGCATAAGCGAGCGTGTCCGGCTTCTCCGAGGATTCCGCTTCGGCCTCGGGCGCCGGAGCCTTCTTGCCGCCTTTGACGAGGTGAGCGACTTTGCCGACGGGTTCTTGGATCATCTTGTGGCAGTGGGGGCAGTTCGATTCGTTGAGCAGCAGGCCCTTCGGGTAGTCGACGCGGTACACCTTGACGCCACCGAGTCGGCCTTTTTCGGCGACCATGGCGGCTTCTTCGGAGAACAAAAGGACGCTTCGTCGTCCGCCGGTCTGTTTCAAGAGATGGAGGGAACGGACGCGGGAGCCGATCGCGGGGATCACTTCTTCGTAGATCCACTTCGGCGCCTCGGCAGCAGGCGGTCGGGATGCAGCGGGCGTGCTGGCGTTGTCGGTCATGGGCTTTTCCGCCCAACATGCCCTTTGCTAAGAACTTGTTGGGCGAAGTCTCCGAGGGGACACGACTTCTCTATCGTCCAGCGCGGTAGCGTCGGGCCGCTTCGACCCAGTTCTCCACGTGCCGCACGCCGACGGGAGCGCCTTGGATGCGGACCATGCGTTCCGAGCTCGTGAGGAGCACCCGCGCCACGAGTTCCTGCGGATCGCATTCCGCAAGTTCCCGGACCGAGCGAACGTTGCAACGGATGAGGAGTTCCGCGAACTGAGGTCCGATGCCCCACACGTCGATGAGTTCGCCCATGGAGCGCCAGTTCTGGATGATCTGTTCTGGAACGTCGAGATGTTGTGCGACGACGCGGAGATCCGCCGTGGCGAGGTCGCCGATTGTACGAATGCCGAGACCACTCAAACGATTCGAATAGTGGTCGCCCACGCCTTCGATGTCGATCGCCGGACGTCGGGAAGACGGGACTTGGTCGTGGCCCGGCAACGCGATGGCTTGCGCTCGGGGACTGGCGGAAAAGGCGGCGTTCATCAGCCCCGGCTCCGGTTTCGAGTTCATATGTGGGTTTTGGAGCGAATGTCGCAAGCCAAGGGCGGCCAGAAACCCTTTTTAGCGTCCGCTTCTGGTGCGAGTCCGTGTTCTACGAGGCTTCGTGGTTCGCCATTGCGCCATTCTTGCGGGTGGTGTTTCGGGCAACGTTCGAAGGCCGCGAACACATCCCGAGTAAAGGCCCGGCGATCCTCGCCTCGAACCACCTCAGTTTCCTCGACCATCCCATCCTGGGCGCAGCCACCCGTCGGCAGATCTTCTACATCTCCAAGATGCAACACTTCGAGAAACCCGTGCGCAGCTTCTTGTTCCGAAAATGGGGCGTCATCCCCCTCAAGCGCGGCGAGGGGGACCAGGAAGCGTTCCAACGTTCCGTCGAGGTGCTGCGCGAAGGCCACCTCTACTGCATCTACCCGGAAGGCACCCGCTCGCTCGACGGCAAACTCCACAAAGGCCACACGGGCGTCGCGCGGATGGCCGCCATCACCAAAGCGCCCGTCATCCCGGTCGCCATGTGGGGCACCTATGAAGCGTACCCGAAGGGCGCAAAACGTCCCAAGCTCGTCCCTTGCGGCGTCAAGTTCGGCCCACCGATCGACCTCTCCCACCTACACGGCCTCGACGGTGACCGCATCGCCATGCGCGCCGCCACCGACGAAGTGATGCAAGCGATCCAGAAACTCAGCGGCCAACAATACGTCAACGACTACCAGTTCAACCCGGAAGTCAAGACGCACGCGAAGGTCGGAGCCTGATGGCCGCCGAGGCGCATTTCGACCAGGAAGCGTGGAAGACCCGCGGGGGCCCCCGTTCGCCGCGGCTCTACTGGTTCCTCCAAAGCCTCGCCGCCCCGCTCATCCGGGGGTTCTTCGGGGTCAAACGCAGCTTCCGCGCCAAGGTCCCGAAAAAAGGCGGCGCGATCCTCGTCTCGAACCACTGCTCCAACCTCGACCCGGTCCTCGTCGTCGGCTCCATCGGCCGACCCGTCTACCACTTGGGCAAACACACCCTCTTCACCAGTCACGCCAAAGCCTGGTTCTTCCAACACTTGGGCGGACAGATCCCTGTGGATCGAAAAAGCGGCGGCAACGAAGCGGCCATCGACGCTGCTGTGCAATGTGTCGAACAGGGAAACGCCCTCGGAATCTACCCCGAAGGACACCGCAGTCCCGACGGACGACTCCACAAAGGCAAGACCGGAGTCGCCCGCATCGCCGTGCGCACAGGAGCCCCTGTCTACCCTGTGGCCATCAAGGGCACCTACGACGTGTGGCCCAAGGGTCAAGGCTTCCCCAAACTGTTCCGACCCACCGAGGTCATCGTCGGCAAGCCACGCACCTACCCGAAGCAGCCCACGCTCGTCGGCGACGACCGGTTGATGCGCAAGATCACCGACGAACTCATGACCGACATCGCCGGACTCCTGGACCAGCCCTACGACCCCGAAACCGCAACAATGTTGCGTCCGAAAGAGGCTTAGCCACAGGGACCCGCGGAAATCTCCGATCAGACGGGTTACAGAAGCCCTTAAAGGGGGCTACGGCCCAATCCGCATCCGGGGAACGTTCGGCTTGCAATTGGAAAACATGAAAGGGCTGGGAACCGCGACGGTTCAAAAGCTCACGAAGAGCGGCATCAAGACCATCGAACAGCTCGCCCTGATCGACACGCGCAAGGCAAAGATCAGCGGCCTTGACATCGAGAAGCTCGTTGCCCTTCGGAAACAAGCGCAGAAAGCCATTTTCCTCTCCGCCGCCGTGAAGTTCAGCGCCTTGGCCAAGTCCGCCAAGCGCGAAGCCTCCCACGGCATCGAAAAACTCGAACGCGTCGCCCGAACCGCGACCGAGAACGCGTTGGCCGCCGCACGCGAAGCCGAATCCTACGCGAGCGAGGCCTTCAAGCACGCCGAAGCCGCCGCGACCGATCTCGCTGATTACGCCGCGCAGCAAGCGCAGCGCGCGCAGCAGGCCGCCGCCAAGCAACTCCAGATGCTCTCCGAGAAGATCGCGGGAGCGAGCGACAAGTCGAAGCCGGTCGTCGACAAGTACATCGAACTCCTTCGACGCGCCGAAGGCGCCGCCTCCGTGGCCGCGAAGCGAGC
>CAYOZB010000095.1:0-12200 GCA_964408365.1 uncultured Halobacteriales archaeon | reverse complement strand
TCACGCGCTTATAGCTTTCGAGCGTAAGTCCCAGGAAAAACAAACAACCCGCAATAATCAGCCAGAGCGCGACCTTATGGACGGTTGATTCGAATACTGCGTCGACTGCTTGGCCGACGGCTTCGATCATCAAGGCGATGGCAAACGCCCAGACGTAAATGGAACGGATTCCCCTACGAGGCCTCTTGGGCACGAGGCCCTTGTCGTCCACCCCTCTCTACTTCTCTTGATTGGTAGCCGCTTTTGCATAAGCCGAGGTCCGCGTTCGCCCCAAGCGGCCTGAGGGTACGTTCACCTGCCCTCGGAACATTTATTGGGGCGCCGAAACTGGTCGCCTGCAATGGGCATCGTAGCAGACGAACTCGGACGGTCTGGCGTATTCGCCGACCGGTCGAAGCTCGATTTCAACTACGTGCCAGACCGGCTCCCGCACCGCGACAATGAGATGCGGCAACTCGTCGCCATGTTCCGACCCGTCGCCGAGCAAGCCGTCTCCCAAGCCGCGTTCGTCACCGGACACGTTGGCTGCGGAAAAACGGTGTTGACGAAGAAATTCTGCACCGACTTCGCCGAAGAATGCGCCAAACGCCAACAACCCGTCGAATACGTGCACATCAACTGCCGCAAGAACGCCGCAGAGGGGCTCGTGCTGCATGAGATCCTTCGGAAATTCGACGCCAAGTACCCGGAACGCGGGTTCTCCACCCACGAGATGCTTCGCGACCTGCGAAAACACATCCAGCGACGCGGCTGCCACCTGATCGTTGTGCTCGATGAAGCGGACGCGTTGATCGCCAAGGAAGGAAGCGACCTTGTCTACGCGTTCACCCGCTTCGACGACGAGAAAGCCGGAGCCAAAGCCACCCTCTCCTTGATCCTGGTTTCGGCCAACAGCCAGACCCCGCTCATGCTGGATGAGTCGGCGCGTTCGACGCTTCGACGCTCGAACGTGATCGAGCTTCCCAAATACAACGCGTCGCAGCTCAACGACATCATCACGGAGCGCGCCCAGAAAGCGTTCCACCGTGGCGTCCTTCAAGACGACGTGTTGGAGCTCATCTCCGAGATCGCCGCGGAAGAAGGGGACGCCCGGTACGCCATCGAACTCTTGGACAACGCAGGTGGCAACGCGGACGAGGAAGGCTCCGAGACCGTGGAAGCGGAGCACGTGCGGGCCGCGAAAGCCAACACAAAAAGCTTTGCGACGGTGTCCAAGATCCAACTGCTCGGAAAGCACCACCAATTGGCGCTCAAGGGCATCGCCCGCAAACTCGGCCGCGGCAAGGGCCGTACCTACGTGACCACGGGGGAAGCGGAAGAGATCTACGCGCTCGTGTGCGAAGAACACGATGAGAGTCCACGCGCCCACACCCAGTTCTGGAAATACCTCAAAGAACTGGAGACGGCAGGCTGGATCCGCGTCAAGCTCGCGCCGCGCACGGGAAGCTCGGGCAACACGCAATACATCAGCCTCCCGGACGTGCCGGCGAAAGTGCTTGTCAAGAAACTGGACGAAGCGCTCGGTGTCAACCAGAAAAAGAAGTGACTGCCGGCCTAGAACGGGACCGCGCCGCTATTGCGCCACGGCGGACGCGCGTCGCAGTTCCGCCGCATCCTTGGGCCACGTGAACCGGAACCGGGCGCCTCGCAGCGTCGCTGGTTCGGCCGTCACGGTTCCGCCGTGGGATTCGACGATCTTCTTCACGATCGCCAGCCCGACATGCGTGCTGTCCGGCCGCGTCTTTGCGGACGGAGCGTGGAAGAGTTCGAACAAGCGTCCCTCCTCATGCTTGGGAATGCCGGGGCCGTCGTCCTCGACGATGAACTCGTAAGTCTCACCGTTTTCCCGTCCCGTGATGCGGACCCGGCCTTGGTCGGGCCGGTCGTGGTACTTCACGGCGTTGCTGATGAGGTTCTGGAACACTTCCTGCATCCGCAACCGATCCGAGTGCAGGGTCGGCAACCCGTTCATCTCAACACGGAACCCGCTCGGGGGTCGGATCGATTCGACGATGTCCTCGACGAGTTCTTTCACCGCGAACTCTGTGGGTGCTTCCCGGACGCGTGCACGGCGGGAATACGCGAGGACGCCGTCGATCATCTGCGACATGCGCATGGCGCGGTCGCTCAGTTTGTCAAGGTTCTCCTTGACGTTCGGCGCGATTCCCTTCCCGAGGTCTTCTTTGATGATGTTGGACAGGTTCGAAATGCCGCGAAGGGGGGCTTTGAGGTCGTGGCTCACGATGTGAGCGAACTCATCGAGTTCTTTGAACGCGCGTTCCCGTTCGGCTCGGATCCTCTGACGATCGACGGCATAACGGCACGTGCGCGCCAATAGGTCCGGGTCCAGGCGGCCTTTGGGAAGGTAGTCCTGCGCGCCGGCCTGGATGGCGCGGGAAGCAAATTCGGGGTTGTCGACGGAGGTCCACACAACGACCGGCACCACGGGGACTTCGTGACGGATGCGTTCGATGGTCTCTTGTGCGGGACTGTCGGGGAGCATGAGGTCGAGGAGAATGAGGTCGATGTTGGGGATCCGAAGACGCTCGAGCGCCTTCTGCAGCGTGGACACCCACGTGATCTCCAGCGTGATGTTCGGCGCGCGTTCCGCCATGGATTGGACAAGCCGGGCGTCGGTCGGGCTGTCCTCGACGAGGAGGACGCGGATCTTTGTTGGCGACGGCGGCATCGGGGTTTGGTGTACGAAGCCGCCCGTCTAAGTAGGTTCCTTCAGGGGCGAACCGGCCCACCAACGCTCTTGTAGACGCCCCCGGCTGCCCTCGTCGTGCCCGCGTCGTTTCGCCGGATCGACGTCGTCGGAGCGGGCGCATGGGGCCTCTCGGTCGCCCTCTCGCTTCTAGAACAGGATGCGAAGAACGTACACGTGTGGGAACGCGAACACCCCGGCACGGGAGCGACGGGCCGGGCCGCCGGTCTCGTGTCGACGCATCTTCGCCAAGAGTCTGACATCCGGCTCGTCCTGGAGACCCGAAAACGCCTCCTGGCACTGCGCGCGTGGGGGTTGGAACAATCGCTTCCCTCCGCAAGAGGAGTGTACCACGCGCCAGGCAGCCTGACGACCATGCCTTCGGCCGAGCGCGCCCGGCTGGAGCACTTGTCTGAACGGATCCGGCGCGCGGGCGGACAGTGCGAACTGCTCGAGCCCAAGGTGTTGCGGGCACGAAAATGGCCGTTCCTTGGGTTCGAGGACTCGGTCGGCATCCATTCCAAAGAAGACGGGTACGTCGAAGCCCAAGACTTGATCGACCTCCTCGGGGCACGTGTGCGTGAACGCGGCGGCAAACTCCACGCCCAATCGCCTGTGCGGCTTCGGTTCAGCGGCAACGCGTGCCTCGGATTGGAAAGCCCCGACGGCAACGTCGATTCCGATCACGTCGTCCTCGCCGCGGGAGCTTGGAGCAAAGAACTCCTCAACCGCTCTCGACTTCCGGTGCCCATCAAACCGTACCGGACCCAACTCGCCCAGATCGAATACCCTTCCGGCGATGTGCCCGTGTTCCACGACACGGAACAACTCATCTACGCGCGTCCCGACGGACCGACCCGGATCCTCGTCGGCGACGGCACCGAACACGTCGAGACCACACCGGACGGGTATCGCACGAGTGTCGATGATTGGTTCATCGAGAAGATCGCGACGTCCGTTTCCCACCGGCTGCGAAAAGGCACCGACGCGCTCTACCGCACCGGGTGGGCTGGGTTGTGCGTCGCGACGCCGGACCGCGATCCGCTCATCGGTGCCTATCCGAAAACGTCGAACCTATCCATCATGGTCGGTGACAACGGATTCGGTGTCATGCGTGCTCTCGCGCTTGGACGCATCGCGGCACAAGGCGTGCTGGGCACCAAAACCATCGAGGCTCGGACCTGCGACCCGGCGCGCTTCGCCATGGACGTGGACTTCGAAGTCCGTGAAGGCTTCGAGCTCTAGGATCCGACGGTCGCGTTCGGCGGCGTGGAGAGGGCCGCCTGCACGGCGGAGAAGAGGAGTTCCAGCCTGGCCAATCGGGTCTCCACCTCGCCCAGCTTTGCCTCGCGACTGAGTTCTTCGCATTCCCGCGCCAGGTTGGCCAGTTTGGTCGCGCCGAACGTCATGCTGGTCGATTTCAGCGTGTGGCTTGCGCGTCGAGCCTGCGCCGCATCCTTCGCGGCGATGGCGATTCGCAATTCCTTGAGCAGCATCGTGCCCTCGCCCAGGTAGCTCGCGATGAGCCTTTGCAGCGCTGCGTCTCCCCCGAGGTCCTGCTTGAGACGGTCGAGCGTCGACTGCTCCACCGCGGATCCGTTCGTCTGGTGGACCGGCGGCTCGACCCGTTCCACCGGCGCGATGTTGAGGGCGGCGCGCAGACCGTCAAGCGCCACGGGCTTTGACACATAATCGTCCATGCCGGCGTCGAAGCAGCGTTCCTTGTCCCCTTGCATCGCTTCTGCCGTCATGGCGATGATCCGGGGCCGCTCGGCGCGGGACCAGCGTCGGCAGATGCGTCGGGTCGCCTCCAACCCGTCCAGGACCGGCATCTGGACATCCATGAACACCAAGTCGTAGCGGCGATGCTCCATCCGATCGATCGCCTCCTGGCCGTTGGTCGCCGTGTCGGCGGCCACGCCGAGTTTCTCGAGCATCTTGAGGGCGACGCGGCGGTTGACCGGATTGTCCTCGACCAGCAACACGCTCAGAGAGGACGGGCTCGAGAGCGTGATGGGGGAGGAGCGGACCCGGCCGGCGCGCGGGGCCTGCTCGCGGGCCAGCGACGCTTGGATGGCGTCAAGCAGTTGCGATTGCCGGATGGGCTTCGGCAACACCGCGCGAAAGAGCGGCTGGTCGAGGGGGTCAAGGTCGGGGCGGCGGCCGACGGAACTCAGCAGCAGGATCGGCGTATCTTTCCGGCCTTCGATTTCCTTGATCTGCCGGGCGAGGGCAACGCCGTCGATGTCCTCCAGGATGAAATCCAAGAGAATGACATCGAACGGATCCGACGTGCGCAACACGCGCAGGGCTTCCTGGGCGGTCGCCGTCTCACGGGACACAAGTCCCCAGCGATCTGCAAGGACCTGCAAGAGGCGTCGGTTGGTCTCGTTGTCGTCGACGACCAGGGCGCGGGTGCCTTTGAGCACGCCGATGGAGGACGGTCCCTTGTCGGCCGGGGGGACCGATCGTGGGAGTCGGACGGTGAACTTGAACATCGAGCCAGCGCCGTACTCGCTTTCGACGCCCACCGAGCCGCCCATGAGGCCGGCCAATTGTTTGCAGATGGCCAGGCCCAGTCCGGTGCCGCCCGCGACGCGCGTCGGGGACGGGTCCAACTGGCTGAAGCTGCGGAAGAGCCGACCGACGTCCTCTTTGCGGATGCCTTGACCGGTGTCGCGGACCTGGAACTCGACCAACGGTTCGAGGGGGTCCTCCTCTGCGACGTCGACCGACACCGCGATCTCGCCACGGTCGGTGAACTTGACTGCGTTGGACAACAGGTTGAGAAGGACCTGCCGCAGGCGACCGGCGTCCCCGATCATCCAATCCGGCACGTTGGGGGAGATGTAGTAGGTGAGTTCGAGCCCCTTGTCGGCGGCTCGGTTGGCGATGAGGTCGAGGCTCTCCTCGACGACGTTGGGCACGGAGAACGGTCGCTGTTGGAGTTGCAGGGCGCCGCTCTCGATCTTGGAGAAGTCGAGGATGTCGTTGATGATCGTCAACAAATGCGAACCGCTGAGAGAGATCGTCTCGATGTATTCGCGCTGTTCGCTGTCGACATGCGTGTCCTGTAATAGTTGCGACATCCCGAGCACGGCGTTGAGCGGGGTGCGGATCTCATGGCTCATGTTCGCCAAGAACGCGGCCTTCGCCCGATTGCCCGCTTCGGCCAGGTCGCGCGCGCGTTTGAGTTCCGCGTCGGCGCGGTTCTGGGCCGCGGCCATGATCCAGATGAGGCTTCCGAAAATGATCACCTGCATCACGGCATACATGGCGGTTCCGAATTCCAAGGTGAAGTAGCCCGCCCTCTGGCCCTCCAAGCGGACCCACGCGAGAAGAAGAGGAACGATGAGGGCGATCGGTAGCAATTGTCGGGCCGCTTTGCCGCCTGTGTGCGAGGAGGTCAAGACGGCTGCGATGCCACGGTCGGCGCGGATCCACAGCACGGCCGTCGCGGAAAGCAGGAACGAGGCCGCGGTGGGCAGGGACATCGGGATGAACGGGGCGATGCTCGAGAGTTCTCGCGCGCCGAACACGTACCCGATCACGGAGATCAGGGCGACGGCCCCAGGAACCAAGGCCATCGTCTGGGCTTGGCTTTCGCGTCGCTTCGTCCCTTCACTGAGGAACACGAGGGCGGCGCCGAGGAACATGAAGTTGACGCCCGAGTTCGGCGCGACCCGGTTTTCCCCCAACCGTTCGCCAAACAGGAGCTGGTCGACGCCGATGTTGCTTCCCGCGATGTAGCCGAGGAGGGTGACGGCTCCGACCGCGAAGACGAACCAGGCGCCGATCTGCGCTGCGCGAAACAGGTTCTTGTGTTGGGGTCGGTGGATCGGCTTGATGTAGGCGTACAACACGAGGGCGGTGACGATGAAGGCGATCGCCGCGAGCGGATTCATCGGGGTGAGAGTCGGGCCCCAGGCTGCGAGGACCCGGATGTCGGCGGCCCAGCCGAGGAGGACGAGGGTCGCGGTGAGGACGAGGAGGACAAGCTGGACGCGGGCGAGCGTCGCGAGGGATTCGACGAGCTTGGTCGGGGTTTCTTGCTCCATGCGGGAGGGAAGGGTCAGAAGACTCCCCCGGGTTATCCGTCTTTGTCCATCGACCCGAGAACGCCCTGCCGCCGGCTGCGAATCGGCTTCAAAAGGGAGAACGCGGGACGTGCAGGTTACGCTTCTCCTACGCAACCTTTTTCGACCAACGGCGTCCTCGTCAAGCCGGATGACCGACCCCTACGTCGCCTTCCTAGAAGCCAAGCTCGCCACCGAGATCGGACCCCATGAGGCCCAAGAGGACGTCAAAGCCGGACGAGCCATGTTGTTGGACTGCCGCAGCGTCGAAAGCCACGCGAAGACCGCGATTCCGGGCGCCATCCACATCCCCCGCAAAGAACTCAGCAAGCACCTCCACGACCTGCCGAAGAACCAGACCATCGTCGTGTACTGCTCCGACTTCGGCTGCCAATCGAGCCTCAAAGCCACGATCGACCTTCGCAAAAACGGCTTCGACGCGAAGCACATGATCGGTGGGATCAAGTTCTGGCAAGAGAAGGGCTACGAGACCATCACCCCGGGCGTCACCATCGTGACGAACGTCCGGAAGTAGACCTCCCGGTCGACGACCGTTGTCCGCCACAAATCGTAAAGCCGGGCATGCTTCCTCGAACCTTGTGAAACGTTCACGCCTGCTCGGCGTCCTCGTAGCCATCCTTCTCCTTGCAGGCTGCATGGATGCTGGCACGGACCCGGCCGATCCATTGCCGAGTCCCAGTGAAGAAGCAGCGTCGCCCGCGTTCGCCGCGCTCGCTGCATCACTCAAGGACCTGCCGTGTGAATCTCCATCGGTCCCGCGACAAGGAACCAGCACGAACCTGCGGATCGTCTCGGACCTCTTCGTCGAGAGTCCGCTCACGCCGCGGACCCTCGCCGAGACGGACCGCCAAGGCGCTCTCCTCGTCCAAGCGTTCTACACCGACGAAGGGTTCCGACTCATCAACATCAGCGACCCGCAAGAACCCACCGAGGTCGGCGCCTACTTGGTCAATGCCGGTTCGGACACGTATGACGTCAAATTCTCCAAACAGGAACCGTTCGTCATCGTCGGGTTCAGCAACCGCATCCACTTGGTCGATGTCGGCGACCCGTCAGCGCCGAAACTCCTCAGCGAACTGCGACACCCCGCGGACTACCGTGGCCAAGCGCACATGGTGTTCCCGCACATCGTCAACGAGACCGAATACGTGTTCGTCGCCCCCTCCGTCAGCGGCACCGGCCTCCTCGTCGCCAAGATCGTGGGCGCGGGTCTGGACGCGAAACTCGAACTCGTGCGCGTCTACGCGTCCACCGGCCCGCACGCCGTGTACCCGCAGGCGTTCGCGCCGCACGACACGTTCGCCGAGTTCGACGAAACCTATGGCCACCACGTTCTCTACACGGCGAACAGTTTCAACGGTGTCGTGATCCTCAACATCGACGACCCCGCGAACGCGGTCCCCATCACGAGTGTCCCCCCGGCCCAGGCCGCTGCTCCGACGGGCCTGGCCCCGAACCATTACCACACGATCCAACCCACCTGGATCGGGGACAAACGCATCTTCGTCACGGTCAGCGAGGTCGGGTACAACACCCTCAAGATCTTCGATGCGACAAACTTGGAGCAGCCGAGGTTCCTCGGCGAATGGGTGTATGACCGAGCACAGCCCACGAACCTTCAACACAATTTCCAGATTGTCGACGGCAAGATCTTCATGGCCCACTACGAACACGGATTGTTCGTCTTCGACCTCGCCAAATTCGTCGCATCCCCCGCCGCCGGCCTCCCTGAGATCGGGCACTACGAACCCCCGCCCGGTGGCCTTCTGTGGGACATCCTCCTCTGGAACGGAGTCCTGTTCGTGAGCGACATCCCCCAAGGCCTCCACGTCCTCGGGTACGGATGCTTCGAGCCAGGCGACGCGCGCCTCACGAGCCGCGGTTGACGCGGCTGCTGCGCAACTCTTAGGACGCGCCGCCTGCTTCCGACCGTTGTGCCTCGAATCCTCGCGCTCGGGCTCCTCGTGCTGCTCGCGGGCTGTTATGGCCCCGGCATCATGGGATGGGGTTCGAACGGCACCCAGTTCGAAGTGATGCGCGACGACGGGTACATCGAAGTCACCGAGGTCGGCCAAGGAGGGATGAAAGCCGTCCCCAGCGGAGCCAGCCCCGAATACACGGGTGGACGAACGCGGTGGGACGAGTTCGGCTTGCAGTTCCAAGATCCGGGCACGCACATGGCCTTCGGGCGGCGGGCAACCGATTCATCGCCCGAACTGCCGCCGGGAAAACCATGGCCGTTGTCGAACGTCGCGAGCGGCAATGCCGAGCTGGGCCAGCGATTGTACTTCTGCGTCGAACAAGATCCCAAGGTCGAGCGGCGCTTCGGCGTCATCATCCACGACGGCTTCGGCAGCTACAACCTCTGGTTCGAAGCCGTGCCGCTCTGCACCGGTTAAGTGCCCGCGGTGCAGGCGATAGTGACCGAGTCGAAGACGCACGCGCCGCCTTTTGTTGAGTAGATCTGGGTGTGTCCGGAACGCAAGTGGTAGCGCACAAAGTTGTCTTGTTGGATGGCGGAACATTTGTCGTGCGTCATCTTGAGGCTCTTCGTGATCCCAAAGAGATCCGTCACGACGGTCACGGTCGGCTGGCTGGCCGTGCACTTTTTTTCTTTGATGGTCGCATCCATCGGAGCATCCGCGGCGTACGCGACACCAATGGCCAAGATCAGGACGCCCAACACGATGCCTGCAATGATTCCGACACGCTTCCACGACAACACGATACCCACCGACCGTGCCGAGGATTCACGCCCTACATATTTTGGCTTTGGCGCCTCCCAAACCCTCAAGTAAACACGGCAACTTGGGCGCCAACAGGATGGACGTACTCCTTTCGGTGAGCAACGAGTACGCCTATTTCCGCGACAAAGGTCCCGTGCGCCTGTCGGACCTCCAGCACGACCCGTGGTTCTGGGCGATCCCGAAAAAAGGCCACGATCCGAAGGCTGTCCAGAAGCGGATCGCGGACGCGTGGAGGAAAAACCAGGGTGGCTCCGGTGGGTACGACGCCGACTTGAACCCGTTGGCGAAGATCAAGAACGTCGGCGAGCTCACCGACGTGCGTTCCTTCGTGAACCACGGCCAGACCCGTCCCGCGTTCCCCGTGTATGCGAAGCGTTCGTTCCAGGTCCCCGAGATCTCGGACGAACTGTTCTACGGCCACGACGTGTACACGGCCGAGCACGACGTGCCGTACCAGCAACGCGCCGTCGTCGACCTCGCCGCGCAAGAAAAGGCGTGGGCTTTCGACACGAAGGGCCAGAAGACGAAATTGAAGGTCCTCGTCTACGACATCGAGACGACCCAATATGGGAAACCCAACGCTCCTCGAAACGTTCCTGTCGACATGATCGGGTTCTCGGAATTCGAGTTCAGCTACGAAGCGAGCAAGGACATCGACAAAGAAGAGTTCCACTTCAACCTCGTCGACGCACCGCGGCCGTGGCAAGAATGCGAGGTGCAACAACTCACGGCCCACAACCCCGACGAAGAAGTCGACAACCTCCTGAAATTCATCCGACGCATCCCGAACTACCACATCATCAGCGGACACAACATCCTCGCCTTCGACAACAAACAGGTCCTCGACCGCATCCGCTACTACGTCGAACAAGGCGACCGCCAAGGCAACCTCAGCCCGAACGCGCGACGCGCCTTCGAAGAATTCGGAGGACGACCATTGCCAGGCAGCAAACGGTGGGAGCCCGGCAAATGGGCGGCCGAAGACCGCACCTTCACCTTCGGCCAACAAGCGGAGACCGTCAACTTCCACCCGACGAGCCTCGACACGTACCACGCGACGCGAAGGTTCTACTTCTTCCTCGATGACTTCACACTCAAGAAAGTTGCCCCGTTCCTCGGCGTCGTCGTCCCCAACCGGGTCTACCTCTCGCCGCAGGACCTGAAACTCGACGATGCGCGGACGCTCGAGTACAACAAGCACGACTGTCAGGAACAACTCGGCATCACCATGCTGCTCCTCGCGCAAGCGCTGCCACTGGCGTTCACCACGGGTTGGACGTTCGAAGAAGTGCTCACGGGCGGAAACGTGCGCATGTGGGACCACATGGCCGCGATCCGCGCGGCGCGACAGAAGAAACTGTTGCCCGCGACGTGCCGCGCCCAAAGCCTTGCGCGCACCGTCTTGCAGAACCTCGGTGTCCGCCCGACGAAGGAACTGATTGCGGACGACGCACGGGCACGCATGCGCGAACCGCAACCCCCGAGCTGGCTCAAGGAGTACGTCCGGGTCGCGAAGTACGGCGACGAAATGCCCGACTGGATGGAACTCCCGCACGTCATCATCAATCCACGCGCCGTGAACGATCCAACCCAGTCCGATATGCAGAACGGCGGCGCAGCGGAGGAAGCCGAAGGCGAGGAGCAGGACTACCTCAGCTACGCGATCCCCGGCGGAATGACCATCCACCCACAGGAAGTCAAGTCACAGTTCGTGCCGTGGTGGTACGTGGTCGACGCGGACGTCGGGGCCATGTATCCCACGATCCTGCGCGCACGAAACGTCGGACCCGACACGGTCCGCCTCGCCCGCGCTGGCGAAACGCCTGACGATTGGGTTTGGTTGTACAAGATCAACGAAGACTTCGCCAAGGACGAACGGTTTGTGTTCCGACCGGTCGGCCCCGAGGAGAACTTCGCCAAACCCGGAGAAGGCGTGATGGTCGGCATCAAGATCTCGAAAGAACCGGGACTCGTGCCGCTTGCCATGAAAGGGATCATGGGCATCGCGACGAAACTCAAGAAGCAACTTTCGGCCGCCAAGAAGAACCCGAACATGGCCAAATCCGAAGTCGACCGCCTTAGCATGGCCTACGCGTCGATCAAAGCGACGCGCAACGCGGGAACGCACGGCCAGATGCTCGCGGTCGGCGTTTCCTGCCGCGGATTCAACCTGTGGGCCGGTGCGGAAATCACGACGATCGGCCAAAAGATCTTGGCGGATTCGCTAAAAGATCTCAAGGCAGTCGGAGCACGCGTGGTATACGGTGACACGGATGGCATATATATAGCTTGCTCTATGAGTGGTAGGAATATCCTGTCGGTGGCGGATGCGCTCGGCGACACCACCACCGCGCGTGAAGATTCCTGGATCCTCAGCCCCGACGCCGCGTACCAAGCCATCAACGATCTCAACACGAAATGGCGAAAATATCTCGGCTACGAAGACTTCGAACTGGAAGCCGGGCACCACGACGCGATGGTCTTCATCGTGCACAAGAACTACTTGATCTTCGACGTCAAGAACGGCAAGCTGCGGATGCAGACGAAGGGGAACAATTTCCGCGGAAGCGACAAAGCGCCCGTCGCGCAACGTCTTCTCGAGACGATCATGGTCAACTCGTTGAAGGATCTCATCGAGTGGGACGACGA
>CAYOZB010000094.1:0-12296 GCA_964408365.1 uncultured Halobacteriales archaeon | reverse complement strand
CTGTCGGTCGAGGGTCTGGTTCGATTCGCCGTACACGTCCTCGAGGATCGATTCGACGGGCGGAGGTCCGACGGCGTCAGCAGCCTTGGCCGCGGCGTTCACTTCCTCTTCGCACTCCTCGACGGTCTTCTTGATCTTCGATTCGTCCAAGAGTTTGAGGTTCGTGAGGTAGCGTTCGAACCGTTCGATCGGGTCCTTCTTCTTCCACTCGGCAAACATTTCGGGCGGGCAGTACCGCGTGTTGTCGTCGCTCGAACTGTGGCTCGACATGCGGAACGTGAACGCCTCGATGAGCGTGGGTCCGCCGCCGCTTCGCGCCTTGTCGACGGCCTTCTTGATCGCCTTGTACACGGCCAACACGTCGTTTCCGTCGACGCGGATGCCTTCGAAGCCGTACGCGTGCGCCTTCTGCGCGAACGTCTCGCTCGCGCTCTGGTACTTGAGCGGCACCGAGATGGCGTACTGGTTGTTCTCGAGCAGGAACACGACGGGGAGTTTGTACACGCCGGCCCAGTTCATGGCGACGTGGAAATCGCCCTCGCTCGAGGAGCCGTCGCCGAAGCCAGTGAGGACGACTTTCTTGTCGCCTTTGTACTTCATCGCGTGCGCCGCGCCGACGCCTTGGATGATCTGGGTGGCGAGCGGCGAGGAGACGGAGAAGTAGTTGGCTTCTTTGAACGCGTAGTGGACCGGCATCTGGCGGCCCTTGGAGCTGTCCTTGTTGTTTCCAAAGCATTGGTGGGCCATGTCTTCGACGCTGACGCCACGGATGAGGGCGCCGCCCTGGTCGCGGTAGTGGGGGAAGATCCAGTCGTCCTCTTCCAACGCGAAGGCGGAGCCGATCTGGATCGCTTCCTGTCCCAGGCCGGAGAGGTAGAACCCGATCCGTCCTTGGCGCTGCAACGTCATCATCTTCGCGTCGAAGGTGCGGATCTGCACCATCGTGCGGTACATTTTGAGAAGATCCGAGTCGGAAAGGTCGAGCGAAGTGTCCTTTTTCGCCTTCTGACCGTCGCCGATGACCTGGAGAAGTTCGGGGGCCATGGTGTCACCTGAAGGGGCTTTCGTCGGCCCATGCCAGGGGCACCGTTTAAGCACTTCGCCGAACAGCAACGACGGAACGCCGATTAGTGGGCGTTACGAATCGGGAACCGCGCTCTAACTGTCCGGGTGGGCAATGGATCCTCTGGCCGGCTCAGTTCGCAGCGACGCCGTGGCCGTTTCGACGAAGGACCCCTTCGATGAAAAACTCGGCCGCCTTGTACGAACTGCGCACCAATGGGCCGCTCGCGACGTACAGGAAACCGTGCGTTTCGGCTTCCTTCTTCAGCGCTTCGAAGCGGGCCGGGGGCACGTATTGAACGACGGGCAAGTGCCAGCTGGAGGGACGCAAGTATTGTCCGAGCGTGAGGACGTCGACTCCCGCGGAGCGCAGATCCCGGAACGCTTGGGCGAGTTCTTCGTCCGTCTCGCCGAGCCCCAGCATGATGCTGGACTTGGTGAACTGTTTCGGGTTGAGTTCCTTGGCGCGTCGCAACACGGCGAGGCTTTGGTCGTAGTCGGCGCGCTTGTCTCGCACGCCAGGGGATAGTCGTCGCACGGTCTCGATGTTGTGCGCGATCACATCGGGATGCGCGTCGATGATGGCTTTGAGCGCCGCTTCGTCTCCTTGGAAATCAGGGATCAGGACCTCGATGAGGCCCTCGGCGTGCAGTTGTTTGGCGGTGCGGATGGTCTGGGCGAAATGCGCCGCGCCTCCATCCGGCAAGTCGTCGCGGTCGACGCTCGTGATGACCGTGTACTTGAGCTTGAGTTCGGCGATCGCGCGACTGATCTTCAGCGGTTCGAACGGATCCAACGCGCCGGGTTTGCCGGTCGTGACCGCGCAGAACCGGCATCCACGCGTGCACGTGTCGCCCATCAGCATGAACGTCGCGGTTCCGCTGCTCCAGCACTCGGAAAGGTTCGGGCAGTGCGCTTCCTCACAGACCGTGTGGAGGTTCATGCCACGCAAGGTCTGCTTGATGTGGACATAATTCTCCCCCCCGGGCGGGCGTACGCGGATCCAATCGGGGATCCGTTGCCGTGCCATGTCAGGCGAGATGCCGGTCATCGAGGATTCTCCCGAGGATCGGTGTCCCTTAAAGGCTTCCTTGGCGCCGGGTTACTGCGAGGAGTCGGGCTACTGTCGCGATGATCAGAAACTGCCATGCAACAGTTCTAGACGCCGAGGATCCGAAGCGCGTCAGCTGTGCGAATGATCGCGACGCCGTCCACGACTTTGCGATGCAATAGTGCACGATCCCCGGTAACAAAGTAGTCGGCCACGGCGTGAGCGGCCGCGACGAGGATTCGTTGATCCGCGAAAGGGTCCCCAACAGGAACGGACGGGTCCTGCGCCACCGCACACCATCCCCTGACACCTCTGGCGGCGGTCGCTGCTTCCGCCTCGGTGTAACCGAACTTGTGGCGCAGCGTGGCCACCAGTTCATGCAGTACTTCTTCCGATGTAAGAGGCGGTGGATCGCGGTTTGTCAACTTCCGAAGAAGAGTCGCTTCGTTTCCATTGAAACGACTCCCGCTCACGAGGACATTCGTGTCTAAGAAGAAGCGCACGCTTCACTTCTTAGGGGTCCGCTTCGTCTTCCGGCCATACCGAATTTCCATAACGGCCGGCAAGATGTCCCGCTTTCGAATCTTGTGAATCTTGGCCATCCGGCGTCCTTCGGCGAAAAAATCCTCGAGAGCCTGAATGCGCGCTTGGTCCAACGGCGTCATCACGGCCTGCCTGCCTTCGACATGAAAGATGACCGCGTCGCCCGTTTTCAGCTTGAGTTCTTTTCGGACGGGTAGAGGGATTACGACTTGGCCTCGGGACGAAATCTTGGCAGTTTGGAACGTCATATGTGATTAGTCTTACTTTTCTTATAGATAAGACTTTGGTGCGGTTGAGCGAAAGTACCATCTACGTTTTTGATTCCGGGGCGCCCGGTCGCAGGCGGTAGTAGAGAACCGTGCCCCAAACGATGATGTTCGTCAGGTAGCTCACCGCGAACCAGACCAGCCTCGGCCGGATTGCGAGTGCGAAATAGAACAATAGAGCGCTCGACAAGAGCAGGATCACGAGGAACCACAGCGAGACGTCATGCGCGCTCTTGCGTTGGATCGTTCGGATGAACTGTGGCGCGAGGGAGACGACAAACCCCATCGCTCCGACGAACTGGATGACTTCAAGCGAATCCATTTGTGGCTCTCGAATAGAGCCGCAGGGATAAGGGTGATTCGGGGGCGTTGCTCGAAATGCTCAGAGGATCCCGTGGCGTTTGAGGATATCTCGTGGCCAGTCCCGCAGCGCCATGTCGAGAACCTTTCCTTTGAGCCCGGCGCCGGCTCCGACGTCGCGGGCCTTTTCGATGGTGAGGAAATCCGTCGGCGCGTGCGCGTCCGAGTCGATGACGAACGACGCTCCAGCGGCGAGGCCCGTCTGGGCAACGTGACCGTTGCAGAGGCTGTGTCCACGTCGGCCGGTGATCTCGATGAAGACGCCGTTCTCTTTGGCGGCCGCGGCGTCTTTGGCCGTGAGGAAGCCGGGGTGGGCGAGGACGTCGACGCCACGAGTTCGAACAGCGGCCGCGTTGGTGCCCTTCAACACGGGCTCGACCGGCGTCTCGCCGTGGACGACGACGACCACGGCGCCGGCTTTTCGGGCGGATTTGACGGCGCGTGCCATGGTGCGGATCGGCACGTGGGTGATCTCGACGCCGGGGATCGCGTGGATGTCCCATTCTTCACTGGCGATTCGGCACTCGCGCACAAGGCGCGGCAGGACCCATTCCGCATCGTCGACGCCGACGTGGTCGGAGAGAACAATGGCGCTGTGACCCGCGGCTTTTGCACGGCGCACGTGTTCCATGGGGACGAGTTCGCCGTCGCTGAGGAACGTGTGGCTGTGGAAATCGATGCGCGTCATTTTCTTCGCCGTCCGAGTTCATCCATGATCTTCGAGAACGATACGCCTTCCGCGGCGCACGCAACCAGGACATGATAGAGGAGGTCCGCGGCTTCGCTCGCGATCCGCTCGGGGCCTTCGCCGCTGAGGGCCATCACAAGTTCCGTCGCTTCCTCGCCGACCTTCTTCGCGCGTAGGTTCTTGTCGCCCAAGAGTTTTGACGTATACGATTTCGTGCTGGGGCTTTTCTTGCGCGCTTCGATGACCGCGGCGAGATCCGGGAGGATCGCCCGGGGGGGCGGAGTGTCCAGCGGCGCGAAACAGGTCGAAGCAAGCGTGTGGCAGGCGGGGCCGTCTTGGTGCACGAGCGCCAGGAGGGCGTCTCCGTCGCAGTCGAGGTGCAGGCTCACGAGTTTCTGCACGTGCCCCGACGTCTCTCCTTTCTTCCATAAGGCGCCGCGGCTGCGGGAGTGGTAGTGGAGAAAACCGGTTTTCTGGGTCTCGGCGAGGGCGGTTTTGTCCGCCCATGCTAGCATGAGCACGTCTCCTGTGCGCTCGTCCTGCGCGACGACGGGGACCAAGCCCTCCTGGTCGAACTTGACGGCTTTTGCGTCGAACGTCACAGGCGCACCTCGATGCCTTTTGCGCGCAGCGCGGCCTTCATCGAATTCGGCGTCTCTTGCCCGGTGTGGAAGAGGCTCGCCACAAGGGCGGCATCCGCGTGGCCTTCGGTGAACGCTTTCCATGCGTCGTCGCTGGATCCGGCACCGCCCGATGCGACGACGGGGATGTGCGTGGCGTCGGCGACGCTTCGGGTGAGTTTGAGATCGTAGCCTTGGCGTTTGCCGTCCGAGTCGATCGACGTCAGGAGGATCTCGCCCGCACCGAGCCGCTCGACCGTGCGGGCCCATTCGATGACATCCATGCCCGTGTCTTTGCGGCCTCCGTGGGTGACGACGGTCCAGTTGGGGCCGTTGATCTTGGCGTCGATGGCGACGACAACGCACTGCGCCCCGTAGTCGCGTCCGATGGCGGTGATGATGCTGCGGTTCTCCACCGCGGCGGTGTTGACGCTCACCTTGTCCGCCCCGGCACGGAGGAGTCGACGCGCGTCGTCGACGGTCTTGACGCCGCCGCCAACCGTGAGGGGGATGAACAGGTTCTTCGCCGTCCGTTCGACCGTCTCGATGAGGGTCTTGCGGCCCTCGATGGTGGCGCTGATGTCGAGGAACGTGATCTCATCCGCGCCCTCTTGCCCGTAGCGGCTCGCCAGCTCGACGGGGTCGCCCATCTGTTGGAGGTTCTGGAACTGGACGCCCTTGACGACCTTCCCGCCGTCGACGTCCAAGCAGGCGATGATCCGCTTAGCCACCACTCAGTTCGACCTCGCCTTTGGTGGACTGGACGTCCGTCGCCGGTTGCCAGGCCTGCTTGAGGCTGCGCGCGAGCGCTTTGAACGCGGCTTCGATGATATGATGCGGGTCGCGGCCCCGGATGACGTCAAGGTGGAGTGTAAGACCGGCTTCGAATGCGAAGCTGCGAAGGAAATGTTCGTAGATCGGCTCCGGAAGCTTCCCTTCGAAATAGGGTCGGCCGCCGAGATCCAATGCGCACGCGACCAACGCGTCATCCATCGGGATGAATTGTTGGCCGAACCGGGTGATCTTCTGGTCCGCGACCGCTTTCCTCACGGCCTGCCCAAGGCTGATGGCGACGTCTTCGACCAAGTGGTGTTCGTCCTTGTCGAGGGATTTCGCGGTCAACTGGATCATTGCCCCGCTGTGTTTTGCGAAGGAAACCAACATGTGTTCCAGGAACTGGACGGGAACAGAGATGCGGGATGCGCCGCCTTGCAGATTGAGAGACAGTTCGATCTGCGTTTCCTTGGTCTTTCGTGTGATCTTTGCGTCCACCCGTTACACCCCTTCGACGAGATTCTTCGCGACCTGGAAGTCGATCCGGCCCTGGTAAAGGGCGGCGCCGAGGACGACCCCTTCCACCCCGAGACCCTTGAGGAATTTGAGGTCGTCGTAATTGGTTACGCCGCCCGACGCAATGACCGGCAACTCGGTGCCGTGGAACACCTGGACGATGGCGTCGTGGTCCAACCCCTGCATCTTGCCCTCCACGTTGACGGAAGTGAAGAGGAACCCGGCCAAGGGGAGTCGGCTCATTTTTCGCATGACATCGATGACGTCCTGCCCCGTGTTCTTCGCCCAGCCGCGCGTGACGACTTTGCCGTTCTTCGCATCCACTGCAAGCACGACTTGTCCCGGGTGCTGTTGCGTGATTTCCGCCAGCCACGACGGGTCCTCGATGCCTTTGGTGCCGACGATGACGCGCTCCGCGCCGCGTCCTAGGAGACGTGCGACATGTTCGGTCGTGCGGATGCCGCCGCCGACTTGCAGTTTGGCGCGCCTCGCGTCCAGGAAGTTCTCGATCATCAACCGGTGGTCGCCTTTGCCGAAGGCCGCATCGAGGTCGATCACGTGGATCCATTCCGCCCCTTCGCGTACCCAGCGCGCGTACACGTCGAGGGGATCCTTGTGCTCGGTGGTCTGCGTGCCGCGAACGCCCTGCACGAGCGTCACGACTTTCTCTTCCAACAAGTCGATCGCGGGGTAGAGTATCATGCCATGTACTCCGCGAACTGGACGAAATTCTTGAGGAACAATTGGCCGTGGTCGCCGGATTTTTCGGGGTGGAACTGGGTGGCGTATGTGTTGGCTTTTCGCAAAACGCTCGGGAACGTCAAGCCGTACTTGGTCTTCGCGACGCCGACGTCCTCTTCGGGGTCCGGGTAGTAGGAGTGGACGAAATAGAAGTACGAGCCCGACGGGATGTTCGCAAACAGTTCGTCGCCGGTGTGGTCGACCGGCGACCACCCCATGTGTGGGACTTTGCCGACGTTCGGGGGAAAACGGGGCACGTTGCCGCTGATGAATCCGAGCCCGTCGACGGGATCTTCGTCGCTTCGCTCCAGCATGAGTTGCAAACCAAGGCACACGCCGAGGGCGGGGCAGCCGCTGAGGAGTTTCGATTTGAGCGGATCGCGCACTGGATCCAGGGGTTTCATGCCGGCGCCGAACGCGCCCACTCCCGGGAGCACCAAGGCGCGCGCGTCGAGCCATTGGTCCGGGTCGGGCGTGATGGTGACTTCGGCGCCCGCTTTTTCGAGGGCCTTGCTGAGGCTGTGCAGGTTGCCGATGCCCAGGTCGGCGACGACGATCTTCACGGGTCGTCCTCCAGGATCTTCGTGAGCGTGGAGAGGAGTCGATCGTTGTCTTCGGGTCGTCCGACGGTGAAGCGGATGTAATCCTTCAAGGTCGGCTCCGACGAGAAAAGCCGGGCAAGGATGCCCTTGTCCTTGAGTTCCTGGTAGAGTTCTTCGCTCGCGATCGGCGGCAACGTGAGCAAGAAGTTGGCGTGGGACGGGACAATGGAGAAGCCGCGCTTTGCAAGCTCCTTCGCGACGCGTTCGCGTTCGGCGGACACGCGGGTGACGGCGGATTGGATGTGTTTGCCGTGTTGAAGCGCTGTCACAGCGAGTTGTTCGCTGAGGATGTTGAGGCTGAACGGGATCTTGTTTCGGCGGATGAGCTCGGCCACGTCGCGGTGGGCAAATCCGAGTCCGACCCGGAGCCCCGCGAGGCCCGCTGCCTTTGACAGGGTCCGGGCGACGATGAGGTTCGGGTGGCGTGCGATGAGGGGAATGACGGTGGTGCCGCTGAATTCGGCGTAGGCTTCGTCGATGAGCACGGGGCCGTCGAATTTTTCAAGGATCTCACCGACGAGTCGCGCGTCGTGCAGCGTACCCGTCGGGTTGTTGGGGTTGGCGATGAGGATCATGTCCGGACGAGCGTCGAGCAACGCTTTGGCGGTCGTGCGGAACTCGGAGTCCATCGCGATGGGCACGTATTCAAGCCTGGACAACCGACAAAGGTGCGGGTACATCGAGTACGACGGGTGCGGACTCACGACGCGAGCGCCCGGCTCAAGGAGGGTTCGTAGCACGATGTCGAGGATCTCGTCGCTGCCATTTCCGACGAACACGTTCGCGGGATCGATGGAGAACGATTTCGCCGCTTGATCCAAGAGTGGAGTGTTGTCGCGGGTGGGGTAGAGGTGTGCGCGGCTGAGGTCCAACGTGGCGCTTTTCACGACGGGGTTCGGCCCGGCGAGGTTCGCGTTCTGATCGAGACGCAAGAGGTTGCCGGCCGGCGCTTCGTAATACGGTGGATAGTGGGGGAGTCGTCGACGTACGTCCTCAAGAAGTTTCACTTGAGGCGCCTCCGGACCGCTTCGGCGTGCATCGAGAGGCCTTCGGCCTTCGCGATCTCGATGGCGGAAGGTCCGATGTCTTCGAGGCCTTTCCCGTCGACTTTCTGGGTGACGACCATCCGCATGAAATCGTACACGCTCAGGGGACTCGCAAACCGCGCGCTGCGACCCGTCGGAAGGACGTGGTTGGCTCCCGTCATGTAGTCGCCCAGCGGAGCGGGCGTGCCTGTGCCAAGGAAGATGGTGCCGGCGGCTCGAAGTTCGTGCGCCAATCGTTCCGGCTTCTTGCACAGGAGTTCCACGTGCTCGGGCGCGTACGCGTCCAGGCAGGCGATGATGTCGGCGTCCGTGGGAGCGACGACGATGAGCCCATGCTCGAGGAGCGATGTTTGGAGGATGGCGCTGCGTGCGGCTCCCTTGACGAGTTCTTCCGTCGCTTGTTGGATCGCCCGGGCCTGATCCACGTGGGGGACCACGAGGAGTGTGCGCGCGTCGGGATCGTGTTCGGCTTGTGCGGCGAGGTCGACGGCGACGAGAGTGGGATCCACGGTCTCGTCTGCGAAGATCGCCAACTCGGTGGGTCCCGCCACGCTCTCGATGCCGATGGTGCCGAACAGTTGACGCTTCGCCTCCGCGACGTAGGCGTTTCCGGGTCCGACGATCTTCGGCACGCGCGGGACACTCGCGGTGCCGATGGCGAACGCAGCGACCGCTTGGGCGCCGCCCAGGGCATACACGTCGTCGACGCCGGCCAAGTGCGCCGCGGCCAAGATGGATTGAGCGGGCAACCCGTCGCGGGTCGGGGGCGAAGTCAGGAGGACTTTGTCGACGCCGGCGACTTTGGCGGTGACGCACATCATGAGCACCGTTGACGGGTAGATGGCGCGGCCCCCGGGTGCGTAGCAGGCGACCGCGGGCAACGGCCTCCATTCCGTCGTGATCTTGACTCCGGGTCGTGGCTGCGATTCCGATTTTTTGCCCGGTTTCAGGGACGTTTGGTAGGTTCGGATGTTCTTCGCCGCAGCCTGCAACGCTTTCTGCAAGGGGGCCGGGGTGCGCTTCCAGGCTTTCTCGAGCGCGGCCTTCGGCACTTTGAATTCTTTGAGCTTGACCCCATCGAGCGTTTCGGTGAGTTGCCGCAGCGCGGTGTCGCCGTCGCGCTTGACGCTTCCGACGATCCGTTCCACCGCGTCCCGGACCTCAGGACGTGCGGACACCGGTTCGACGGTGGAGCGTTGTCGAAGGAACTCGGTGGCGGTGAGGATGCGCATCGGTTCACTTCACCATCCGGTCGACCGGCACGACGAGGATGCCTTTGGCGCCGATGTGTTTCAAGGAACGCATGGCGGAGTAGACCTCGTCTTCGTCGACGACCACGTGGACGGCTTTGATGTCGCCGCGTCCGAAGATGTCCATCACGGTCGGCCCGGCGATGCCGGGGAGGATCTTTTGGACCTCCTGCAGGCGGTCGGTGGGCACGTCGGCCATGAGGTAGCGTTTGCCGCGGGCGTGGACGACGCTCCCGATGGCGAACTGGACTTCGTCGATCAGGTCTCGCTTGGCCGGGTCCTTGATGGCGTTCTTGTTTCCGATGAGTTGCGCGGTCGAGTTCTGGATGCTTGCGATCTCGACGAGGTCGTTCATCGCGAGCGTCGAGCCCGTGGCGGATAGGTCGGTGATGACGTCGGCGACGCCGATGTGCGGCATGACCTCGGTCGCGCCGCTCACGGCGACGATCTTGACGTCGTGCTTCTTGTTCTTGAAGAACCTGCGCGTCAGGTTGGGGAAGGAGGTGGCGACGGTGAAGCTCTTGGGGAGGCCGGCGAGGTCCGTGATGCCGCGTTTTTCGGGCACGGCGGCGATCAGTCGGCATTTTCCGAAGCCGAGGTCCATGAGCGTCTCGACTTTCTTCCCCGTCTCGAGGATGAGGTCGAGCCCGGTGATGCCGAGGTCGGCCATGCCGTCCTGGACGAGTTCCGGGATGTCGATGGCACGCACGAACAGGATCCGGACGCGACCGTCCCACGTCATCGCGAAAAGTTGCCGCGAACTCGTCGCGGCGGTATCGATCGTGAGCCCCGCGCGACCCAACAGCTGGACGACAGGCTCGCTGAGGCGGCCCTTGTTGGGCACGGCAATCGAGATTCCACTCTTAGCGGGTTTAGGCATCAAAGAACCTCCAGCCGAAGCTCGGTCTGGGGTCGACTAGGCATGATGGGCAGAGGTCCCGGACGGAAGACCGCGGCAAGCCATTATCGACAGGGGCCGGCGAGCCCCGGCGTCTTCTAAAATGTTTCGCGCTAGAAGGACGGAAACCGCAAACGACAAGGGGTTTTGGAGGCCGAGGAATCCTCCGCCCCTGCCTCAAGCCTCTTAAAGGCGAAGGGTACCCGGAACCCCCTGATGCGGCTGTTTGCCTTCCCCTTGGTCCTGGCTTCCATGTTGGTCGTCGGCTGCCTGACCCCCGGCCTCGAAGACGACGCGCGGCAGACCCAGACACTCCAGGGCAACGCCCGCGACGTGCCTGGCGGCGTGAGTGTCCTCTCCACGGCCGTCGAACCGAACGACCTCACTGCGCCGACCTTCAACCTGTTGGGCGCCATCGCCCAAGGACCTCCCGGAGTCAGCAGTCGCGGGGAACCCAGCGTCGCCGCGGCCGACGATGGAAGCGTCTTCGTCGCGTTCCCCGGCTGCGACCGACTCGCATCGCCGCCCGTCGCCGGCGCATCCGCCTGCCCTCACGGTCCCGTGTTCAAATCCTTGGACCGCGGCGAATCGTGGACCCGCCTGAACCGACCCGACGGCAAATTGGATCCTGCGGCACCCAACGCCAACGGAGACAACGACGTTGCGATCGACGCCGCGGGCAACGTGTACGCGAGCGACCTCGGCATGGGCATCCAGACCTTCGCCAGCAACGACGGCGGCGCCACCTGGCACTACATCGGCAACGTCGTCGAAATGAACCGCACGAGCAACACCCGGTTCAGTTCCGACCGAAACTGGATGGCCGCAGGAAAAGACGGAAACCTCATCGTCGCCTGGATGGGCGCCGGGCCCAATGCCTCCCGGGTCATCGCCGTCAACACCACCTTCGACGGCGGCGAGACCTGGGCCGGCGCCACCTACGGCAAGCAACGCATCGGCTGGCTCGGAACCGTCCAATTCCACCCCGACCTCAACCGCGCCTACATCCCCTTCACAAAACCCATCGGAACGACCAGCCCGACCACTCCACAAGACTTCGAACTCTGGGTCATGTATTCCCGCGACGCCGGAATGAGTTGGGAAGAACGCGCCACCGGCGCCCGGGTCACGCGAAGCGCCCAAGGCGGACACTGGAGCGGCGTCCTCATGGCTCCTGCCTTCGACGTCACGGGCGGCGGCGAACTCGTCTACGCGTGGAGCGAAGAGGTACTCGATCCCGTCGGCATCAACCAGGTCGGGAGTCGCGTCCGCGTCATCACCAGCCTCGACGACGGATCCACCTGGTCCACCGCCTTGACCCTGAGCGAATCCGAGAACGCCATCATGCCCTGGGTGTCAGGAGGGGGCGGCGACCGCTACACCGTCGCCTACTACGCATCCAACACGCCCGGCGATAACGACTTGGTCCCGGCTGTCTGGTTCTTGGAACTCGTCGTCGTCGACGGGGCCGGCGCAAGCACGCCCAAGGTTCTGCGCACCATCGTCGATCCGCAGATCCACGTCGGTACCATCTGTTCCCGCGGGACCGCCTGCACGCCGCCCTACGTTTCCGACCGCACCATGTTGGATTTCTTCGAGACCGACCTCATGCCCGACGGCATGGTCGTGCTCACCTACGCGGCCGAAGACCCGCAGAACGCGCGGCAGATGGAGATCAGGTTCGCCATCCAAACCGGCGGCTCGCCTCTCTTCCTGCGCCCGTCATAAGCGACTGTGGGAGCCCGTCGCCGGGAACCGAACCCATTTATGCTCTCGGCCTTGAATGGATGGGCGTCCACATGGCACTCGTACGCATCCCCACGCCTCTTCGACGCTTCACCGGCGAAGTCTCCAAGGTCGAGATCCGCGGCTCCACCGT
>CAYOZB010000093.1:0-12321 GCA_964408365.1 uncultured Halobacteriales archaeon | reverse complement strand
GAGTGGCCGGCCTGCCGCGTAGGCAGGGCACACGTCTTGGCATCGGCCGCATTGCGTGCACGCGTCGAGCGAGAGGAGCTGTCGCCAGGAGAAGTCTTCGAGTTTCTTGGCACCCTGTTTGATGGAGTCGGCGGACGCCGCCCCGGACAGGACGTCTTGGAGGTTGAAGGGGGTCGGGAGTTGTCCCTTGTGCCGTTCCGTGCCGTATTGGGTGCTGGTGTAGATGTTCGAGGAAGAGGTGACGATGTGTTGGAACTTGGTGAAGGGCAACGAAGCGATCCAGGTGAACGTGACGAGTGCGTGGATCCACCAGAGGCTCTGGTACGCCGACGTCTGTCCGCCGACGGTCATCCCGTCGAAGATCGGTCTTAGCATGATGCCGACGAAACTGTACGTGCCCCATTCCGGGTCGCGGATCGCAAGCCGCAACGCTTCGATGAGGTAGCCGGTGATGCCCAGGAAGAACAGGCTGCCAAGCATCCACACGTCCTGGCCGGAGGAGGTGAGGCTTCGGGGTTTCCAGACGACGCGTCGCCACAACGCCATGCTGAGACCCAAGAGCAGCGAGAGTCCGGCCGCGTCGAGCACGGTCTCGAATCCCAAGTAGAACCAGCCTTTGAGGAACTGGTAGCGGAAGATGGGTTGGCTGATGTCGTAGTCGATGAGCACGATCACCGTGCCGATGAAGAGGAACGCGAAGCCCCAGAAGATGAACGCGTGCATCGGACCAGCGTACTTTTTCTTGACCGTCTTGGCCTGGAACAACGCGTTCTTGACGAGGCTCTTCAAGCGATCCGTGTGGGAGCCGCCCAGTTTTTCTTTGCGGCCGCGTCGGTACATCCGGATCTTCCACCAGAGCCCAAGGAGGAAGATGCCGAAGGCCAGCGCGAACAGGGCGTACATGATTTCGCCGGTGCCCTCGGGCATGAGTTCGAGGGTTTCGCGACGCGGCTCGGCCATTGCTCGGCGGCACGCTCGCGACCCTTAAAACCACTTGGAGCCACGTTCTGCGGGTATCAGCATCGCCACCGCGGCTTTATGTGTCAACGCGGCTGGATTGATGCGTGGACGACGAACTGGCTCAACTTCGCGCCCGACGCGTTTCGGGGCTCCAGCAGAAAGCCGCGGTCGCCGAAACGGTTGGACCGACCATCCTGAGTGATGATTCTCTTGCTGAGTTCGTCAAGGCCAATCCGATCGTGATGGTCGACGTGTGGGCCAGTTGGTGCGGTCCATGCCGGCAGATGGAACCCATCGTCGAGGAACTCGCACACGAATGGAAGGGACGCGCCGCCGTCGGCAAATTGAACGCGGACGAGAACTACGAGGCCGTCGCAAAGTTCGGCGTGCAGGGCATCCCCGCGTTCTTGTTCTTCAAGGAAGGGCAGTTCGCTGGCAAGGTGGTCGGTGCGCGTCCGAAGCGCGACTTCAACGATGTGTTGTCGCAGCTCGAAACCATGGAATTGAAATCAGCCGACGCCGACCCATCGGTCCAATAGGTTCAAGCCTTCGCCGCCCGCGAGCAAGTACACGGCGTAGGCGATGCTCAGCATCGCGAACGTGACGTTCAACACGGCGGGGGTCCATGGGCTTGCAAATTTTTTCTCTGCAAATTGGACGCCCGCGGCGTACACGATCATCCCGACGAGCACGCCGACGCTGAAGAGGGCGATGCCGGCGAACACTTGCCACCAAGCGTCCGCGGCAAGGCCGACGACGAGCACGGTGATGAGTTCGTCGTTGCTCGCAAGTCCATGGATGACGCCGATGCCGGCCATGGCGCCGTGTTCGTGGCTGGCTTTTCGGTGGAAGTGGAAGTGAGCGTGTTCGGGCCCTTGCGTTGCGTGTCGGTGCCGGTGCACGTGGAACCGGCGCGCTTCGAGCCCGAGCGCCAAGAGGCCGACGACGATGAGCATCAGCGGGACGAGGAGGTCGAGGCGCGCGATGACCTTCGGCAGGAACGTCGTCGCGAAGAAATGCAGTGCGGCCGCGACGGCGGCGGCGGTGATGAGGTGTCCGGCCGCCCAGGCGGTCGCGAGACCCACGCCGCCCGTGAAGCTTCGGCGTCGCGTGAAGAACGTCGAGACCGCGACCAAATGGTCGGCGTCGAACGCGTGCTTGAATCCGAGCACGAAGGCGAGTGCCGCGAAGAAGAACATGTCAATCATGGACGGCGAGTGAGAGGCCGAGACGGGTCGGGTAGATTAAACATGGCGCCCGATGGGGCAACCAATCCTTAACCCCGAGCGTTGCGTTTTGGAGTGCCGATGGCAGCGCCGTTTGGTCCGTTGACGTACCTGTATGTCGGCAGCGCGGACACCAAGAAGGATCTGGAATTCTACACGGACGTCCTCGGCGCAGAGCTTGTTTGGCAGTTCCATGGGTTCGGCGCGCATGTCGCGGCGGTCCGTCTGGGCGAGGGCCCCTTGTTCTTGTTGGCGGATCATCGGCCGGCAAAGTCGTCGATCTTCATCTACCGCGTCGACAGCCTGGATGCGACGACGGAACGGTTGGAGAAGCAAGGTTGGAAAAGGTCGGGCGAACCGGTCGAAGTGCCGGACGGTCCAGTCTTGGTCCTTCATGATCCTACGGGCAATGAAATCGGGCTTTTGGAGCAGGTCCGGCCCAATGCTTTGACGGCTGAGTATCAGCGTGAACACCAAGCGTCCGCGCATCGGCAGCGTCGGTCGAAATAACCGAACGGGTCCCAAATGGCCGTTCGGCCCCTTCGGTGTTCGGTCCATACTCTTAATGTAAATAGGCCATGGGGTGAGTGCCCCAGGAGTCTGGGGAGCTTCACCATGAGGGCATCACCGGTCACGCAGGGCGTCAGCATCAAAGCGCCGTCCCATCCGAGGACGTCCGCCATCCTTTCCGCGGAAGCCCTCGCGTTCCTTTCGGAGCTTCACCGCAAATTCGAGCCGACCCGTCGTGCCCTGTTGGATGCACGCGTGACCCGGTACGCGCGCCTCGTTGCGGGCGAGAAGCTCGACTTCCGCGCGGACACGAAACACCTCCGCGAAGGAACTTGGAAGGTGTCTCCTCCGCCGGAGGACCTCAAGGACCGACGCGTCGAGATCACGGGCCCCACCGAACGCAAGATGGTGATCAACGCCCTCAACAGCGGCGCGAAAGTGTTCATGGCCGACTTCGAGGACGCCAACGTCCCGACGTGGGCCAACCTCCTCGAAGGCCAACAGAACCTCATCGATGCGATCGACCGCAAGATCGATTTCGCTTCGCCGGAAGGCAAGACCTACAAGCTCAACCCGAAGACGGCGACGCTCGTCGTGCGTCCCCGCGGCTGGCACTTAGACGAAAAACACCTCAAGATCGATGGCGCACCGATCTCCGGCAGCCTTTTCGATTTCGGGCTCTACGTGTTCCACAACGCCAAGCGACTCGCGAAACGCGGCAGCGGCCCGTATTTTTACCTCCCGAAGATGGAGGCGCACGAAGAAGCCCGCCTCTGGGCCGACGCGTTCCGACACGCGGAGACCACGTTGCAGGTTCCGCGCGGCACCATCCGGGCGACGGTCCTCATCGAAACCATCCCGGCCGCGTTTGAGATGGAAGAGATCCTCTACGAACTCCGGGACCACAGCTGCGCGCTCAACGCGGGACGCTGGGACTACTTGTTCAGCATCATCAAAAAATTCCGCGAACAGGCAGACCTGCGGCTTCCGGACCGCAGCCAACTCACGATGACGGTCCCGTTCATGCGTGCGTACACGCAGCTCCTCGTGAAGACGTGCCACGCGCGCGGCGCGCACGCCATCGGCGGCATGGCGGCCTTCATCCCGAACCGCAAAGACCCCGAAGTCACCGAGAAGGCGCTCGGCAAGGTGCGCGAGGACAAGCTTCGCGAAGCCGGAGACGGATGTGACGGAACCTGGGTCGCCCACCCCGACCTGGTCCCGGTGGCGCTCGAGATCTTCGACCAGGCGCTCGGGGAAAAACCCAACCAGGTCGACAAGCAACGCCCCGACGTCAAAGTCACCGCGGAACAGCTTACCGACTTCCGCGTCCAAGACGGCAAAATCACCGAGGAAGGCGTGCGGACCAACATCAGCGTCGCCCTGCTCTACCTCGAATCGTGGCTTCGCGGCACAGGCGCAGCGGCCATCAACAACCTCATGGAAGACGCGGCGACCGCCGAGATCTCACGCTCCCAACTGTGGTTGTGGATCAAGCGACGCGAAGCGTTGCCGGATGGACGCGCCATCAACCCGCAGCGTCTTTCCCGGTTCGCTGACGAGGAACTGGTGAAGATCCAGAAACTCCTCGGAGAGGAACGGTTCAAGGCCGGCCGCTTCAAGGAGGCGCGCCGATTGCTCGAGCGCGTCGCCCTCGGAAACGAGTTCCCCGACTTTTTGACAGTCCCAGCGTACGAGATGATCGAATGAAATCCATTGTGAACCTAGCTGACCACATCGAGACCGAAGCTCGCGACCTCGAGCAAGAGTGGAAGACGAGCCCACGCTGGAAGGGCGTTGAGCGAAACTACACCGCGCGCCAAGTCATCAAGCTCCGCGGAAGCATCCGACCCGAGAAGACCCTCGCGCGGATCGCCGCCGACCGGTTCTGGTACCTACTGCACAACGAACCGTACATCCAGACCCTCGGCGCCCTCACCGGGGGCCAAGCGGTCCAGATGGTCAAGGCCGGCATCAAAGCGGTCTACCTCAGCGGCTGGCAAGTGGCCGCGGACAACAACATGTCCCAGCAGACCTACCCCGACCAGTCCCTCTACCCGGTCAACAGCGTCCCGTACCTCATCCGTCGCATCAACAACGCGTTGCTTCGCGCGGACCAGATCGACTGGGTCGAAGGCCGCAACGACACCCACTGGATGGCGCCGATCCTCGCCGATGCGGAGGCCGGCTTCGGGGGTCCGCTCAACGCGTTCGAACTGATGAAAGACATGATCGACGCGGGCGCGGGCGGCGTTCACTTCGAAGACCAACTCGCTTCGGAGAAAAAGTGTGGACACATGGGCGGAAAGGTCCTGGTGCCGACGAAGCAGCACATCCGCACATTGACCGCGGCCCGATTGGCCGCGGACGTGATGGGTGTTCCCACTATCGTCGTCGCACGCACGGACGCGTTGGGTGCGAACCTGCTCATGAGCGACGTCGATGAGCGCGACAAAGTGTTCCTGACTGGCAAGCGCACGTCGGAGGGTTACTTCTACGTCGAACCGGGCCTGGACTCCGCCATCGCGCGTGGCCTGGCGTACGCTCCGTTTTGCGACATGCTTTGGTTCGAGACGAGCAAGCCGGACATCGACGAGGCCAAACGGTTTGCCGACGCGATCCACAAGCGGTTCCCGGGCAAACTGCTCTCCTACAACTGCTCCCCGTCGTTCCACTGGAAGCGCCACTTGGACGGGCTCTCGATCGGCGACTTCCAATCGACGCTCGGCAAACTGGGGTACAAGTTCCAGTTCATCACGCTCGCCGGGTTCCACACCCTCAACGCGTCGATGTTCGAACTCGCCAAGGGCTACGTGAAGGAAGGCATGACCGCGTACGTGCGGCTCCAGGACAAGGAGTTCGACATGGAACCCCTCGGTTACACGGCGGTGCGTCACCAACGCGAAGCCGGCACAGGATACTTCGACGAGGTCGCGAAGGTGATCGGTGGCAGCGACGCATCGACGTTGGCGCTTCGAGGATCGACGGAAGAGGAACAATTCCAAGGACCGACGGGGAAGGACAAGTCGTCCAAACCGTTAATCAAGTAAGGACGGTTTCCGAGGACAATTGGAAGCGACGTTCTACGTGGGGACCGCGTTCGTCCTCACGACCACGGCAGTCTTGGCGTATGTAGGCCTGCTCCAGCAGCGGCGGGCCGCGGCGGCCACGAAGGGCGACCGCGCGGCCATCGTGGCGTTCGCGCTGTGGTGGTACGGCGGGGCGGCGGTGCTCTTTCTGCTCGCTCTCCAGGCCCTCTTGATGCTCGTGGGCGTGGAAACGGTCCTGCTCCACAATGTGATCCGCTATCTTCGCATGGTCCCGCTCAGCATCGCGGCCGGCTCGCTCCTTTTTTTCATGCTCTATCTGCTGACCGGACGGATGGTGTGGCGACCCTGGCTGGTTGCCGCCTATAGCGCGTTCTTCGCGTTCACCATCTATTACGCCACCTTGGCGGAGCCCGTCACCCTCGAGGTGACACCGTGGGCCGTCCGAACCGTCGGGACCCCGGTCGCGTCCTGGATGGTGATCGTCTTTGGCGTACTGCTGGCCGGACCCATTCTTCTTGCAACCTTCGCCTACGCGGCGCTCTTCTTCAAGGTCAAGGGCGCGCGGCAGCGCTACCGGCTGGCGTTGCTCGCGATCTCGTTCATCGTCTGGTTCGGCGCCATCCTGGTTGGTTTTCTGGCCGGACTCACCTCCCGCGACTGGTTCCCAATCCTCTACGAAGCGCCTGGACTCGTGGCGGGACTCCTCGTGATCCTCGCGTACCAACCGCCACAATGGATTCAACGACGACTCGGCGCGACTCCCGCGGAGCCCGACGCCAAAAACGCGTAGGGTGCCCGTAGGGACCAGCTCCCCGAAGCGCACGGGTTATACTCCAGTTGACAGTCTCTGCGATTCCGCACATGTCCACGGAATCCAACAGTCTCCGCATCCGCCGACGATACGCGGGCATCTTCTTCGCGACGGCCGGCTTCGCGACGCTCCTTGCCGTGTTTGCCCAATCGACGCCGACGGGTTCCGTCCTGGAATCCGTGGAACTCACCGCTGAGTTTGCCAGCCGCGCACTCATCGCGCTCTTCTTGTGGGGAGTCGCCAGCATGAGCATCGTCATCGCCTGCATCCTCGTCGCCAACGTCCTTCGCGGACCCCGCACGCGGACCGCCCTCTTGGGAACCATCTTCTTGGCCCTCGGGGCGTTACTCTTTTTCACTGTCCGGATCGCCACCGGCGGACTACGCTACCTGCTCGGCGTCGGATCAAGCGAGCCCATCGACGCGAGCCACGTCGATGCGTTGCTGCACTTCGCTTCGTCCTCCACGGTCCTCGTCGTCCCGCTCCTCGTCCTCGGGGGAACCTGTGTCGCCGTCGGCTTCGACCACAACGGCGCGTCCTCGTGGTTCACCGGAGCGACCTGGTCCACCGCATTGGTTTGCTACGGTCTCGTCGCCGGCGTGTGGTGGGCAGAAGCATTGACGGCAGCCGCGCTGGCGTTCGCGTTGCTCGTCATGGGCATCGAGGTCGCACGGTTCCGACCCGCGTTCGCATTGACGCCCGACTCGTCCTCGAGCCGCATCACGTCGTCGTAAGGGGCGGCAAGCCGAGGACGACGCGGGCGCGAGCCAGGGCGGCGTCGATGTTGACTTGGAGGTTCGCATCGCCGATGACCTTCGCGAAACCGCTTCGGAGCATCATGTCCAACGGTTGCGACTGGACCGCCGAGCAGATCACCGTGACAGCGCGTTTCTGCAGTTGTTGCACCGTGATGGTGAGGGCATTGATGCTCGTTGCATCCATGTAGGGGACCCGTCGCATCCGGAAAATGATCACTTTCGGGTCCTTGGCGACGCGGTCGATCGTCTCCTGGAACTTCTCGGCTGCGCCGAAAAAGAAGGGACCGTCAATCGAATAGAGCACGACGCCGGGCGGGATCTCCTTGCCTTCCAGGCTGTGTTGCTGGTAGAGCGGGTCGGTGTCGGGAGTGATGAGGTTGACTTGGCTGGTCTCGGCCATCCGTCCGATGAAGAGCGCCGCCGCCATGACCATGCCGACCTCGACGGCGACGGTCAAGTCGACGAGCACGGTCAGGATGAAGGTGGCGAGCATGACGCCCGCGTCGCCGATCGGCATCTTGAGCAGTTTTGCGAACCGGTGACGTTCACTCATGTTCCACGACACGACCGCGAGGATCCCGGCGAGCACCGCCATGGGGATGTAGGAGACGAGTGGGCCAGCGGCGAGGAGCACCGCGAACACGACGCCCCCGTGCACAAGCGACGCGACGGGTGTACGCGCGCCGAGTTGGACGTTCGTGCCAGTTCGTGCGATGGCGCCGGTCGCGGCAATGCCGCCGAAGAGGGGGATGATCATGTTGGCAAGGCCTTGGCCCATGAGTTCCTGGTTGCTGTCGTGCTTGAGGTTCGTCATTCCATCGGCGACGACGGCCGAGAGGAGGCTCTCGATGGCGCCCAACAAGGCGATGGTGAGCGCAGGGACGAGCATCTCGCGAAGGATCAGTGGTGAAACATCTGGGATGCTGGGTGCGGGAAATCCTGCGGGGATCGTGTAGAGATCACCGACGGTCTGCACGTCGAAGAGGGGGACGAACACGACGAGCGGCGTCAGGACCGCCAACGCGATGGCTGGTCCCGGAAGGCGCGGGATGAACCGTTTCGTGAATTGGATGATGAGGACGGCGAGGAGCGTGACGAGGAAGGCCGACACGCTGAATCGTCCGATGTGGCCGCCCAGAACCTCGAGTTTCTCGATGGTGTCGGCGGGAACCGTGACGCTGATCTCGTTCAGCCGGAGACCGAGGATGTGGGGCAGTTGTCCGAGGAAGATGATGACCGCGATGCCCGCGGTGAAGCCCGTCGTGACGGGGTACGGGATGAACTTGATGAGTGTTCCTAGTTTGAGGAGTCCGAAGAAGAACAGCATGATGCCGGCAAGGAAGACGGCGACGAGGAGTTTCTCGAAGCTGTAGCCTTGGACGATCCCGTAGAGGATGACGACGAACGCGCCGGTGGGTCCGGCGATCTGGACGCGGCTGCCACCCAGGGCGCCGACCAAGAATCCGGCGAGCGCGGCGGTGACGAGTCCGGCGCGAGGATCCGCGCCGCTTGCGATGGCGAAAGCGATGCCAAGGGGAAGTGCGACGATGCCGACGACAAGTCCCGCGAGGACGTCGGTCGTGAACTGGGTTTTCGAGTATTCGTGGAAGGCGTCGACGATCGCGGGGCGGAAGCGGATGGTCTTGACGAACTCTCCGAGTCGCAACGCGGGTGGCGGGGAGGATGGAATCGGGGCGTGGGGCATCGGGTTTGGCGGCCGGTGTGGGACTCACCGGACGGCCCTATATTACCATTGTTTTGCCCGTGACCGGCGTGCTAGCGCGCCCGCCTTTCGCGTGTGGCCGCGGCGCATTTGAACGGGGACTCGTTTCATCGAGTATGTTGACGGCGCGTTTTGCTTTCGTTGTTCTGATGCTTCTGTTGGCGGGCTGCGGAGGACCCCGCGAGCCCGGCGACGTCACGTTCATGACGGACAACATGACGACGAACGTGTGGACGGTTCATTTTCTGGTCAAGGCGTCCAACGGCACCGTTGTGTTCGATGAAATCTACATGGCCGGCGCATCGAAGACGGAGACCTTCGACAACGCGACGTTTGCGGCGGGCACGTATCAAACGTCGTTCAGCGCGCAGACACAGTTCGGCGCGACGCGACAGACGATGAATGACGGGGTCGTGATGAATCTCGGCGGCGCAGGCGGCAGTCTCGTCGCGATCCTCGATCCGGCGAAGCCGACCCTCGAATTCCGTCCCCCTTCGTGACGGTTCTACCCTTGTCCGAGACAGCATTACTAACGACGTAAGGTGTGACCGCGTCCGTGGACGAGGACGACGAGTACGACGAGTTCACAGTAGTGCCCGTACGCCGGCAACGGCGAGGACCGCGCCTAGGAGCCGTTGTAGGTGGACGATGGGGACCCGGTAGGCGCCAAGAGTGGATCCGAGCAAGGCGCCCACGGTGACGGCGACGAGGAACGGCATCAACACGGCTTCGTCGACGGGCGTGTGGCTCGTCACGGCGGCAAGGCCTGCGGCGGAATTGAGGACGATGAATGCGGCGGCGATGCTGCCGGCTTCTTTCACGTTGGCCCAGCCGAGGATGAGCAAGATCGGCGAGAGGAAGATGCCGCCTCCGATGCCGGTGGCGCCGGCGACGAATCCCAGGATCGCTCCGAGGGGAAGTGCGATGGCGTAGAACGTCGCGCCGGTGGTTGGGAGTTTCCAGAGTTGCGGTGGCTTGGTGAGAAACAGGAGGCGCGCCGCGGCGACGAAGAGGGTGATCGCGAAGATGATGTCCGTGGTCCGGTCGGCGAACCGGTAGAGTCCGCCGAGGTAGGCGAACGGCACGCTCGTGATGAGGAACGGGAGCAGAAGTCGGACGCGTAGGTGGCCGGCGCGTTGGAACAGGAGGAACGCGAGTCCTGCGGCGACGATGTTGAGGATCAGGATGGTGGGACGCAGGACCCCGACGGCGTAGTCTGCCAGGGTGAGGATAGCGAGGTAGGCGGTGGCTCCGCCGTGGCCGACGCTTGTGTAGAGGACCGCGGCAAGGAAAATGATCGGGGCAAGGAGCCACGGATCCACGGCCACGCGCGTCCGAGGGGCAAGGTCGTTCTTAGCGATGCCGAACAGGCAGACGGGTGCTCGCGTTTTACCTTGGTTTTGCGCTGGTCACGAGCTGCCAGTTGAACATCGGGGAGCCGAATTTTCCCCACAGTCGTAGCCACGGGACGATCAAGGCTTCCTGGGCGCGGGCGGTCGTGATGTCGCCGAGGTCGAGGATGTTCTTCTTCTTCCAGCCGAAATCGTTCTCGAGGAGCTGGGCGACCTTCTGTTTGGCGGCGTCCTCGTTTCCCGACAAGAACACGACGTGGTCGCCGGGCAACGCGGCGGGGTTCACCATGACGGGTGCGGTGACCGTGTTGAGCGTCTTGACGACCTTGGCCTTGGGGAACGTTTTCTGGATGTGTTCCGCAAGGGAATCACTGGCGACGTTGACGGTGAGTCCCGGGGGCATGCCTTTGGAGAAATCGAGGGCGTTTGCGATGTCGACGATGACCTTGCCGTCGAGGTTGTTCTCCCCGGCGGATTTGAGGGCTTCGACGGATGCGGAGCCCATGGTGCAGTTGATGAGGAGTTCGCCGAACTTGGCTGCATCTTGGAACGAGCCGGCGGAGGCTTTCTTGCCGGCTTTCTGCACCCACGCGGCCGCTTTCGGGTTTCGGGCGTCGCGGCTTCCCATCTTGACGTCGTGACCGCGTTCGACGAGTTTCGTGGCGACTGTTTCCCCGACGATTCCGGTTCCCAGGACTCCGATCTTCATCTGCGTGCTCCTCGAGCCAGCCGAAGCCGCCCGCGGTACTTAGATTCAAGGCCGGAACGGTGGAACGCGGTTGAGGCACTCTCCTGCCGCAGGAGTAAAAGGCGAGCAACGGAATGCAAGCCGCGTGTCCCGCATGCGGCGTGCGCTCGTCGTCCAGGGCGGAGGGATGCGCGGCGCGTACGCCGCGGGCGCGATCGTCCAACTCTTCAACCAACGCGAGAAGTTCGATGCGATCTGGGCCACGTCCTCGGGAGCCGCGAGTTGCGCGTACGGCTTGGCGAACCAACCGGAGGGCATCGAGATCTGGCGACGATTTCTGCACGGACGCCAACTCGTCCATCCGTGGCGCATGGTGTTCGGTGGCGCGGCGCTGGATCTTCCCTATCTCATCGATGACGTGTTCGGCAAACGGTTGCCGCTCGACGTCGAGGCCGTGCGAAAGTCCCCGGTGCCGCTGATTGTTCCCGTCACGAACGTCGACACCGGCGAGGTCGAGTACTTCGACATCCGCAAGGAGGAACCACTCGAGGTGCTGCGTGCGGCGATGTCCCTCCCGGGGGCGGTCTTGAACCCGGTCACGATTCGCGGCAAACGCTACGTCGATGGCGGAGTCATCGACCAATTCCCCATCGAGAAAGCCGTCGAAGCCGGGGCGAAGGACATTGTCATGATCATGACGCGGCCCGCTGGTTTTTCTCCGAAACCCACGGGACGTGCGGGCATGTGGTTGGCGTCGCGGAAGTTTCCGGCGTTGCGTGATGGATTGCGGGATCGGCACAAGTTCTACGAACGGGCCGCCAAGGTTCTGGAAGAGCCGCCGGCGGGCGTGAACGTCACCGTCATCCGACCCGTCGGAAAATTGCCGGTCAGTCGGTTCACGACGAAGCAACAAAGACTTTTGCAGGCGATCGACCGTGGGATCGAGGACGCCAAACAGGCGGTTCCACCACTACACGCCGGTTAGCCGTTGCTTCCGTTCTTCCAACTCGTCGAAGCTTCGGGGCCAATCCTCCCCCAGCAATCGGGACAAGGAGCGGTCGGCGAGGATCTTGCCGTCGGTCTGGCAAGTGGCGCAATAGTTCGTCTCGTTCTCCGCGCGCACGATCCGTTGCACGGGAGACGCGCAGACGGGACACGGCTTGCCGAAGCGTCCGTGGACGGTCATCTCGTCATGGAACGCGGTGACTTTCTCGGGGAATTCTTCGCCCGCCTGTTTCCGAAG
>CAYOZB010000092.1:0-12417 GCA_964408365.1 uncultured Halobacteriales archaeon | reverse complement strand
GGGTCGCGTCGGAACGTGACGTCGAGGTCCGCAAGGAACCGGTTCATGCCTTCGCGTAGGCCGAGCGGGCCTTCGGCGACGCCGTGGAGTCCGGGTTTGCCGCCGAAGACCATCAAGGAGTCGGCGACCATGTCCATGAAGTACACGTCGTGATCGACGACGAACGCGGCCTTCGCTTCTTTTTCCAACATGCGTCGGATGGTGCGTGCGGCGACCATGCGTTGGTTGGAGTCGAGGTACGCGCTGGGTTCGTCGATGAGGTAGAGGTCGGCTTGTTGGGCGAGGCACATGGCGATGGAGACGCGTTGGAGTTCGCCGCCGGAGAGTGCTTTGACGTCTTTCTCGAAGAAGGCGCGAATGTTGAGGGGCCGCATGATCTCCGCTTCGTGGAACGCGGAGCTGAGGAGGACGGGGGCCTTTTCGCCGAGGAGGCTGTGGACGGTGCCGTCGTAGTCGGGTTTGATGTATTGGGGTTTGTAGGCGACCTTGAGTTGGCCGTGGACTTGGCCGGAATCGGAGGTCTCGACGCCGGCGAGGATCTTGACGAAGGTGGTCTTGCCGGTGGCGTTGGGTCCGAGGACGCCGACGACTTCTCCGTGGTCGACGCGGCCGGCCTTCACTTCGAGCTGGAAGTCGCCTTGTTTTTTTGTGATCCCGTCGAAGCGGATGAGTTCCACGCGGGCCTCTTCGCGTCGCGGCGGGTGGGCGCTGAACTCGATCGCCTGGTTGCGGAACCGCATGTTCTCTTCCTTGAGGTACCCGTCCAAGTAGAGGTTGATGGCGTGACGGACGCCCTTCGGGCCGGTGAACACGCCGTAGGCGCCTTCTTCGCCGTACACGAGGTGGACGTTCTCTGCAAGGAAATCCAAGACGGCCAAGTCGTGCTCGATGACCAGGACTTGTTTTTTTTGCGCTATTTCTGCGATGAGTCGTGAGGTCTTCAACCGCTGGTAGATGTCAAGGTAAGAGGACGGTTCGTCGATGAAGTAGACGTCGGCGTCCTTGAGGAGCGTCGCGCCGATCGCGAGACGCTGGAGTTCTCCGCCCGAGAGTTGGGGGACGTCGCGACCCACCGCGTTCTCCAAACCGAGGCGTTGGACGATGTCGTCGTACTGGTTGCGCTCATCGACCTTTCGCAGAAGGTCGCCCGCTTTTCCTTTGTACATCTTCGGCAACTGATCGACGTACTGAGGTTTGGTCGCCGTGCGGATCTTCTTGTCCGCGACCTTCTTCAGATACTCCCCGAGCTCGGTGCCTTTGTATTTCTGGAGGACCGGTTCCCAGCCGCCCGGCTTCTCGTAGTTGCCAAGGTTCGGGATCTCCTCCCCGGAGAGCAGTTTCAATGCGGTGGATTTACCGATGCCGTTCGGACCCAGGATACCGGTCACCTGTCCCATGCGCGGAACGGGCAGGCGGAACAATCGGAACCCGTTGAGCGAGTAGTGGTGCATCAGGTCGGTGTTCAACGCTTCGGGTAAGCCGATGATGCGGATCGCGTCGAAGGGGCACTTGTTGACGCAGATGCCGCAACCGATGCAGAGTTCCTCCGAGATGATCGGCTTCTGCCCCTGGGGGATGACGATGCACTCCGCGCCTTGGCGGTTGACGGGACAGAACGCTTCGCACTCGTGCTGGCACTTCTTGGGCTGGCACTTGTCACGAAGGAGGACAGCGATTCGCATCGAAGGAAAGGCCGCTTAGAGGGAGGGCGATTTAAACCGTTCCTTCCCCGAAGGTCACATGCAAACGCGGTTACCAAAAAAAGGGAGACGCACGGCACATCAACTGCGGTCCTTGGAATGGAGCCAAAACCAGGACGACCCTTGTTTCCGAAGAGGCCGTGGGCCACGGCGCGTCAAACGGCGGCAGGGCTCACGCAGCTCCTGGTGTTCATCGGTATGCTGCACCTCGTTCTAAGCGGGCTCGACCGGGTCGTGGGACCGTTTCCCATGTTCGGCGCATGGATTGCCGGAGCCCTGGTCGCGGGCGCACTCACGATTCAAATCGAAAGATTGAACTGGAGAGAACGGAGATTGTCACACGATGGCCGACGAGAGTGAGTACGGCGACGCGCCCCTTCCAATCGCGTATTTGTACGGCCTCCTCGCGTTCATGCTGTTTGGTTCTATCGCGATCGGGTGGGCCATTGCTCAAATGATTGCTGGCGCCTAAGACGCTGGGCCCGGAAACCCGGAGTTCGATAATCATGGGAATCGGCCCAGTCACAGTTACTTTGCCGCCGCCTGCGGACAAGGAGTTCGACCCGTCCGACGTCTTCGTTTGGGTGAGTTACGCCTTGGCGGTTTTCATGTTCGTCGGGGCCGCGTGGGCCCTCATTCCCGGCCTTCCTTGGAAATAGTGGCGAGGACGGGGAGGCGGGCGGAAGGCGCCATGTAAACGTGGTTACCAACCTCGATATGAGGGGGCGCCGCCACCGCCACGTCGATGCGTACGGATTTTGATCCGCGCCACCCACCGGCGACCTGGCACCAGGCTTCTAACCGTGCGCTTTACATTGTAGGGGGCCTGATTGTTGCCCAAAGCGCCATGAACGCCCTTCAACTTGTACTTCCCGCGCGAGTCATGTTCATTGCTTGGCTTGCATACGCCGCCTTGGCAGCGCCTGCCGCGATTCAAACCGAAAGACATTTTGAGCGTAAGAGACGAATCCGATGAACATGGATGAGTACTGGGCACGCGTACTGCGCGATCCCGTCGCGTATTGGCTGCTGGCGCCCAGCATGATTTCCGCGGTTTTGCTTTTGATTTCCCTTGTCGGCTGGTACGTCGCTTAGGCCGTACTCGCACACGCCTCGGGAAGAACCGAAAGACTTAGCGCGGTTCAGACCGCGCCGACGACGCGGCCTACGTCGCCGACCACGTCGAGCAATCCGTCGGTCTCGTCCCTGAGGCCGCCGGCGTCGTCGTCCACCGGGCTCTTCTCGGAGGCCCTGTCGTCTCCGCCAAAGAGTTGTCCAACAAAGCTGGAAACGGCGGCGCCGACCGAAGCGGCTGCGTCACCGACGGCGTCCGCAGCGTCCGAGACGCCGCCACCGATCGCGTCGGCGGTGTCGGCAAGGCCGTCGCCGAGCGTTTTGCCGGCGTCAGCGACTCCGTCGATGGTGGCGGCCGCTCCGTCGAGCATGCCCGACGCGAGGCCGGACGCCGTTCCCAGCACGCCATCGACGGAAGCGGTCGCGGCTTGCGAGGCGCCGTCGTACATGTCGGCGCCAAGCTTGGCATCCGCTGCCAGGGCGGCCCCGACGAGGTCGAGTGCTCCGGCGGCGATTTGGGATGCCGCTGCGCCGACGCCTTGGATGAGTTCGAGGACTTTGTCGACGAGGTACAGGAGGAGTCCGACGAGGATCTCGGGAGCGCTCAACGGGTCTTCGACGACGTCGTCGACGCTCGCGAGGACCTCTTCTTCGATCTCTTGGACTTGGGCGACCGGGTCTTCGGAGAGGTTCTGCACCACGGCGACGGGTTCTTCCGGTTCCGGTGCGATGCCGAGGACTTCTTCGTAGTCTTCGCATTGGTCAAGATCGGGTTCCGGGGTGCCGACTTCGTCGTGGGCGTAGTGGGCTGCGAAGCAGCCGTAGGCGACTCCCCATTCCGCTTCCTTGGCAGCGGCTTCCTCGGATGCGTGGCTCTCAACGAAGCCGACCGGGTCGGTCGTTGCTGCGCCGGCCTTTTCGTCGACGTGGCCAACGAGCGGTTCTTCCGGGCTCTGCGCGGCCGCAAGGGGCAGGGCGAGGATGGCAAGCGTCGCGAAGATGACGAGTTTCGCGATCATGGGTTTTCCTCCGGGGGGTTCTGGATGTCTTTGCCGCGCCACTGTTCGGCGGTCTGGAAGTCGTTGCTTCGCAGGATCCAGTGGACGCTTTCGGTGAAGGTCTGGGCGTAGACGCCGAATTTTCCGGATCTGACGACGTTGTCGGCGAGGGTGAGGTTGGAGTGTTCGGCGGTGATGAGTTGGAATCCGCGCAGTTCGGGTTCGCCGCGCAACGTGCCGAGGACGGCGGCGCCGGGTTCGTCGCCGCCGAGTCGCAGGAAGCCGACTTCGTTGTTCAACGCACGGAGTTCCAAGCCATCGGCGGTGTGGACTTGGATGCCGGAGAGGAGCATCGGGGCGGCGCGGGTCGCCGAGGATCCGTAGTAGTGGACGGTGACGTCGTTGTCGATGAGCCGGAGGATGCCGTGGTTCTGGAGCGCGTGGTGGTCGTCTTGGGCGTTGAACACGTCGATCAGCATGCTGCCGCCGACCAGTTTGTTCCCGCGGATCGTGATGTCCTGGTAGTGGACGTGCGGATCGTCGAGTCGAGGGTTGGGTTCGCTGTTGGCGGTCCGGTCGTCGCCTGCGTGGTTGCGGTCGTTGTACCGCAGTGCCAAGCCGCTCGGGACCTCGATGACGTTGTCGCGGAAGAGGAGGCTCACGTACCGGATGCTGTGTCGGCTGTCGAACCCGATCGCGGGATCGTGCGGGGTCTGGTCGTGTTCGGCTCCGGGGAACTCCAGTTCGTTACTGTGGTCGTGCACGGGGCAGACGAAGCAGTCGGCGTGGTTGTGTCCGTGGAGTTTGATGTCGACTTGTCCGAGGAAATGGTTGTGGCTGACGTCGGCCGTGTGGAACCCGTCGAAGTTGAACACCACCTCGGGCGCGACCTGACCGACCCCCGCGTCCCCGAGGTACTCTGCCACCGCTCCGGCGGGTCGGGGTCCGATCTCGTTCTTGGTGAATTCCCCCACGAAGTGACGGATCTGTCCGACGAAGGCGAAATGGTTGTCGTGGAACAATCCGCCCGTGTTGGGCCCACTGCGTTTCACGTTCTCGTTGATGCGAAGATCGTCGGCGTAGACGTGGTGGACGTAGAGCGATTCGCCGATGTAGTTGAGTCGAAGAGCTCCGTGGACGTAGCCTTCGCGGATGATGAGGCTGCGGTTGATGCTGGTGATGCTGAGTTCGTCGCTGACGTAGAAATCCTCCAACACGTAAGGCGAGTCGGGCGTGCCGTCTCCCGTGAGGTAGCCTTCGGCGCGGAGTTGGTCGATTCCTTCGTTGCCTTTGGCGATGAACCGGGAATATTTTTTGCCGAATTGTTTGGCTTCGTCGACGCTGGGTCGGTTTCCGGTCTCCAAGTCGAAGGGTGGGGTGTGTTTGATGCTGGGGCCCGCGTCGGGGTCGAAACTGGCGGGTTCGTGCGCGTGGGCCTGGGCGGCTGGCTCGGTGGAGTGGGAGGGGCTTGACGCTGTGATGGTTTCGGAGGGTCCCGCGTCGATCTCCAACGCTTGGCCGTCCCAGAAGAGGGCGCCACCGGCGCCCGCGAGGAAAGCGGCGACGAGTCCGGCAACAGCTTGGGTCATTCCCGCGGCCATGGAACCCCAATTACTGGGGGGTTCGCCTATAAGGAGGGTGAATGGACCGTTGAATCGACGGCCTGCAGCTCATCCACGCACCCCAACATTACGCTGGGCGTCCGAAAGCCTTTTGGGGCCCCATCTCCCCTCTGCGGATGATGGCTGGCAAGGGCCTTCTCCTATTGGTTGTATTATCGGTCGCGTTCGCCGGCTGCGCAAAGGGTTCAGCACAGGACGTTACGGACCCGCAGGCGACCAACGTGATCTCGGTCGGAGGAGAGCAGCTGGAAGATGGCGGCTCGATCACCGGCGTCATCACGGATGAAAGCGTCCTTCCCCTCAAGGGCGCGGTCGTTGGCCTCGTCGAGGTCGACGGCGTCGCCATGACTGGCGAGAACGGCGAGTTCGCGTTTGAGAACCTCGCGCCTGGCGTGTATACCATCAACGCCGCGCGGCTTGGATTCAGCTCGGTCGCCTCGAGGGTCGAAGTCCTCGCGGGCCAGCCCACGAATGTGCACCTGATCCTGCAGACCATCGCAGTCGTGGAATCCTATCTTGAATCGATCGAGTTCCGGATGTTCATGGCCTGCGGCGGCGGCCTCATCGGCGTCACCTTTACCGGGGGATGCCCTGCGGCGTTGTTCCCAACCCACGACGTCACGGCGGATCACAACGTCACGGGTCCCGCAGTCGCTCTGCGTAGCCTGGTGGCCGAACTGATCTGGCAGCAGACGTCGGCTTTGTCGTCCAAGGAACTTCGTCTGACGGGCGGCATCAACGAGACCAGCGGAAACTTGCCGTCGTTCGAGGAGCGCTACTACAACGTGCAAGGTCCGAGTCCCGTGTATGCGCGTGAAGACGCGAGCGAAGACGAGGCGTTTGACGGCCTCGACGAGGCGAACGAACGTTACTTCATCCGCCACCGGGTCTGGGTGCCGTTTTCGTCCGCAGATCCGCCGATCGTGATCCTGGTCTTTGAGCAGCCGATGACGATCTGGAGCACGCTGTTCTACGGTGAGGAAGCCCCGGAGAATTTCAGCGCCTTGCCCGACGCGTAGAACCGTTCATGACGCGCTGATCAGCGGCGGTCCAATGGGGACGCACCAAGATGCGGCGATGCGGCTTGACCCGTGGGGACCGAACCCGATCGAGGACTACGCGACGCTTCGCGAAGAGTTCAGCTTCGGGACCGTCGACGATTCAACCTACGTCCATGTCGGCAATCGGCACGATGAATCTCCCACGAGCTGGGCCAAAGCGCATACGGCATCCGGCCGAAGGTCAGTAGACGACTTGTCTGGTAGGTGTGCGCGTCTTGGAACCTGTTGGCTCATCGATCGCTGCCTTTCTTGGAGCGGAGCTAGGTTCCCGAGCCTTACTTACGCGTCGGGGCGGGAGCCCGGGAAGTTTTCTGGCGCCGGCTCGCCGTAGAACAACGTCGTGTACAGAGTGAAACTCTGCTCGACGACGATCACCGGTAAGCCGTCGATTTCGCCGGTAGGATCGGTTCCCGACGTCGATCCGTCGTTGCCAGGAACCCAGACTTGGTGGTGCACCTCGTAGACTGCGTCTTGGTCCTCCGCGTCGCTGATGCCCTTGAATGGGCCGTCCATGCGAAGCACGATGGGGCTGGTTCCGGCTGGGGAGCGTCCGTACCGTTCGGCGTAGCTGCAGGGGTTGCAGGTCTGATCATAGCCCGCGTCCATGTACAAGCGGGTCGCCGACGCGGCGCTGTTCTGGGTCCAAACCAATTCGTCAAAGATTGTCAGGACGGACGTCAACACATCCTCGGTGTCGGTTCCGGGTGTGAACGAACTGCCGGTCGGGCATGCCGCGGAGACGGTCACCGCAACGAGTCCAAAGCCGCATGGGATGAAACCGTTGAACACGGTGAGTTCGGTGTATGTGGCGTTCTCGATCGCCATGGACGCAAGGGTGAATGTGACGGTCGAGATCTCCCCGACACGCACCTCTACGCTCTTGCCCGCGCTGCCGAATCCCAATGCGGCCGCGAACACGGTATGGGTCCCACCCGGGACGCCGTTGAACGCAAACGCGCCATCGGGCCCGGACAAGGCGGTTTCTGGGAACCCATCGATGCCGATGGTCGCCCCGGCGATGGGCGCGACCGATTCGTCGACGACGAGGCCTTCGATGCTTCCCCCATCTTCCAGCGAGCCGCTGTCTGCAGGCCCTGCGATTGAGACGGTCTGTTGGGCGGGTTCTGCGGCTGGTCCCGCCGCGTCGCCGCCGGTGCAGCCCGACAACAAAAGTGCAATGGCCAACAGCAGAGGTTCCAGTCGCATAACGACCCCCGGTCCCTTTGTGGCTTCTAATACTTTCTCCTGCGCGGAAGCGCCACGGTGGCCCACGCCCACGTGGTTCTGCGTTCATGGGGGTCGCCCATCGTGATGCCTAGAGAGTTGTGACGCGAAAACCCCCATCGGTCCGGGCCATGGCGCATCTTCGATCGCGGATTCCGGCACCCTGATAAGCGACGGTCCAATGGGAACGCACCAAGATGCGTCTTGACCCGTGGGGACCGAACCAGATCGAGGACTACGCGAAGCTTCGCGAAGAGTTCGGCCTCGGGACCGTCGACGAATCCACGTGGGAACATTTCGACCATCCCCACCATCTTCTGAAACGCGGCGTCGTGTTCGCCCACCGCGGCCTTGACACGGTGCTGGACGCGGCGCGACGCGGGGACTCGTTCGGATTGATGACCGGTCTCATGCCATCCGGCAAGATGCATTTGGGTCACAAGGCGCTCATCGACCAGTGCATCTGGTACCAGAACCAAGGCGCCGACGTGCACATCGCCATCGCCGATTTCGAAGCCTACGCCGCGCGGGGCTTCACCATTCCGCAAGCGCAACGGCTCGGTCTCGAAGAATACGTACTCACCTACCTCGCCCTCGGCTTGGATCCGAAGAAAGCCGAAGTGTACTACCAGACGAAACGCAGCAAAGTGAAGGACCTCGCCTATTCCCTCGGACTCTTCGTGAACATGCGCACCATGAAGGCGCTCTATGGGTTCGAGGACGACGTCAAACTCGCCCACCTCATGGCACCCGTGATGCAGGCCGGGGATATTTTGCACGTCCAGGGCAAAGAATACGGCGGACCCCGCCCGGTCCTCGTGCCGGTGGGCGTCGATCAAGATCCGCACATCCGACTCACCCGCGACCTTGCGGCCGCGTCGCGGCTCTTTAGTGTCACCGAGACGAAGGACAAGAAGATCGGCGTCTTCGTCAAACCCGAAACCCCGCCCGCTCCGGTGAAGGAAATGCTTTCCGACGTGGAGCAGATCCTTCGACAAGAACTCGGCTACGGCGACCTGAAACGCAACGACGCGTACCGCGCCATCTACGTGGGCGGCGCACGGCCCAACGATATTCCCCGCATCGATCTTGCGTTGGCAAAATATGAGAACACGCGGTTCGGGGAACCCGGCTTTTTCGCTCCCTCCTCCACGTATCACCGGTTCATGACCGGTTTGATGGGCGGCAAGATGAGTTCTTCCAAGCCCGAGAGCGCCGTGTTCATCACGGACGATCCGAAGGACGTGGAGAAGAAGGTCAAGCGGGCAAAGACCGGCGGACCGCCCACCGCGGCGGAGCAACGCAAGAACGGCGCCAATCCGCACATCTGCTCCGTGTACGAGATGTACGTCTACCATCTCGCCGACGACAAAACGCTCGGCGTGGTGTACGACGAGTGCACGACCGGGAAACGCCTGTGCGGCGAATGCAAAGGACAAGCCCTCACCTTGCTTCAAGCGCAGCTCAAGGACATCAACGAGAAACGGGAAGCGAGCCGACACTTGGTGAAAGAGATCGTCAGCGACAAGTGACGTACTTTTTAGTCGTCGTCGATGGGCCAGCCCATCTCGCGCCGCGCCTGCTTGTCGACGCCAGAAATCGGTAGCCCTGCCGGAGGCGCGACCTCGTAACGGGGTCGCCTCTTTTGACGGGCGGCTTTCTTGGCCATCATCCTAGAATACGACCTCCAACAAGATAAATGCGACCGCCAAGGAAAACCCGACGAAGCGCGAAGCGAGCCGACATTTGGTGAACGAGATCGTCAGCGACAAAAGAGTCGGATCACTTTCGGTCGTTTCAGTCATCCCCCCACAATCTAGATGTCGAAGTAATGGCGAATACGTTGAATGGTGGCCCTACCAACCGAGTTGAGTAGACGTTTCCTTGCATGGCTGATCGCGGGCGCCGCCGCGCTTGAGTTCCTGACGCTGATGCTCCTCAGCGTTGCTCATGGCGAGGCCCTCGACGCCGCCGCCTGGGGAATTTGCAGTGTTCTGATTTTCGTTGGCGTCATCGTGGTCGAAAATGCTAAGAGGGCCGAGCATGAATAGTCCGACAATGCATTTTCTTGACGCCGACCCCCAGATCCGGTTGATCAAGCTCGCCATGCTCCTGGGGATCGTCGCCGGGTGGGCGACGTTCGTGGCCGTCTTTTTGCTTTGATGGATCGTCGCGGACGCTTCGTGGGGAAGTCCTCTCCAACATCCTTTAAATAATGAGGCGCGTCGGCACCGAATGTGAGCAACATGCGACTCCTCGCAGCCCTCTCGACCGCCCTCCTCTTTGCGACCGCCTTCTCCGCTTGCATCGAAATCCAAAGCGACGATGACACGCCGCGGACCGTGCGACGCAGTGGCGCACCCCCGACGTATGCGTCCCCTGCGGTCGGCAACATGACCGGCGAGCAGAAAAGCGACGACACCACGACGGCCCCGTGCCAAAGCGGCGTCCAAGTCCCTCCATCAAGCACCGTGTGCGCCAAGCGCACCATCGTGATCGGTGGCGCCATCGACGGCCTCAAGGACCTCCCGGTCACCCTTTCGACCTTCGCGGGCGGCATCGACGTGACGGGCGGAGCCGACGACGCGTGGACCCTCACCACCGTGTTGGGAGCCCGCGGGGCCGATGAAGCGAGCGCCGTGAGCAACCTCGAGAACATCGAGCACACGTGGAGCCACGTCGAAGGAGCCGGACACCACCTCAAGGCCTCCGCGAAGAAAAAGAACGAGGGCACCAACAACCAGGAGACCGCCCTGCTCCAACTCACCATTCCACGCACCTTGGAACTCTTCCTTACCGCGGTGACCTCCTCGGGCGGCGTGGACGCCAGCGACCTCAAGGTCTCGCAAGCGAACCTCCAGACGAGCTCGGGCGGCGTCGGCGCATCGAAGATCGACGCCGTGTGGCTCTACCTTTCCTCCTCGAGCGGCGGCATCGACGCCTCGGACATCGTCGCCCAGGAACTCGAAGCGACGACCTCCAGCGGCGGCGTGTTTGTGAGCGGAACCATAGACACCGTGCGCGCCACCACCTCAAGTGGAGGCATCGACGCCGACCTCGTCTCCGCAGACGTGCAACTCCACGCAAGCAGCGGCGGAGTGAGCGCCAAACTCACCCCGAGCGCCACCGGCTCCTTCAGCCTCATGACCACCTCGGGCGGCATCGACCTCGAAATGCCCGAAGCCGCCCAGTACGGATACTCCGTCGACGCCGAAGCCGTGTCGGGAAGCGTCACCATCGACCTCGAGGACGGCACCACGACGGGAAAAGAGGGCAGCAAGCACTTCATCACGAACAACTACAAGGGCCGCTCGATCCGCACCGAAGTCGACGCCAAGGTCACCTCTGGCTCCGTCGGCGTGGGACCCGCGTAGGCTAAATCGGTGTTCCAATCCCGGCAGGAGCACCGATTCCTAAACTCTGGAGCCCGCCCCCGCCGCGTGGGACATCCATTTTGTCGATGCCTTGGCCAAAACATTTAATTGTCCAATTAACCAATTGAACAATTGCGTATGCCCACTACAACAATTACGGTCCGGGCTGAGGTCAAGGGCCTCCTATCCTTGCTAAAAGGGGGCAAGACATGGGATGAGTTTCTCGAAGAGGTTGCAGAGAATTATCCTCGAAAGACTGCCATCGAGGTCCTCGAGCGGCGTCTCGATGAACTAAGGACGGGGAAGGTTCGTGGAACGACCTGGGAAGATGTGAAGTCGAAGCGCCGCGCCCGTCGTCGTCCATAAAATGGCACGGACTCACCGGTTGCCGGGCCAAGGAGCGCCCGCGTTTGACATCATCTTTCATCCCAAGGCGGAAAAAGAATTCTTCGAACTCGCCGACCAGGTTCAGAATCGGTTCGAGCGCGCACTCGATGCAGTCGCCGTCGATCCTTTCCGGGCTCGGCCGGGAGTTGATCTGAAGAAGTTGGCCGACGTAGGGCCTGGAGAAACGCTCTATCGCTTGCGGGTCGGGGATTACCGGTCTGTTTACGTCATCATCTCCGGACCGCGCAAGATTTGGGTTCTCCTTTTCGACCCTCGCGGGACAGGCTACGATCGGCTCGTGAAGACGGCAACCGCACGACGAAGGCCAACGGTTTAGGTCTACTCTAAGGGTCGCGCACAACGGCTAAACACCCGTTCCCCCTCGCAGACACGTTGGCGTCCCCGGACAAGGATGAGAAGCATCGCGAACGCGCCGCCGAGTTCACCTCCGGCTCAGGACGGCCCGTTCGCCGACTCTATGGTCCGAGCGACGCGAAGAGCGTAAAGATCGGGTTGCCGGGCGAAGCCCCGTACGTGCGCGGCGTCCAACCCACCATGTACCGCGGTCGATTGTGGACGATGCGGCAATACGCCGGGTTCGGCACCGCGGAAGAGACGAACAAACGGTACCATTTCCTCCTCAAGCACGGCACGACCGGGTTGTCCGTCGCGTTCGACCTGCCGACCCAGATCGGGTACGACCCGGACGATCCCATGGCCCACGGCGAAGTGGGACGCGTCGGCGTGTCCATCGCGAGCCTTCGCGACATGCAGACCCTCTTCGACAAGATCCCCATGGACAAGGTCTCCACGTCGATGACCATCAACGCGCCCGCAGCGGTGCTCTGGGCGGACTACATCGCCGCCGCCGAAGCGCAGGGCGTCCCGGCGAGCGCTCTCGAGGGCACCATCCAGAACGACATTTTGAAAGAATACATTGCGCGCGGCACCTACATTTTCCCGCCCGCCGCCTCGAT
>CAYOZB010000091.1:0-12432 GCA_964408365.1 uncultured Halobacteriales archaeon | reverse complement strand
CGGGGGCTGCGTTCCTAAACCCCCCCGTTAACCACCATTCTGGAACAGCAGACCCCCAGTTTTGGAACAGTCGGAAGGGAGATTGACCCCCTTGGACTACAGGGGAGGTTACCCTCGGCCGTGCATGAGGGGCATGTGAGGCAAAAACATGGATGGAAAGGAAGACGGAAGCAGAAAGGAGAGCGTGAATCGCGGAGGAAGTTCTCCCGACCGATCTCCAAACGACGACCGTGGCGTCGTAAAGAACTCGAACAATGCTGCCTACGCAGCGGACAAGCGAAACCAGGCAAACCAGCGAAAGCGCTAGGTCCATTCTGGTCGCAGCTTGGCGTTCCCCGGGAATAGCCGGTGCAACGTGTCCAAGGAGACCCATGGCGCTCGCGCGAGCGCCCGGGCTCCTTCAATGAAGTTTGGCCCGACGTCGCGCTCGACGCCCAGGTACACGAGCCTGGTCAGATTGTAAGCAATGCACATGCAGAGAATCTCGTTCCGCTGCCCGACTGGTTTCTTGGAGTAAATTTGGTCGCCAAGAATCGCCTTGAAGGCGTGGTTGCCCGTCTCCGCATTGTTTCGACGGTTGGCTCGCGCGGCGAATCCTTCGGGGTCCACCCGTTGCGCTTCGACGTGGCGCTTGCGGAACTTGTTGCCGTGGTAGCTCTTGGTTGGATCGTGGCCGCGGCGAATCTTGATTTGGGCGTCGATGCCGCGCTCGCGGGCATAGCGATAGTTGTAGTTGGCGTCGTAGGCTTTGTCCCCGCCCACCTCGCTGATGTCCAATACCAAACCCGCGCGCTCCAATAGAGGGACGAGCCAGGGGGCCTCGCCGAACGGGCCCTGCTGAGTGTGAATCGCCGCAATCATGGTGTAGCGGTAGGTCCACAAGATCTCGGCGAACGTCCAATGGTGCTCGCGCGGTTCGCCCTCACCCGGCTTGGGCGGGCCGACGAAATCCTTCCGCTCCTTCTTCTTGTCCTTTTTGCGCTTCATGTAGCGTTCGTCAAAGTAGGCGCTGAAATGTTGCTCTGTCAGGCCGGTGCCGTCCGGGTGGACCAAGGACTCGTAGGGCTTGGCGGGCCACGTCGAGAGGGCGAGGAGCTTCTCAAGGAAAGTCGTTGTCTCGGGCTTGGCGAGGAATCGGGAGAGGGTCGCGATGCCGGCGTCGCCGAAGGGATTGTGGGTGCGGTGGTCGCCCTCGCGCATGGCACCGCGGGCGCTTCGCAGGCTTTGGCGCCACGCGACGCGCATGATGGCTTGGTAGAGTTGTGGATAAAGAGGCTTACGGGGTCGTCCGCCGATACGGCTCGGCTCCGTTGGCGGATCGAAGACTGCAAGCCCCTCGCGCAAGAGATCGGCCAGGAGCTCGGGCACTTTGGTCGGCACCAGTTCCCATGCCCGTGTCTCGGCGGTGTGGTTTCGTTCCTCGTTGGTTTTCTTCCACACCGCGCCCGCCGTGTTCGGAAGTTCGACGTGGCCTTCGTAAATCAGAACCGCGAGGATGTGCGCGCACGGTTGGTCTTGGTTGTTCTCCCTGTCCGACCGACACCGATACTGGTCGCCGCGGCGGTAGACGGGGACCCGTCGGCTTGGGGTCCGGAGGCTGAGAACTTGCCAGTGGTCCGCGTCCCGTTTGAGAACCGCGTCTTCATGGTCGAGAATCTTCATCGCGTTCTGGACCATGCTGCGGTGGAGCCCGCGCAGGTCGCCGAGCCGGTCCTCGCCGTTCACGACGAATTACGTTGCGGCGAGCCAACCTATACCCTGGCCGACCCCTGCGCGGGGGTCGTCTATCGTCTAGGGCCTATTTGGTCGAATAGGGGCTCATGGGCGGTGGCGTCGCAACGGCTTCTAAGGACCAACCAGTACTCGAAGCAGTGGGCGGCGAGAGAATCACCAGGCTTTCAACTGGTGTCGAATCGCTAGTGGACGCCGCTCCGGAAAACTTCGTAAACAATTCCATCGTATCGGACGAATGTTCGGTGAAGGGGCCCACCCGGGGGTTCTGCACCAATCTGCCGCCTCCATTCGTCTTCCAAGATAACGAGTTCTTTTACGCATTCTTCCTCGGAGGCGCAGAATGCTGTACCGCGGCCACTTACGGAATTTCCGGAGGCGTTGTGCAAAGCAAGTGACGCTTTCGGAAGTCGCTCCGTGTTTGGCACTTTGCTCCAGTTAATGGCCGTGTCCTGCGGAGGATCAGGAAGAACGACCTGTATGCTGTACTGTGTAACGGGCTGCGGAGGGAGCGAGGCCGTGGTCGTTGGAGTGCCTGGCTCCCTTGAAGCACATCCTGAAAGGAAAAGGGCGGCCGCCACAAGGGCGGCCGCCAGAAGCCGTTTGTTCATGGTGACGTACGTCCCTCAAATCCCCCAGGCGGCCCGGATGTATCCGGCAGTAGTTGTACCTGAGCCGCTGTTGAACCAATAGCCCGTGATGGAATCGTCGACGTAGTTTACACGCATGATGTTGTGAATACCAACGTGTTCTCCGAGCGGGTGCGTGGGATCACCCCATACGTGGGCCGTCTCTGTGCCGGCGAGTAGGCCGAGGTCCCATGAGAAGTCCGGATCATAGGTGGAACCTCCAAAATCCTTGGCTTCGATAATGCTGTCGGGAGTGCTGTGTTTGGTTCCGATTGTTTGAGGGCCGGCCGCCATTCCGGCGCAGGCTGCGAGGTTGGCGCCCGTGTACAACTGATAGCCGTCGATTCCGCCAACGACAAGGTGGCCATTCACGAAGGCCGTCAAATGGGCGGCACAATTCGTTGGGTCACATGGCGTCGCGCACCAGTTGATGGAACTGTACACCGTGTGTATCTTGTAATCGATGAGGGTGTAGCACTTGTACATGTTTTTGCCATTGTTGATGGCGCTGGATATCCTCGTGGCCCAGTCTGCAGCATAGTTTCGGTAGGCTACGTCGCCGAAAACGTGAAGGTCGCCCGTAGCGGAAAAGGATCCGCCTGAGCAAACGTGGCCGTCATCTTTCGCTTCCAGTACCGGATTCCCGCCCGAAATCACGTTTGGAATGTTTTGGGCTGCCGAAGGGTCCGCGACCGGGCCATGACCAGGTTGTCCGCGGGGGGCCGGAATTCCTGCCCATTCCACGACTTCGCGAGCTTTCATGCCTGCTCCAGGTTTCGTGGTGACTTTGGGTCCGTAGCTGTGTCCTACGCCGTCGACGGCGATTGTGCCGTATACGCCCACTTCGTCCACGACGAGCGCGACGGTGGAATCCGGATAGCCCGCCACACGCCCAACGAATGGATGTACCGCCAGCGGAGTCGAACTGATCACGTTCTGCTCAGCATCCAGTTCTACCACTTGCGGATTGTCTGTCGAGAAGAGGTCCGACGGTTCCAGTTCAAGTTCCTGCTCTCCGAAGTCTCCAACGATCAGTCGCGCTGAGCCGCGTTGGGCTTGTGCCAGCAAATTGCCGAGGTCAACGTCGAATTCCGCTCGCCGGTGCGGGACAACTGTCACCGGAGCACCGGGGGCGTGCGCGTTGCCGATGGGCGCCAGCGCGAACAACGCTAGCGCGACAAAAACAGCCGCCGCCAATCTTACCGTACTTGTTCTTGAGTTCTTCATTTTGTCATCCTTTCCGCGGTTGCGCCGAACCCACGGTTGAAACCGGACTTCGACGAGCGCTTGGATAGGGCCTGTTTGTAAGAGCATTGTGGATGGATAGGGAACGCTTCGGCCTAACATCAACCGTGCCTGTGAGGAGCACACCGTGATGCTCCTCCCGTGGCCTCATCCCATTGCTGATGGGTTTAACGTCAGCCATAATCCTCCACTTCGCTCATTCGATTGATGTCCATCCCGATTCCACATGTCATTGGTTGGACCCGCCCGCTACGTGCGGTACGAACGTTCGCGCACATTGATCTACATCAGTCAGAAGCTGACGGACGACAGTGGGTGGCCGTTCAAGCCGGGGGAACAATTGGTAGCGCGGATCGAACCCCGCGCGAAACGGTTGGTCATCGAGAAGGTGCCATCGGCGACCGCCTCCAAGAAGTAGCGAGCGGACATTTCTAGGCGTCATAAGACCGCCTGCAACACGTCCTTCCCCCCGAGCGCGAGGGCGAGAACGATGATTCCCCAAACGAGCCGGTTCACGATGCCGCGACGCAAGTAGCGGAGTTCTTCGCCAAGCTCCCCCACAGTCCTTCGCAGATTCGCCAGGCCCTCTTCGAGGCGCGCGACGGCAGCAGCGTGGGTCTCCTCCAGCGGGTCATCGATCTTATGCCGCGAGCGCATTCGTAATGTCCTCCACAAGCAGGTAGCCACTCGCCTTCCGAGCCTGTAGCGCGTTCGCGTTGTGAACCTCCAACACCACGAAAACGGGCGCGGCGCCGTTGCGGTTGTCGATGAGGATGTAATCGTCCACGATGCCGCCCTCGTAAGTGTTCACGTAGACCTTCGATTCGACCGCCGCGTCCTTCTTGACTTGGAAGAAATCCACGCTCGTCGTGTCCGGGCTGATGCCGTAGCCGAACACTTTGTGGGCTTGCCCGACTGGAACGGAGTGCGTCGCGACCGCAATGGTCAGTCCTCCCGGAATGTCCACGTCGATGCCCTTCTGACGAATCACGTTCTCCTCCATCACCTTCTTGACCACGATGGAGCCCAGAGTTCCATCCGGCAAGGCGACGAGGCGCCCGTCCCAATCCACGTAGTTCCCGTTGGCGTCCTTGATCTGGATGATTGCGTAACCCATTCAGTAATCGCCTCCGAGTCGCTTGTTCGTCACGCCTGGGCGCGGCCGGTACATCTTGCACTCGGGCGCGTGGTTCCCAAAAAGAAAGAATCCAAGGGCGACGCAGAAGGGCTTCTTGCCCTGAAGGAGCCCGTCGCCGGGGCGCTTCTTGAGTTCGTACCATTCGCAGTCTCGGCAGTTCTTCTCCATCAGTAACTCCCCAGAAACAAGCCTTCGCCGAACCCGCCGCGCTTCGTCTTCAGCTTGAAGAGGAGGTCGACGGAGTTGGGCTTCGTCGTGATGCTGATGAGCTCGTAGACGAAGCCGGCGCGTGGATCGAACGCGAAGGCGGTGTAGGTGTCGCCGACCGTCAGGTAGGCGACGAAGATTCCGTTGAGATCGGTGGCCGTGCCCGAGAAATTCTCTTGCACGGTCTCACCGATGAATTGGAGTTGGTACTGACGCAGGGGTTGGCCGCTTTGGTCGAGGGCGAAGCCGACGTAGGTGATTCGGTCGGCGCTGCGGTACACCTTGTCGAGTCGCAGGGCGCGTCCATCATGCGCGGTGCCAGAGATGGGTGAGAACTTGTCGCGCATGGTGCCGTGTTTGAAGATGAAGGGGACCGCATCCCATTCGCCTCCTGAGAGCGCGAAGCTGAATCCGGTGACGGTTCCCAATTCCAAGGTGCCCGTTGATCTGCCTTGGAACTCGTCGCCCACGACCGCGAAGAGGAGGTCGACCACCGCGCCGGTGGCAAGTCCAAGGCTGCGGCCCCCGCCGTAATCGTTGGGCGGGGCCGGAGAGCCTTGGTTCTCGAGTCGGCGGCCGTCGTGTTCGACCATAATGTCACGCGTACCTGATGGCGAGGGTGAGGAAGCTCGTGGAATCGGGCGACTGCAGCGTCTTGGCGAGAAACTTCCAAGTCTCGGCCCCATTCACCCAATCAATGAGATCTCCGTCCGCAACACCGAGCGCGAGCCCGACTCGGAACCAGCTTTTGGTTTGGGCGATGGGCGTGCGACGCGCGGAGTCGAGGTTGTTGCTGTAGTAGGGGAACTGGAAGTACACCTTCGCATTCCCCGCGCTCTTGTAGCAGTCGAAGAACGTCTCGATGCCCTGCGTGTAGCTCACGGTGGACGTGTTGAAGGGGCGCACGTATTGTCGGCGGCCGGGCGAGTAGTCGCTGATGCCCGTGTTTCCGACCTGGTACACCTTGAAGAATTGGGACGAGACGTTGACCTGGCGGTCCTCGTTAACGAGGCTGACGAAGAAGAAGTTGGTGAACCCGTCCGCGTACTCTTTGGTGACGTTGCGTTCGAGGTGGAAGAAGACCGTGTAGTCGTAGACGCTGCTGCTCAACCAAGTGACGAAGAGGGTGACGCTGCTGGCGTCGACCCACATCCAGTACTGGCCGGTCTTGTTGCCGTTGCCTACGTCTCCGGCGAGGAAGAACTGGTTTCCCGAGTTTCCTTTCTGCCACAACTCAGCGGGAATGGTCGTGATTTCCTGAGTCCCGGTGGGCAAGTGGGAAACGGTGTCGAAGCCACTGGAAATGGTGACCTTGATTTCGTTGAGGCGGAAGTTGGTGTTGTTGCTTAGGCCGGGGCTGACGATGCGCTCGAAGAGAATGAAGAAGTTGGCATCGACTGCGTGGGTTACGACGCGCTTGGTTCCTGCGACGGCGGGGTCTGCGTCGAGCCAGGAGCCCGTGGCGATGAGCTCGTTCGCGATCTTGTTGAGGAGGGCGTCCATGTCGGTGTTGCCGCCGAAAAAAGCCGTAGGTTCACACCCCCGAAACGTGAAGTTTGAACTTCTGGCCGGTGCCGGTCGTGTTCGTGATTGTGATTTCGAGAAGCGACTGAAACTTGAGAGGCGACTCGCCCACGGCCCATCGCAAGACGCCGGACTCGTTGCCCGGCGAATACTTGCGAACATTGCCGTCCAAGGCGAGCGTGAGGGTTACGCCGAGAGGCAGGTCGAGATTGTAGAGAAGAATCTCGCCGCTGCCACGATAGCTGATGACGCGCTTCTCGCCCGCGAAGAGTTGCGGGTTGTCGAATTGGCCGGGCGCGTCGATCTGGAAGGGACGCTTCTGTTGACCGGGTCCCGTGAGTTGGGCCAGGCCTTCCCACACGGTGCCCTTGATGTCCTCCGCGGTGACGGGTGGAGGGACGGGTTCCCGAAGCGCCATTAGTCTGCCCCCTGCGGTCCCCGCTGTTGCCGCCTGATTTTGCGGCTCAGGTAGGGCGGGTTTGCGTGCTTTGGTTTGAACGAGGGGACTTCTTGCGTGCCGAAGGTCTCGTCCAGTCGTTGGCCCGAGCCAGTGGCCGTGAAAGGGCCGCGGCGCTGCGGGCGGGGCCGAGCCATTACTTCCCACCTCGATTCATTAGGAGGAAAAGGGCCGCGATGCCGACGACGCCCGCGACCAAGATCGTGGTGTTGAGCGTCCGCTCCTGGGACCGCTCCGGACCCACCTGCTCGCTCGATGGCTCGCCCCAAACGAGGAGGCGTCCCGTGCGGCGGTCGAATGCGAGTTGCGTTTCGTCGCCGGGCTTTGAGGGGTCCGTGTCTAGGGTTGTCGTCTGGAGAGGAGGAGCCCCTTCGGCGCGGAACTGCGTCGCTTCGTGGATCAACAGGGAGCCGCCAAGCGCGACGGCGCCACTGCCGAGGACGAAAGGGACGGCGGGGCGAATCGAGGACCCGGTGGAGCGCAGGCCGCGTCCGAACCGGCCCAACATCGAGGGAGGAACGCGAGGCATGATTCACCATCCGAAAATTTTCTGGACGCCCTTCACGCCTTTGTCCACCAACGTGCCCCGAAATGCGGAGCGGACGTTTTCTTGGACGTTGCCGCGACCGGCTGCGGCGGTTGCAACGGCTCCAATCGTGGATAGAGGAAGGGCGACCGTCTTGACGGCCGTCTGCACTGGTGCGGGCGCCTTGCCGATGGTCGAAGAACCGAATTTCTGAACGTGGTCGAACGCGCCCGATTTTTCTAGCGCGTAGACTCCCGCCTGACCAAGAGCGAGGCCGGCGCCGACGGGTCCGGCGACGCGCGCAATAGGCGCGGCGGCGCGCAGGAGTGCGGGCGTCTTGGAGGCAATCTTGATGGCGGTCGGCGCGACGGCTGCGCCCAGGATTCCGACCGTGGCCGCGTTGCCAAATTGCGTGGCGCGCGTTTGCTTCTGTTGTTCGACCACGATCTGTCGGTTCGTGTCCTCGTTCTGCTTGAGGAGCGCGTCCTCGAAGGCGGGGCTAAACTGCGGCGAGAACTGAATTGGTTGGTCGGATTGCATCGTCGGCACCGACGTGGCGGATTCGCGGGGCAACCCGTCCGGCCCGACGACACTCGTGAACCCGACGTCTTGGGGCGAGACGATTTGGCCCGTCGCGGGGTCGTAGAAACTGAATTCGCCCGTCGTGCCAGGAGGGGCTGTGCCTTCGCCTCCGCCCGTCATGGAGGCTGCGGATTCTCCTCCGGCTTGTTCGCGTCGGCTGAGGGCCCACGCGGCGAGGGCGCCTCCTCCGAGGAGGAGGCCGAGGACGATTCCGTCGTTTCCAGGCATGAGTTCACCTATTGGGGTTGGGCGATCTCGACGATCACGATCTCGACCTTGCCGTTGGCTTCGGCGTTGGTGTCGAGAACGAGTTCCAGCGTGTCCATGCCCTTGGTTCGGAGGGCTTGGCTGCCGTCGCCGTAGACGTCGAAGTTGAGGACTACGAATTCGGCTTGGATGCCGTCGAACTCGAAGTCCGTCTTGTTCTCCTCGCGCAGGGCGTCGTAGGGTTCGGCGGCGCGGTGGAGCTTGATTCCGTCCTGCCGGATTGTTAGCGACTTGATGAGGGTCGGCGAGGAGGGAATGATGAGGAGGGCTTGGATGACGTTCCCATCAAGCAGGTCGATACTCTGCTCGCCCGAAACGTTCTGCAAGTCCTTGCTCACGGTCTTGCGAATCACGAGCGGGAGGCGCGCGACTTGTTGGCCCTCGTTCACGATTTCGCGGGCGAAGATCTCGACGCTCGCGCCCGAGATGGTGGTCCGGTCGCCGGTTTGGAGGTTCTGGACGGTCTCCCACGTGATGAGCAGTTCGAGGCTCGTGAACAGGTGCGTGGGAAGCAGGCCGAGATCGAGGTAGGCGTAGCCGTCGCTCGGAAGGTTGTCTTTGTACGCAAGCAGATTCAATCGGCGCAGGTTCTCGAAACTGAGTGCGTTGGTGGTGAGTTGGCCGCCGATGACGAGCTCCAGGCGTTTGATCATCTTGTTCGCGGCGCCGGCAACGAAGACCCCGTTCGTGCCGCCCGAGAGAGCACCCGTTGCGACGCGGAGGCGCAGGCGGGAGAGGAAGTGTTGGCGCGGGATGTTCACGCGGGTTTGGTTGCCCGCGTCGTAGGCAACCACCTTGTGCGGGCGAGAAATCACCGCCATGTGTTCACCCCTGCAAGGCGGGGATGAGACTGACGATGGCCGCGCTGCCGACGCCGACTCCGACCGCGAGGACGGCCGTCTTCAGCAGGGGTTCTTTGATCCAGACGCTTGCGAGGAGCACGGCCAAGCCGAGCGCGGCCTTGATGGCCGCGTCAACCTGTGGGTCCCGATTCAGTTGCGGGATTTTCGTCGTCAGTTGGTGAGCCGTCACGGCTCCGATCATTCCGAGTGCGGTGTGGGTCGCTACCATGTTCGTCGGGGTCTCCGGGTCCGCTCGTTCGCGGTGGAAGACTCACTCGACGGGCGCCAACTTCTATCCTGGCCGACCCCTGCGCGGGGGTCGCGGGAAGCGGGTGTTTCTGCTCACTGTGCTTGACAAGGTCCCACCATTCTTGGAAAACGGGCGCGCGCCAACCACGCATGTCGCAAAGCGAGCACAACCAGCCGTAACTGCGCCGCGTCATGCCTGCCGACCCCCGCGCAGGTTCCCCGCGAGTTGCAGTTTGCAGGGGAGGATGGGGCCGGTCAACTGGCTCCAGAACGCGAATTCGCCAATTCCCATTCGCTTCATTCGCTCCACGCCTTCTTTGCCGAAGAAGGGCGTGAGGGCTTCCTCGTCGCCGGGGAATGGTCGGAAGGAGATGCGGTAGGCGCCGCCGCCCAGGACGAGTGGGATCTGTGCCAAGCGGTGTGCGACGAACACCTTTGACAACCGGCCCGGTGGTTTGTGGCCGAGCTCGACAAGGTCTTGGAATGCGGGCGGGCAGTCCTTGAGGAATTTCGTGGAGAGGATGCTCTGGAGCTCGTCGCAGACGATGACGGCTTCGCGGGCCTTCATGGCGACGTGGCAGAAGTCGTTGAAGGCGTTGCGCCGGTTCTCCTCGCCCGAGCTTGAGGGCGGCGCGGGCCAGACGACGAAAGGGGATTCGCGGGCCCCGCGCTCCATATCGGCGGCGCTGTGGACCACGCGGGCGATGTCGCTGTAGTCGGCCGGGGCGCCTTGACGCGACGGTGCGGCCCAGAAGCAACCGCGACCGACCGAGAGCGCCCAATGCTTGACGAACGTGGTCTTGCCCATGCCGTAGTCGCCCGTGACGAGGGCGATTTGGCCGGGGGCTAACACGCCGGGTGCCGTTGCGGCGGGCGTTCTCTGATGGGGATTAGTCGTCACCGGCGACGCCTCCCCGCAGGCCCCCGGCTTGGGCCAGGATCGAGTCCCAATACGAGTCGCCCGTCGAGTTTGATTGCCTCTTCGGGGGGTCGAGTGAAGGGAGTGTCTCTGGCTCCTCGACGTCGCCCGGCTCCTTCGGCCCCTTCTTCTTGGGCGCTTTCTTCGATGCGATGGCCGAGGCGAGTCCCGCGCCGCTGACGAACAAAGCGACGAGAGGATGGTCGAGGGGGAGCGTCGGGAAGTAGAGTTTCACGCAGGCTTCGGCCGCCTTGGGGAACCCTGACTCGGTGACTTCTTCGGGGCGGAGTTTGCCGTCGCCTTCGCCGTGCAGGATGAAGCCGTTGACCATGAGGGCGACGCTGCCGGCGATGAATGGCTCCAGGGGGACGTTGAGGCCGCCGCCGGGTTTGTCGGTCGGTGGCGTGGGCGGAATGAAAGGTCCCTGGTCGGGCAGGAGGGGTCCGACTTGGCCGGGCGGGGGCAGCGAGAAGATTTTGACTTCGCCCTGACCCTCGCTTGGACCCTTCGTTGGAGGGTCAGGGGTGAGGGTAGGGCTAGGGTTTGGAGGCCTGACGTCCCTAGGGGGAGCCATACTGGAGGGTTGAATGGGGGCCGACCCTCCGGGGGCCGAAACCGGGAGGGTCGGCGAGGGTTGAACGGGCGGGACGTAGGCCGGGGAGGGCGGCGCGGCGGAAAGGATGCGGGTGCGTTCGGCGAGGTGGGCCGCGTCTTTCATGCCAAACAGGTGGCCCTTCATTCCGCTCGTGTTCTTGAAGCGGCGACCGCAGACCGGGCACGCGGGTGCCTTCATAGGTCGCCTCCGAGCGGGAGTCGTTGCGGATCGAGCAGGGCGACGTCGAGTTGTTTTCGCCATTCGCCGGGGCGTCGGGTCCGGTTCTTGAGTTGCATCTCGATCTGCTCGGGCGTGAGCACGTCGCCCGCGAGCCAGCGGCGCGCGGGTTGGATTCGGGTCGCCGCTTTTTCAAGCGGGTTGGTGCCGCAGAAGGGGTCCACGACGAGCTCGCCCGGCTTCGAGCTCATCTCGATGAACACGTCGTAGAGTTCCCACGGTTTGGCGGTGCGTCGGCCCAGGCTGCGGGCGCGCAGGATGCTGGCGTAGGATTGGCGTTTGGTGTAGCCGCGGCTTTTGCCGTTGCTGAAGATGAAGACGGGTTCCCACGAGTTGCGGTAGGCGCCCATGCCGGAATGGGAGTATTTGTCCCACGCGAGCATTCGAATGAAGCGCCAACCGTGTTTCTCGAAGGCCGCGGCGACGCGGACAATCTCGGGTCCGGCCGTCGCGAACACGTACATGTGTCCGCCGCGCACCAGGGCGCGTCGGGCGTCGGCGAGGATGTCGGCGATTTGCTCGACGCTGATGCGCTCGTAACTGCAGCAGGCGTCGAAGAGGCCGCCCCCGTGGATGTCCCAGGGCGGGTCCGTAATGATGAGGCCAGCGCCTCCATCGGGTATCCGCCGCAACGTCTCCCGCGCGTCGGCCACCACGCGTCCCGTGGGTGGAACGGGAACAAGGTCGGATGGCGTTGGCGGGAAGGGCGGGTCGTCCACGGGGATGCCTCGAACGCATCCTGGGCGCCGGCCTACGTCTACCCTGAGCGACCCCTGCGCGGGGGTCAGCCCAGAAAGGAAACCAGGGACGACGCCACCGTCGCAAGTCAGGGGCGGGCGGAATTCGCCGCATTGGGCGTCGTGGGGCCGGTCAAATGGTGCCACGGGTATCTACCGCGTCTTGGCGACCTAGACCGGCTACGGGTCGTCCCAAACCCTACTCGCCAACAGGAGTGATTTAGACCGATTGGTTGTGTTGTGCAATCGTCGAACACCCCGGTTCGAACGGGTTCAGACGATGCCATGTTCGGCAGGCGTCCGACCCCCGCGCAGGGGTACCGCGTCCCCCGACGGTCCTTGGTAAAACGGTAGCCAGAGTCGACGACGCGGGTTGCGTGTTCCAAAATGCGGGTCAGCCGCGGGGCGGGACCCATTTCTGCGTCGGCTTAACCACCAGGCGACGGCTCCTCGTGAAGGGGCGGTTTATGTGCTTCCGAGCGCAACCACCTTTCTGGAACAGCAGACCCCCCGTTTAGGAACAGTTCGCGGCTTTAGGAACGCAGCC